>NZ_VZQN01000006.1:0-216295 GCF_014397645.1 Paraburkholderia sp. 31.1
CAATGATCGCCGCCGGGGTGGACGTCGTGATGGAACAGCATGGGGCACGCCGCACCGACTTTCGGCGAGGCCGGTCCCTGGGCACGCGCGATCACATTGTGACGTGGCCCAAACCCCGGCAGCGTCCCGACTGGATGACGCATGAGCAGTACCAGGCCTTCCCCGATGAACTGATGGTGCGCGAGTCCAGGCTGCATCACCGGGTGCTGGTCACCACGATGCTTGATGCACGCAAGACCAGCAAACAGGACCTCTCGCAGTTGTACGCCAGGCGCTGGAACGTGGAACTGGATCTACGTAACATCAAGACGACGATGGGCATGGATGTGCTGCATTGCCAGACTGCCCACATGAACGAAAAGGAGATCTGGGTCCATCTGCTGGCCTACAACGTGATTCGGCTGCTGATGGCTCAGGCCGCCAGTCACCATGCCACTGACCCGAGAACACTGAGTTTCAAACACACGGTGCAGTTATGGACTGAATGGCTGGCCAGAGGTCTGACGGCAACTCACAACCAGAGTCTCCTGTTCAACCTGATCACGCAGTCTTGCGTTGGGAGTCGCCCCGGTCGCATCGAACCACGAATGCGCAAACGAAGACCGAAGTCCTACCCATGGCTGAAAGAGCCTCGTCACATCGCACGTGAGCGCGTCCAAAAATATGGGCACGCTCCACGGGCTTAAGTAAGTGCCATTCGCGCTAGAACCGCTCTATCACACCGAATTGGACGCCCGCGACCGGCGCGCCCGGATAGGCAACGGGCAGCCCGGTCACGTTGACGCCGCGCAGCGTGAAGCGCGAGTCGTCGTGATTCGCGAGATAGGCGGCGCTGAAATACAGCAGCAGCGTCGGCGACATGCTGTATTCGAATGCCGCGCTGAACTGGTCCGCGCTGCCGCCAGGCGTCGTGTAGTCGCGCACGTGCGCATAGCCGAGCGAGGCACGCGCATTGGTCGAAAAACTGTACTGCGCCGACAGCGAGCCGCCCGCGCCGTGATAGACCGGTGTGCCGCCATCGCCGTTGAAAAAGGACAGCCACACGCGCAGCTTGCCGAAGGCGTAGTTCGCGCCGCCGAGGTTCGCGCGCAGCGCGCCGGCACCGTGCGTCTGCTGGCGCGCGTACAGCAGATGCAGGTGGTCGAGCCGATACGACGCGCTCACGTAATAACCGTCGATGCCGTTGCCGTCGGCCTCGGACGGATCGCGCATCGCCATCATCAGCGTCGCACTGAAGCCGGCAATGCGCGGCGACAGATACGCAACCGCGTTGTTCGCATACGGCGTGATCTTCGACAGATTGTTGAGCCCCGAGGCGATCGTGCCGGCGCCGAACGCGTCGAGATCGCCCTTGAACGGGATATAGATCGGCGAATACTGACGGCCGACGCGCAGTTCGCCCCAGCTGCCGCTCGCGCCGATCCATGCCTGACGATTGAAGATCGAGCCGGGCACCTGCAAGCTGCCGTCGGTCGAGCTGAAGCCGTTTTCGAGCGTGAACACGATCGCGTTGCCGCCCCCGAGCGGCTCCGCGCCATGCAGCCCGACCCGCGAGCCGCGATACGCGCCGGAGTCCATGCGCGCGACCCAGCCCGAACCGGGGTCGGTGATTTCGACGCTCGTATCGATCACGCCATACAGCGAGACGAAGCCGGGGTTGATTCCTGAGGCGGCGCCCGTGCCGGTATCGATGTCGGTGTCGGTGACGGCGGCTGCGCCGTGCGCATAGAGCAGAAGCGCGCCACCTCCCCAAGCCGCTCTCACGCCGACGCTGATCGTCAAGGCTTCGCGGACTGTGTTCAGCAGGCAAGCCATGGCGTGACGCAGGATGAGTTCCTCCTCGAACACATCGATCGGATATTCCGCGAGCGAACTTACCACGTTCGGGCGAACCCGTGCGCACCGTCCAGTACGCTCGCGCACATCCCTACGATGCAAGCGCGCGCCAGCGTCCGCGACTGGAGGACGGCGATGCAGGAGTCGCCGCGGCCCGTGTGCGGCGCCGTGCCCGGGGCACCACCTTTTTCCCGCGCCGTGTGGTATTTCGCGCGACGAATTCTTTTGACCAGGGGAAACCCGTATAATCCTCAAGACGTCAGACAACTTGCGTACAATCGCCGGCAGCCTGACCGCGATCCGCCGTGCAGCGTCCACCCCGAACCGCCTTCTGCCCGATCCGTGAATTCCACCGCCCCCGCCAGTTCCGCCGCCGCCCCCGCCCTGCCGTTTCGCCACGCGCTTTACGCGATGCTCGGCATCGGCCTCGTCAACATGCTGGTCGCGCTCGACCAGACCGTCGTCAGCACCGCGCTGCCGTCGATCGTCGCCGAGCTGCACGGCTTCGAATATTTTGCGTGGATCGCAAGCGCGTACCTGCTCGCCTCGGTCGTCACGGTGCCGGTGTTCGGGCGGCTCGGCGACTACTTCGGCCGCAAGCGCTTCGTGATCGCCGCGGTGATCACGTTCACGGTCGCGTCCGTGTTGTGCGGCCTCGCCAACAGCATGCTGTTTCTCGCGATCGCGCGCGGACTGCAAGGCATTGGCGGCGGCATGATGGTCGGCACCGCGTTCGCGTCGATTCCCGATCTGTTCCCCGACCCGCGCACCCGCGTGCGCTGGCAGGTCGTGCTGGCCGCGGCCTACGGCATCGGCACGGCGGCCGGCCCGTCGCTCGGCGGCTGGATGAGCGAGCACCTCGGCTGGCGCTCGACGTTTCTCGTCAATCTGCCGGTGGGCGCGGCGGCGCTCTATTTCATCTGGATGCATCTGCCGAATTTCCGGCGGCCGCATGACGGCGAAGTAAAGATCGACTGGCTCGGCGCGGGGCTCGTCGCGGGCGTGCTCGGCGGCTTGCAGGCGTTTATCGAAGCGGTGCCGAAGCACGGCCTCACCGTGGGCAATCTCGTGCTCGGCGCGTGCGTGATCGCCGGCGCGATCGCACTCTTCAGGTGCGAAAAGCGCGCCACGCATCCGATCGTTCCTCTCGATCTGTTCAAGGACGCGCAACTCGTCACGCTATTCACGCTCGGCATGCTGTCCGGGTTCGTGATGTTCTCGCTGATCTTCTTCGCGCCTTTGCTGCTGCAAGGCGGCTTCGGTCTCTCACCGCAGCAGGCCGGCCTGCTCGCGACGCCGATCGCCGCGTGCATCGCGCTCGGCAGTGTGGTGAACACGCGCATCGTGATTCACATGAAGAAGCCCACGCGCATTCTGACGATCGGTTTCGCGCTGCTGATGTTCGCGTCGATCGCGCTCGCGTTCGCCAATCCGGACACGCCGCACTGGCGCATCGTGCTGCCGATGGGCGCGGTCGGCATCGGCCTCGGCTTCATCCTGAACAACCTGAACGTGTTCGGCCAGGAGATCGCCGGACGCGAGCGCTTCGGCATCACGACCGCGCTATTGCAATCGACGCGCATGGTCGGGGGCATGCTCGGCACCAGCATCGTCGCGACTGTCGTGCAGCATCACTATCGCAATGTCGTCACGCGCACCATGAGCGTGCTCGGAGAGCCGGCCTCATCGCAATGGCGGCCGCGTTTCGTCGATCTGCGCATCCTGATCGACGACGCGTCGCGCACACAGTTGATCGCGGATATGAAGGCCTCGGGACTCAATACGCTCGCGCTGATCGATAGCGCACGCGACGCGCTCGTGCAGTCGATTCATATCGGTGTGTGGCTGACGGCGGTGGCATCGCTCGCGGCCGCGCTGCTGGTGCAGCGGATTTCGCATGTGGTGTTTCGCAAGAGCTGACAAGTGGCCCGATGATGGCCGCCGACATCCGCGGTGCGGCTATCTCGCACCGTGCAATGCAAAAGGAAACAAAAAAGCCTGGTGAACCGCATCTTTCGTGCAGCCCGCCAGGCTTTTTGATTGAGTTAAATCGTCCTTAACGCACGAGACACGGCCGCTTGTTGTCGAACTTCCAGTTCGGAATCAGATATTGCATGGCAATGCCGTCGTCGCGCGCGCCGAGGCCGTGCTGCTGATACATCGCGTGCGCCTTCTCGAGCGCATCCATATCGAGTTCGATGCCGAGCCCCGGCTTCTGCGGCACCTTGACCTTACCGCCGACGATCTGCAGCGGATCGTGCGTCAGGAACTGACCATCCTGCCAGATCCAGTGCGTATCGATCGCGGTGATCTTGCCCGGCGCCGCGGCCGCGACGTGCGTGAACATCGCGAGCGAAATGTCGAAGTGGTTGTTCGAATGCGAACCCCACGTGAGGCCCCAGTCGTTGCACATCTGCGCGACGCGCACCGAGCCCTGCATGGTCCAGAAATGCGGATCGGCGAGCGGAATATCGACCGATTGCAGCTGGATGGCGTGACCCATCTGACGCCAGTCGGTCGCGATCATGTTGGTCGCCGTCGGCAGGCCGGTCGCGCGACGGAACTCGGCCATCACTTCGCGGCCCGAATAGCCGTTCTCCGCGCCGCATGGATCTTCCGCGTAGGCGAGAACGTCGTGCTTGTCACGGCACAAGCGCACCGCTTCCGCGAGCGACCATGCGCCGTTCGGGTCGAGCGTCACGCGCGCTTCGGGGAAGCGCTCGGCGAGTGCCGTGACCGCTTCGATCTCGGCGTCGCCTGGCAGCACGCCGCCCTTCAGCTTGAAGTCGTTGAAGCCATAGCGCGCCTTCGCGGCCTCGGCAAGACGCACGACCGTCTCCGGCGTCAGCGCTTTCTCGGTGCGCACGCGCTCCCAGTCGTCACGCGCGCCGGCGTTGTTCGCGTACGGCAGATCGGTCTTGTTGCGATCGCCGATATAGAACAGGTAGCCGAGCATTTCCACTTCGTCGCGCTGCTGGCCTTCGCCGAGCAGTGCCGCGACCGGCACGCCGAGATGCTGCCCGAGCAGGTCGAGCAGCGCGGCTTCGAGCGCGGTCACCGCGTGAATCGTCGTGCGCAGGTCGAAGGTCTGCAGGCCACGCCCCCCAGCGTCGCGATCGGCGAACTGCGTGCGCACCTTGTTCAGGATCGCCTGCAGATTGCCGATCGACTGACCGACCACGAACGGCCGCGCGTCGTCGATCGTCTTGCGGATGTTCTCGCCGCCCGGCACTTCGCCCACGCCGGTATGGCCCGCGCTGTCGCGCAGAATCACGATGTTGCGCGTGAAGAACGGACCATGCGCGCCGCTCAGATTCATCAGCATGCTGTCGCGACCGGCGACGGGCACGACGCGCAGTTCGGTGACGACCGGCGTGGCGTTCGATTCGGTAGGTTTGGTGGACATGGGAAAAGCACCTGTGTGATGAAGTAGGCCGGCCGGCGGAAGCCGCCGCGCGCTGCGTGCGTGTTCGACCGGACCGGATGAGAACTCGAATACAGAAAAATCGACGGCCGCATACGAGCCGTCAGTGTAGTCAATGCGTGTTGCCGTGCAACGAATCGGGCAACGGTTCGCGATTGCCGGGCTTGTTGCGCGTCAGGAAGCCGGCCGCCGCCGCGAGCAGCGACGCGACGCCGAGACCGTACAACCCGCCCGTGATCGAGCCCGTGTGTTGCTGCAGATAGCCGAAGGTGGCCGGCGCGAAGAAGCCGCCGAGGTTGCCGAGCGAATTGATCAGCGCGAGCACGCCGGCGGCGACGCGCGCATCGAGGTAGCCCTGCGGAATCGGCCAGAACAGCGACGACGCCGCCTTGAAGCCGATCGCCGAGAAGCAGATTGCGACGAACGAGAACACCGGGTTGCCCGACGTCGACGCGAACAGACCGACCGCCGCGATGACGAGCGCGACCGCGAGCCAGCCCTGCTGATGTCGCCACTTCGCCGATACGACCGCGAAGCCGTACATCGCGACCATCGAGATCAGCCACGGAATCGCGTTGAACATGCCGACCTCGAAGTCGGAAAGGCCGCCCATCTTGCGGATGATGGTCGGCAGCCAGAAAGTGGCCGCGTAGATGGTCAGTTGGATCGCGAAGTACAGGAAGCAGAACAGCGCGATTTGCGGGTCCTTCAGCAGCTTCACCGTCGGCAGATGCGCGCCGCCTTGCGCTTCGCGCTCGCCCTGTTCGGCCGCGATCGATTGTTCGAGCACACGCTGTTCTTCGGCCGTGAGCCAGTGCGCGTCGCGGATGCGCGACTTCAACAGCAACCAGCTGACGACGCACAGCGCGATCGAGAACGCGCCTTCGATCAGGAACATCCACTGCCAGCCTTGCAGACCGAGGCCGCGAATCGACAGCAGCGAGCCGGTGATGGGACCGGACAGCACCGACGCGAGCGCCGAGCCCGACAGAAAGATCGCCATCGCCTTGCCGCGTTCCTTTTGCGGCAGCCACTGCGTGAAGTAAAAGACGACGCCGGGAAAGAAGCCCGCCTCGGCGACGCCGAGCAGGAACCGCAGCACGTAAAACGACGTGTCGTTCCAGACGAACGCCATTGCGCCCGCCACCAGCCCCCACGTGCCCATGATGCGCGTGAGCCAGGCGCGCGCGCCGAACTTCTGCATCAGCACGTTCGACGGCACTTCGAACAGCGCGTAGCCGATGAAGAACAGCCCGCTGCCGAGCCCGTAGGCGGCCGCGCCGATGCCGAGATCGGCCTTCATGTGCGCGTTGACGAAGCCGATGTTCACGCGGTCGATATAGTTCGCGATGAACATGATCAGGAAAAGCGGCAACACGTTGCGCTTCACCTTCGCGACCGCCGATTCCAGCGGGTCGAGCGCGGTGGTCAGAACTGATGTCAAGTTGTGTCTCCCTGTCGGCCACGAGGCCCGGTGGAACGCAGCGCGGCGCACCCGGTGGGTGCAAGACCCTGCTCTACGCCTGATATGTTGTCTGACGACAGTCTACCGCGTTACTTTTGTCAAATCCAATGGGGTGTTTACCCTGTGGTTCCAGCGTGATCGCCTCGAAACAACGGCAGCTTCAAAGGTTCAGAGCCCTGTTGACCAACCCGGAATCCGCCTCGAACTAAGACGTCTGATGTCTCCAATTTGCAGACTGTCGTCAGCAGCCCATGCGTTTGCGCCGAACCCGGCAGAATCGAGTACAGTCCTGTGCGATACTTTGCAGGATCAGTCAACCAGCCACAAAAATGAGCAGCCTAACTGAAAAGGTGGTGGCCACCCTTTCCGATGAGATTCGCCGCGGGGCGCTGAGGCCAGGCGACCGCATCCCCACCGAAGTCGCGATGATGAAGCAGCTGTCCGTGAGCCGCTCCGTGGTCCGCGAGGCGATTTCGCGTCTGCAGGCAGAGAGGATCGTCGAGACGCGCCATGGCATTGGCACGTTCGTGCTCGCGCCCGCCGCCGAAAAGCCGATGCAGCTTCCCGCCGCCGATCTCACCAGCATGCTCGACGTGATGGCGATCATCGAGTTCCGGATCGACGTCGAAGCGGCCGCGGCCGCGCTCGCGGCATCGCGGCGCACCGAGCGGAACCTGAAGCAGATCCGCACTGCGCTCGATCGATTCGAGTCGGAGCTCGAGCGCGGCAGCACCGACACGCTCGCACACGACATCGAGTTCCATTTGCAGATCGCGCGCGCGAGCGGCAACCGCTATTTCTTCGACGTGCTGAGCCAGCTCGGCCGCTCGGTCAGCCCGCGCACCCGGCTCGGTTCGGCGGAGATCGCGGAGCTAGACCATATCGAGGTGTTGCGCAGCGTGCTCGGCGAGCATCTGATGATCTATCGCGCGATCGAGCGTCAGGATGCCGACGACGCGCGCGCCGCGATGCGCATGCATCTGAGCAACAGCCGCGAGCGACTGCGCCGCGCGCATGACCTGACGAAGGCTGGCGTGTGATCACATGCGGGGCTGAGCGGCCGCCCCGCAACACGACACGCCGCCGGCAATGCCCTCACTGCCCCACGTCGAGATCCATTAACGCCGAGCTCAGCGATTTGCCATGCGCGTCGAGCGCGAGCGAACGCGTAACGCCGCCGCCGAGCGCGTCGCCGAGCACGAAGTTGAATGCGGCAAGGCCCGGCAACTCATGGCGCACCACCTCGCCGCGCACCACATCGCGCAGATGCGTCTTGACGCGCTCGGGCGTCAGCACATCGCGCAACCGCTCGTAATGCAGCGCGTCGTAGCAGATCACCGAGATATTGAGCGTATTGCCCTTGTCGCCGGTGCGCGAGTGGGCCAGTTCTCGTAGTTTCATCTCAAGCCTCCATCAGCGAGAAAGCCGGCGCCGCATACTCGCGCGGCAGCAGCACCGATTGCACCGCGACCACCTCGCGCGCCGCCTTCGTCACGCCGCCGCCGCCCGCCGGTCCGTTCGTGTACAGCGTCTCGACCTCGTTGCCGATGCGCAGCGCCTGCGCGAACGACGCCGTGCGTCCCGCCACCCGGGCGCGCACTTCGTACGGCTCGCCATGACCGGCCGCCACCGCGTCACCATGCAGTGCGTTCACGCCGATCAGATCGAAGCGCAACTCGCGCGTCTGCACGCCGCTCAGCGCGAGACGCTCGCGCACGATATCGAGCGCGAGCCGCGCCCGCGCAAGCGCGCCGGGTCCGCCGTACGAAATCTGCCCCTCGCCGATATAGCCGTCGAAATACGCAACCGACACTTTCAACGTCGCGGTGCGCTCCGTGCCGCCACCGCCGGTGACGCGCACACGGTCCACGGCTTCCTGCTCGACGCGCACCTGCGAGAAATCGGCGACCACGTCGGGCTGCAGATAACGACGCGGATCGTGGATCTCGTAGAGCAACTGCTCCTTGCAGGTCGCCTCGGTCACGAGCCCGCCACTTTGCGCGAGCTTCGTGATCACCACTGAACCGTCCCGCGCAACTTCGGCGATCGGAAAGCCGAGCCGCGCGAGATTCGGCACGTCCTTGAAACCGGGGTCCGCGAAATAGCCGCCGGTGATCTGCCCCGCGCATTCGAGCAGATGGCCGATTACCGTCGCCTGGCCGAGCATCGGCCAGTCGTCCATGCGCCAGCCGAATTCGTGGATCAGCGGCGCGACGAACAGCGACGGATCAGCGGCGCGCCCGGTCAGCACGATCTGCGCGCCGGCCGCGAGCGCCTCGACGATGCCGCTCGCGCCGAGGTACGCATTGGCCGATATCAGCCGGTCCGCGTACGCGGCCACCGCCTCGCCCGATTCGACGAAATGGAAGTCGCCCGCGCGCACGACGTCGAGCACGTCGTCGCCGGTGACTGCGGCAATCCTCAGGCCGCCGAGACCCAACTCGCGCGCGATCTGCGCGGTCCGGCGCGCTGCCGCGAGCGGATTGGCCGCGCCCATGTTCGACACGATACGCACGCCGTTGCGCGCCGCGACGGGCAGCACCGCGCGCATGCGCGCTTCGAGCAGCGGGTCGTAGCCGAGTTCCGGGTCCTTGCTGCGCGCCTGCTGCGCGATCGCGATCGTGCGTTCGGCGAGGCATTCGAACACGAGATAGTCGAGCTGGCCGTGTTCCGCGAGTTCGAGCGCGGGTTCGATGCGGTCGCCCGAATAGCCCGCGCCCGCGCCGATGCGCACGACGCGTCGAGGTTCAGTGGCTGTCATGGTGCTCCCGTTCCTTCAGTGAAGCTCACAGTGGAAAGATCCCGAGCACGACGCACGCGATCGTCATCACGACCGACGCGCCGAACAGCAGGGGAAACGTGAATCGTTGATGATCGGCCAGATCGATACCGCACAGCCCGACCACGAGGAACGTCGCGGGCGTGAGCGGACTGACCGGAAAACCGGTGGTCATTTGTCCAAGCAACGCGGCCTGACCGACGTGCACCGCGGGCACCCCGAGCTGGCCGGCCACTTCGGCGATCACCGGCAGTACACCGAAATAAAACGAATCGGGATCGAACAGCATGCTGAGCGGCATCGACAGCAGGCCGAGCACGATCGGAATATGACTCGCCATCGCCGGCGGCACGAAGCCGACGGCCGCCTGCGCCATCGCCTTCAGCATGCCGCTGCCCTGCATCACGCCGGTGAACACGCCGGCCGCGAGCAGGATGCCGGCCATCATCAGCGCGGCGCGCGCATGCGCGTCGATCCGTTTGCGCTGCATGTCCACATTCGGATAGTTGACCATCAATGCGATGCACAGGCCCACCATGAACATGATCGCCGGCGGAATCTTCTCGCCCATCACGACCATCGTGCCGAGCACGACGAGCGTCAGCACGATGTTGAACCAGAAGTTTCGCGGGCGGCGCAGCGCCTGTTGTTCCGGCGTCAGTTCGCGTTGGGGCATCGGCACGGAACCGCTCGCAGCGTTGAGACCGAGGCGCTTTTCCTCGCGCCGCCCGAGCCAGTACGCCATCGAGAACACAAATACGAGGCCGATCGCCTGCACCGGAATAAGCGGATTGAACAACGCCGAGATCGGCAGATGCAGCGACGCGGACGCGCGAATCATCGGCCCCGTCCATGGCAGGAAATTGATGCCGGCCGCCATCGATACCGCCGCGGCGAGCACGCGCCGGTCCATCTTCAGGCGGTCGTAGAGCGGCAGCATCGCCGGAATGGTGACGAGGAAGCAGACGGCGCCGGAGCCGTCGAGGTGGATCAGCAGCGCGAGCAGCGTGGTGCCCATCACGATGCGCGTGGGCCGTGTGCCGACCGCGCGCAGGATGCGCTCGATGATCGGGTCGAGCGTACCGGCGTCGGTGATCGTGCCGAAGTACAGGATCGCGAAGACGAACATGCAGACGACGGGCGCGAGGCTCTTGAGGCCATCGACGACGAACTTGCTCGTCTGCAAGCCGAAGCCGCCGAGCAGCGAGGCCGCGAGCGGCACGATGATCAGCGCGACGAGCGGCGACATGCGTTTGGACAGGATCGCGCCGAGCAGCACGACGATGGTAGCCAGCCCCAGCAATGGCAGCATGAGCTTGTCTCCAGGTTGTTTTTTAGTGTGATCGAGCGTAAGTTCGGGGCAGCAATAAAGCAATTGAAATGAATTGATTGCAGCAATCACAAATCATCATGGATCTGAATCTCCGGGACATCCGCGCGTTTATCGCGGTCGCGCAAACGGGCAGCTTCACGCGTGCGGCCGCGCGGCTGCATCTGTCGCAACCGGCGTTGACGGTGCAGATTCGCCGGCTCGAGGAAACGGTCGGCCTGCGCCTGTTCGATCGCAACAGCCGCAACGTCGCCCTGACGCCGACCGGCCGCGAGCTGCTGCCCGTGCTGCAGAAATCGCTGCACGACATGGAGCACGTGCTGCTCGATGCGCGCGCGCTCGGCGAAGGCGGGAGCGGCACGGTGCGCATCGCGTGTCTGCCGACCTTCGCGGCGAGCGTACTGCCCGAGCTCGTGCAGGCGCTGAGAAAAGCCGTGCCGCGCGTCGGCTTCGAGGTGCGCGATGTCGTCGCGAGCATGGTCAACACGTTGGTGCGCAACGAGGAAGCCGATATCGGGCTGACGGGCGGCGAGCTGAACGACAGCGGGCTCGAGGTACTGCATGCGGGCATCGACCGGCTCGTCGCCGTGCTGCCGAAGCAGCACGCGCTCGCGCGGCGGCGCCGGCCCGTCACGCTCGCCGATCTCGCCAGCGAGCCGCTCGTGCTGACCGCGCAGGGCACGAGCGTGCGAGCGGTCGTCGACAGCGCGTTCGCCGACGCGCAATGTGAGCCGCGCATCGCCTGCGAACCGACCTACATGATGAGCGCGGTCGCGATGGCGCGCGCCGGGCTCGGCATCACGATCCTGCCGGCGTCGGCGCGCGAGGTGCGCGCGGAGCCCGAGCTGGTCGCGCGACCGATCGACGAAGCCGCGTTCACGCGGCGCATCGCGCTGATCAAAAAGCGCGGCCGAACCTTGCCGCCGGTGACCGAGACCTTCGTCGCGATGCTGATCGAACGGCTCGGCGCGTCATAGGGTCGCACAGCGTCGTTTTGCGCGTCGCGCGCAGCCCCTAATTTTCACGATACGAAACGATGCCGCGCGTCGTAAAAAATCATGTTGCGGGGCACAAAGCGGCCATTTCACGATGCCCGGCGGCGTTGCACATCGCAAAACGGATCGCACAAGCCTTTGTTTTTACACGGATATTTTTAATATAAAGACCGGTTCGACGCCCAATTGCCCGCCGATTCGCTGACGTAGACTCTTTCACAAGAGCACGCGCTTCACGCAGTCGGATTCGAGGGGCCTCACGACACGGCCACCCAAATCCCGCAGATTGCGAAGAAGCCGTCACGAATCGCGGCTTTTTTTATTGGCAACTGGGAGACTAAAAATGAAAGGCTTTCGCTTTGGTTCGACGCAGGGAGCGTTCTACATTCTGCCGGGTCAGGACGGCTGGGAAGCCACCTACGGCAACGAAACGCTCGGAGAATTCCCGAGCCCGCAACAGGCCGCCGACGACCTCGCGCGCGGTCTGAGCTGCGAGCATCTGTCGGAGCTCGACACGTCGACGCTCGAAATTCCGGAGAAGCTCGCCGATTGGGAAATCGTTCACGTATAAGGACCGGTATGACCGACGGCGACGTAGCAGTGACAGTAGAAACGACAATGGCGCCCGAAGGCGCCATTGTCGTATTTGCGATCCTGCTTGCGGCTTTGTCCGCGGTTGTGCTGCGCGTGCTTACCGTGCGGCTTTCGGGGCCAGCGCAGGTGCGGCCGCGGCGCTTACCGCATCAGTCGCCCGCGCGAACTCAAGCCACCGAATCGACGATTGCGTTCAGCGTCGCGCTCGGGCGCATCGCCTTGCTAGTCAGCTCGACGTTCGGGCGGTAGTAGCCGCCGATATCCGCCGGCTTGCCCTGCGCCGCGCCGAGTTCCGCGACGATCTTCGCCTCGTTGTCGGCCATCGCCTTCGCGACGCCGGCGAACTGCGCCTGCAGCGCGGCATCGTCGGTTTGCGCGGCCAGTGCTTCGGCCCAGTACATCGCGAGGTAGAAGTGGCTGCCGCGATTGTCGATACCGCCGACCTTGCGCGCCGGCGACTTGTCGTTGTCGAGGAACTTGCCGGTCGCCTGATCGAGCGTCTTCGCAAGAATCTGCGCCTTCGGGTTGTGATACGCGGTGCCCAGATGCTCGAGCGATGCCGCCAGCGCGAGGAATTCACCGAGCGAATCCCAGCGCAGGAAGCCTTCCTCGACCAGCTGCTGCACGTGCTTCGGCGCCGAACCGCCCGCGCCGGTTTCGAACATGCCCCCACCCGCCATCAGCGGAACGATCGACAGCATCTTCGCGCTGGTGCCCAGTTCCATGATCGGGAACAGGTCGGTCAGGTAGTCGCGCAGCACGTTGCCGGTGACCGAGATCGTGTCCTTGCCGGCGCGGATGCGCTCGACCGAGAACTTCGTCGCTTCGACCGGCGTCATCACGCGGATGTCGAGACCGTTCGTGTCGTGATCCTTCAGGTACTGCTCGACCTTCCTGATGATCTGCGCATCGTGCGCGCGCGCCGCGTCGAGCCAGAATACGGCCGGCGTGTTGGAAGCGCGGGCGCGGTTCACCGCGAGTTTGACCCAGTCGCGGACCGGCGCGTCCTTGGTCTGGCACATACGGAAGATGTCGCCCTGTTCCACCGGCTGCTCGAGCAGCACCGCGCCGGCTTCGTCGGTGACGCGGACCACGCCGTTCGCCGGGATCTGGAACGTCTTGTCGTGTGAACCGTATTCTTCGGCGGCTTGTGCCATCAGCCCGACGTTCGGCACCGTACCCATCGTGACCGGGTCGAACGCACCGTGCTTCTTGCAGTCTTCGATCACCGCCTGGTACACACCGGCGTAGCAACGGTCCGGAATCACCGCCTTCGCGTCGTGCAGCGCGCCATCGGCGCCCCACATCTTGCCCGACTCGCGGATCATCGCCGGCATCGATGCATCGACGATCACGTCGCTCGGCACGTGCAGGCTCGTGATGCCCTTGTCCGAGTTGACCATCGCGAGCGGCGGACGCTGTTCGTACTGCGCCTTGATGTCGGCTTCGATCGCCGCGGCCGTCTCAGCCGGCAGATCCTTCAGACGCGCGTACAGGTCGCCGATACCGTTGTTCGGGTTGAAGCCGACCTTGGCCAGCGCTTCCGCATGCTTCGCGAGCACGTCCTTGTAGAACACCGACACCACGTGACCGAAGATGATCGGGTCCGAGACCTTCATCATCGTGGCCTTCAGGTGCACCGAGAACAGCACGCCGTTCGCCTTCGCCTCGGCGATCTGCGCTTCGATGAAGCTGCGCAGCGCGTTCTTGCTCAGCACCGACGCGTCGATGATTTCGCCTGCCTGCACCGGCGTCTTCGCCTTCAGGACCGTGATCGTGCCGTCGGCGGCGGCCAGTTCGATCTTCACGCTACCGGCCTGGGCGACCAGCGCCGACTTCTCGCTGCCGTAGAAATCGCCATCGCTCATGTGCGAGACGTGCGACTTCGAGTCCGCGCGCCATGCGCCCATCTTGTGCGGATGCTTGCGCGCGTAGTTCTTCACCGACAACGGCGCGCGGCGGTCCGAATTGCCTTCGCGCAGCACCGGGTTCACCGCGCTGCCCTTGATCTTGTCGTAGCGGGCCTTGACGTCCTTCTCGGCGTCGGTCGTCGCGACGTCCGGGTACGACGGCAGCTTATAGCCCTGGTCGCGCAGCTCGGCGATCGAGGCCTTCAACTGCGGCACCGACGCGCTGATGTTCGGCAGCTTGATGATGTTCGCTTCCGGGCGCATGGTGAGTCTACCGAGCTCCGCCAGATCGTCGGAAGCCTTCTGCTCCGCGCTCAGGTAGTCCGGAAATGCGGCAATGATCCGGCCGGCGAGCGAGATGTCGCGCGTTTCGACGAGCACGTCGGACGAGCGCGTGAACGCCTTGACGATCGGCAGCAGCGAGTACGTCGCCAGTGCGGGCGCTTCGTCGGTCAGGGTGTAGATGATCTTCGGCGGTGTGGACATGATTAATGCTTTGCTAGGAAGTGATAGACAGAGCGTTGGCAGTCGAAGCCAGCGCAAACCGTGACGCGACGGCTGACGGCGTCAGTTCGGCACGACGCAACCCCGCGACCTTCGTTTTGCGATACGACCGAGAGTATATGCGCGTTTTCCACTAAATGTGACTAGACAAACAGGTCGCGAGACCCTACCCAAACGGGTCGATCCAGGACTGGCAAGGGTTTGCCGCCGATTACCCCGGTCTTAAGACAGATATCTTATAGATGACTTGAGGAATATTATTTTGGATGAATGCGAATTGGTCGCATTGACGAGCCGCAAATGCCGCCACCGAGCCGTGACTGCTGCCCTCCAGCGGACGACGCCGCGGGTAGTGATGGGCGGGTGCCGAAGAGTGTGACTCGGATGCCGGCGGCGCAGTGATGGGGTCGCTCGCCGCGGATTGGTTTAGTTCGTATCGTCTTTCCCGTCATTCCAGAATCGTTTGAAGTCGGGCGAGCGCGTCCTCGACTACCTCGGCCGGAGCGCGCTCGACTTTGCGTGCGCCGCGGGCCTCGAGGTCCAGAGTGCGCACCATATTCACCAGAGCCACCCCCTGAGTCTCTGTTCCCGAACCCGAGAGCGGTACCGCGAATCCAGCGTATCGAGCGAACTCTCCCCCCTGCGTGATCGGCGCAACGAGCGCGACCCCAAGAGCATTGAATGCGGCAGGCGACAAAACCAGCGCGGGACGGAAATCGCCTTGCCGCTCCTTGCCAAGCGTCGGATTCAGGCTCACGCGCACGATATCGCCGCGCTCGAACTTGATGCGCCTTACCATGCTTCGCGCCCCGCCGGCTTGACTTCACTCCAGACGTCGAGATCGGCTGGCGGTGGCGCCTTCGGATCGCACTGCGCGACGAGTTCATCCAGTGAATACTTGCGACGCGCAGGCGTAAGCAACACCCCCTCGGGGCGCACGTCCGCGTTCAGCGAGCTGCCCACCGACGCATGAATTTGCTCCAACAACACGGCCGGCAACCGTACCGCAGCGCTGTTGCCCCACTTCTGAATCTTGAGTTCCATATCCCAGCTCCAAATGTATATCCATTGTAGATACTCACAGCGAAAACAGCAAGTCGCCCGTATCTACATTGACTCTACATTTGGACCTTGAAATCGCCTGTTAGTCGGCGAAGAAAAGAACCCAAACCTAAACGAGGCAACCAGCCCGCCGCCGCAACGACGCACCAGTCGCCCACAACGACAACCCTGCTTAATGCCCGCGTCCCAGGAACTCCCCCACCATCCGGTTGAACTTGTCCGCATGCTCCCACTGCGCCCAATGCCCGCAGCGGCCGAACACATGCAGATCGGCGTTCGGCATCCCGGCAACGAGCCGCAGGCCGATGTCCATCGGCACGAAACGATCGTCGCGGCCCCAGATCACGAGCGTCGGCGCGGTTACTTCGCCAAGGCGCGGCCCGTAGTCGTTGAACTGCTTCGGATTCGCGGCGAGGCTCGCGACGAAGTTCTCGAGGTGATCGCGGCGCGCCAGCATGTTCGCGAGGCGCGCTTGCATCAGGTCTTCGGTCAACGCCTTCGTGTCGAACACGAAGACGCTCATCATGCGCTGCAGGTTCTCGATGGTCGGGTTGCGGTACAGCCCTTGCAGCAGCTTGATGCCTTCGGTCGGCATCGGCACGAACTGGCTCGGGCCGCCGGTGCCGCCGCCCATCAGCACGAGCTTGCCGACGCGTTGCGGCTCGGCGAGCGCGAACGCGACCGCGCTATGTCCACCCATCGAGTTGCCGATGATATGCGCGCGTTCGATATCGAGCGCATCGAGCAGCGCCTTCAGGCAGCGCGCGTTCAGTTCCGAGCGCGAGCCCTTGCAGACGATCGGGTCGCTCTTGCCCCAACCGAGGCAGTCCATCAGGATCACGCGATAGCCCGCCGCGACGAGCGGCTCGACGTTCCGATTGAAGTTGGCCCAGCCGGTCGCGCCCGGTCCCGAGCCGTGCAGCATCACGACCGTTTTCGCACCCTGCCCCACGTCGTTGTAGTGGAGCTGCATCTCGCGGCCGTCTTCGGTGATGCGGACGAATCGGCTGGTCGCTTCCTCGGTGATCGCCGCTGCTTGCGTGTTGGTGTTGCTCATGTCGAATTCCTTTGTTTCACGGATTAAGTGACCGCGAGTCGCCGTTGACGGCGGACCCGCGCGGTATTTCGGGCTGCCAAGCTATTGCGCGGCCACCGGGGTATAACGAAGTGTCGAGCGATTCACGACGAGCCACGCGCCAATCGCGGCGACCGCGATCAGCGGAATGCTCGCGCCGAGCAGCACGCTCGCACCCTGACCGATCGCGAGCAGTTGCCCCCGCGATCAACGGTCCGAGGATCGAGCCGAGACGGCCCACCGCCACGGCCGCGCCGACGCCGGTGCCACGCACTTCGGTCGGGTACAGGCTGCTTGCCAGCGCATACAACACCGACTGGCCGCCGACCAGGAACAGCCCCGCGAGCAGACCGCCCCACGCCATCGACGTGCCGCCATTCGCGTTCAGCAACGCGCCAAGCGCAACGACGATGCCGACATACATGCCCGCGACCGTGCGGCGCCGGCCCATCCGGTCCATCATGCCGGCGATCACGATCGCGCCGATGCCGCCGCCGATGTTGAACATCATCTGTACGACACCGGACTGCACGCGCGTCAGACCGCGCGTCAAGACGAGCGACGGCAGCCAGTTGATCAGGAAATACAGCACGATCAGCGTGCCGAGATAGCTGATCCACAACGCGATCGTCGTGCCCGCGCGCCCTTCCTGCCACAGCGCGTGCGTCACGCTCGCCGACGCATCGCGTCGCGCGCCTTTGGTTGCACGCGCCGCGACGAACTGCGCCGACTCGCGCAGGAACAGCGCAAGCAGCGGCAGCACCAGCAACGGCCCGAAGCCGCCGACGTAGAAGATATGCCGCCAGCCCGCGTCGCCCGGGCTGATGATGCCGACCACCGCCGCGAGCGCCGCGCCGAACGGCATGCCGCAATACATGGCGCCGACCGCGGTGTTGCGCTGATGGGGCGGCGCCGCTTCCGAGCACAGCGCGATCAGATTCGGCATCGCTGCGCCAAGACCGAGGCCGGTCAGAAAGCGTGCGGCGAGCAGGCTGTTCAGGTCCCACACCTGCGCGGTCGCGAGCGAGAAGATGCCGAATAGCGCGACCGACCACATCAGCACGCGCTTGCGCCCGAGCCGGTCGGCGAGACGTCCGCCGATCGCGGCTCCTGGCAGCAGCCCGAACGCGCCGATGCTGAACGCCCAGCCCATCTGCGCGACCGCGAGATGAAATTCACGCGCCATGCGCGGTGCCGCGAGGCCGGTCGATTGCAGGTCCACGCCTTCGAGCAGCGCGACGATCAGGCAGAGCCCGATCGTCAGCGCGCCGCCGGCAAGAGTTTTTGTCGACTGTGTTGTTTGCGTTGCTTGCGTTGACTGCCGCATAAAAGTCTCCAATGTTGAGTCAGCGTCGCTCTTGCGGCGACCTTGCTGGATGAAATGAACGCTGCGCGCGCGGCATGCGGCGCCGTCGCGCAGCGTCCGGGTCATGAAGCCACAGCGTCGGTTGCGTGCGCGCGCTTCAGATCCAGTGCGACGTCGACGATCATGTCTTCCTGGCCGCCGACCATGCGGCGTTTGCCCAGCTCGACGAGAATGTCCACGGTCTTCAGGCCGTATTTCTTCGCGGCCACTTCCGAGTGGCGCAGGAAGCTCGAATACACCCCCGCATAGCCGAGCGCGAGCGTTTCGCGATCGACGCGCACCGGCCGGTCCTGCAGCGGACGCACGATGTCGTCGGCGGCGTCCATCAGCGTGTAGAGGTCGGTGCCGTGATTCCAGCCCATGCGCTCGGCCGCCGCGATGAACACTTCGAGCGGCGCGTTGCCCGCGCCGGCGCCCATGCCCGCGAGCGATGCATCGATACGGTCGCAGCCCTCTTCGACCGCGACCATCGAGTTGGCCACCCCCAGCGACAGGTTGTGGTGCGCGTGCATGCCCGTCTGCGTTTCGGGTTTCAGCACCGCCTTCACCGCGCGGAAGCGGTCGCGCACGTCGTTCATCGTCAGCGCGCCGCCCGAGTCGACCACATAGATGCAGGTCGCGCCGTAGCTCTCCATCTTCTTCGCTTCGATGGCGAGGTTCTCCGGCGTAGTCATGTGGCTCATCATCAGGAAGCCGACGGTGTCCATGCCGAGTTCGCGCGCGTATTCGATGTGTTGCTTCGAGATATCGGCTTCGGTGCAATGCGTGGCGACGCGCACCACGCGAGCGCCCGCGTTGTAGGCGGCCTTCAGATCGTGGATCGTGCCAATGCCAGGCAGCAGCAGGGTCGCGATCTGAGCGTGCTCGACCACGTCAGCCACCGCTTCGATCCATTCGAGGTCGCTGTGCGCGCCGAAGCCGTAGTTGAAGCTCGAACCCTGCAGGCCATCGCCGTGGGCAACTTCGATGCTGTCCACCTTTGCGCGGTCCAATGCGCGTGCGATGTCCTGCACGTTCTGGATCGAGTACTGGTGACGAATGGCGTGGCTGCCGTCGCGCAGCGTCACGTCGGAGATATACAGTTTCTTGTCCATGCGGGAAGTCTCCTTAAGCCTCTGATGCCTGCACGAGCGCCTGCGCCATGCGCTCCGCGGTCGCGAGCGCGGCCGAAGTCATGATGTCGAGATTGCCCGCATACGCAGGCAGATAGTGCGCGGCGCCTTCCACCTCGATGAAGACCGAGGTCTTCAGACCGCTGAACTTGCCGAGGCCCGGAATGTTCAGCGGCGCGCTCGCGCTGATTTCGTCGAACTGCACCTTCTGCTTCAGGCGATAGCCCGGCACGTACGCCTGCACCGCGGCGGCCATCTGCTCGATCGACTGCTCGACCTTGTCGAGGTCGGCCAGCTCCGACAGCGTATAGACCGTGTCGCGCATCATCACCGGCGGCTCGGCCGGGTTGAGCACGATGATCGCCTTGCCCTTCGCGGCGCCGCCGACCACTTCGATCGCCTTCGACGTGGTCTCGGTGAATTCATCGATGTTCGCGCGCGTGCCTGGGCCCGCTGACTTGCTGCTGATCGACGCGACGATCTCCGCGTAATGCACCTTCGCGACGCGCGACACGGCCGCGACCATCGGAATGGTCGCCTGTCCGCCGCACGTGACCATGTTCACGTTCGGCGCGTCGAGATGCGTGTCCAGATTGACGACCGGCACGCAGTACGGGCCGATCGCCGCCGGCGTCAGATCGATCACGCGAATCGAGGGCTTCAGCTTTCGCAACAGCGCATCGTTCTTGACGTGTGCGCCGGCCGAGGTCGCGTCGAACACGAAGTCGATGTCGTTGAACACGGGTAGACGAGTCAGACCTTCGACACCATCATGCGTGGTCGCGACGCCAAGCCGCGCGGCGCGCGCGAGGCCGTCGGAGTTCGGATCGATGCCGACCATCGCCGCGACTTCGAGATGCTTGCCGTGACGCAGGATCTTGATCATCAGATCGGTGCCGATGTTGCCGGAGCCGACGATCGCGGCCTTCAGTTTTTCGCTTGCCATATGGGTTCCCAATCGTGTGCTTGCGCGTGCATGCTTTATGCGGAAAAAGTCGCGCGGACGTTGCCGAGACCTTCGATCTGCGCGCAGTAGGTGCCCGGCTCCTTGACGGCGACCATCGTGCCCAAAGCGCCTGTCATCAGCACGTCGCCGGCACGCAGCGGCGTGCCGAGCCGGACCATGCGATCCGCGAGCCAGGCGGCGGCATTCAGCGGATTGCCGAGACACGCGGCACCATTGCCGCGCGACAGGACTTCCGCATCCTTCGATAGCGTCATTGCGCAGGCCGCGAGATCGATATCGCGCAGCAGGACCGGCCGGCTGCCGAGCACGAAGCGCGCGCTCGACGCGTTGTCCGCGACGGTATCGACGAAACGGATGTTCCAGCCTTCGATGCGGCTGTCCACCACTTCGATCGCCGCGATCGCATACGCGGTTGCGCGCATCAGATCGGCGTACGTGTGGCGCTCGTGCAGCAGATCGTGTTCGAGCACGAGCGCGATCTCCGCTTCGACCTTCGGCTGGATCAGCTCGTCCAGCGGAATCGGCTGGCCGTCGCCATACGCCATCGATGCGAACAGCGCGCCGAAGTCAGGCTGGTCGACACCGAGTTGACGCTGCACCGCCGGCGACGTGAGTCCGATCTTGCGGCCGACGACGCGCTCGCCCGCCGCGATGCGCGCGGCCACGTTGGCCTGCTGCACCGCGTACGCGAGCTCCTCGGCGTCGGCCGGGTTCGACAGGTCGACGAAACGCCGGTCGTCGCGCAACGGCGCGATGGTCGCGCGCGTACGTTCCGATTCGCGCAGGCGCAGGGCGAGCGCGTCTATATTGCTTTGAGTGGTCATAGCGGGTTCCTGATTCGGTTAGACGTGGGAAGTCACGGGTCGGGCATGCATCGCGCCGAAGCCCGCGATCCATTCGGGGATCGGACGGTAGTAATCGAGCGACGCGCGATACGGGCCGCTCGCGTTCAGTGCGCCGAACGCGGCGATCCACGTGCGGATTTCGTGCGCGGACTTGCCGGCCTCGCGCGTGATCGCGTGGTTGGTCAGACCGTCGAGCGCGGTGAGTTCGCCGTCTTCGAGCAGCTTCAGGAACGCGCGATCCCATTCCGGATTGAGCGGATGCAGACGGCTGTCGCCCGCGGCGAACGCGCGCGCCGCCGCGATCGTGCGCGCCTCCCGCGCCGCACGCGATTCGGCCGACGGATTGCGGCCCGCGATCAGACGCTCGGCGACTTCCTCGCTCGCGCCCGCGAGTTCCGGCACCGGCGGCTCGTGCGAGATGCCGCCCGAGCCGATCACGAGCACGCGTTGCTTCGAGCGTGCGAGCGCTCGACCCAACGCATCGCCGAGCAAACGCGCGCGGCGGCATGAAGCCATCGGCGCTGCCACCGAATTGATGAATACCGGCACGACCGGATATCGATCGAGGCCGCCCGTCAGAATCTCCAGCGCTTGCGCGCAACCGTGATCGACCTGCATGCGGTACGAGACGGCGACGTCGACGTCGCTCGCGAGCACCGCTTCGGCAAGGTCGAGCGCGGTATCGGCGGGCACCTCCAGCGGACCGGCGAGGCTCTTGAAGTCGCCGATCGCGCTCGCCGATGCGCCGATGCAAAACGGCGGCATCACGTCATAGAAGAAACCGTTGTAATGATCGGGCGCGAACACGACGACCAGTTCGGGATCGAACTCGACGACGCGCGCACGCGCTGCCGCATGCACGCGCTCGACTTCCGTGACGACTTCGGGCGCAGGATCGTAATAGCCGTGCAACGGCGTGTGCGATAGGCATTCGAGCAGCATCGGCATATCAGGCTCCGGCGGTTGCAGCGGTGGCGAAAGTGGCGACGGCATCGGGCGCGAACGCTGCTTCGTTGCGAGAACCGGCCACGTCGGCCCGCCCCGCCGCGTCGAGATGCAGCTGCTGCGCGAGTTCGACGACGAGTTGCGACACCTGCTGCGGCGAGCCCATGCCCGCGACGAAACGATCGGGACGCAACAGCACGACCGATTCCGGCACTCGCGTGAACCAGTCCTTCAGCCGCGTGTTCACATCGCCGATCGCGATGACGTCTTCTGGCACGTCGTCATGGAAAGACAGCTGCGTATCCGGCTTCGCGACCACGAAGCAGCCGCCGAGCCGCTGCCAGATCGCGCGCGCCTGCTCCGACAAACCGAAGGTCGGTTCCGCGCCCCAGCCGACGATCGCGAAGCGGTTGCCGAGCACATCGTCGAGTCGCACGACCTCGCCGCTCACCGTGCGCACGCGCGGTTGAATGAACATGCGGCCGACCGGCGAATGACAATGCGGGTCGCGTCCATACACGAGACGGCCGAGCCGCGACTCGCGCTTCTCGCTCATCAGACCGAGCAGGCGGCCCGGCGCCGAATGCCCCGAGCGTTCGAGCACGCGCGCGAGCCAGCCACGCTTGCGCGGCGTGCGCGCCAGCAATACGACGCCGCTTTCATAGCGTGGCATCGGCTTGAAACGCATTTCGACGAAGTAGCGCTTGACCGCCGGGAACCAGTTGAACGTACGCACGAACGCGTCGCGAAACTTGATGCCGAAGCGGCTCGTCGGCGCGAAGATGTCGCCCGCGACCTCAGAGAGGTGGATCATCGAGCGCGCATGCGAACGGCGCTCGGCGGTGTAGCTATCGAGCAGCGCATCGCCGGCGACCCCCTTGACCACCATCGCGAGTTTCCAGCCGAGGTTGCTCGCGTCGCGAATACCGCTGTTGTAGCCCTGGCCCTGCCACACCGGCATGATGTGCGCGGCGTCGCCGGCCAGCAGCACGCGCTTCACGCGGAAGCTGCTCGCGAGGCGCGCGTTGTGCGTATAGACGCGCTTGCGGATGTAGTCGACCTTCTCCGGCTCGGCGACGACCTTGCGGATCAGCGCGGCCATGTTCTCCGGCTTCGACAGCTCTTCCTCGGTCTCGCCGGGCATCACCATGAATTCGAAGCGGCGAATCCCGTGCGGCAGCGCGGCCGACACATACGGGCGCCGCGGATCGCAATGCATGTACACGTGCGGCGAGCCGATCGGGTCGTTGCGCACGTCGACGACGATCCACTGATTCGGTTTCGTGCGGCCCTCGAACGGCACGTCGAGGGTGCGGCGCACGAAGCTGTTGCCGCCGTCCGCACCGACCATGTATGACGCGCGGATCGTGCGGCGGCCGCTCTGCGCGTGTTGCGCTTCGATCGTGACGCCGCTGCCGTCCTGCGTGAACGAGTCGACCGTGTGGCCGAACAGCACCTCGACATGCGGGAAGCGTTGCAGGCCGTCGTACAACACGCGATCGGCCAGCGGCTGAATGAACGCGTTGCGGCGCGACCAGCCGAATTCGTCGGTGCGCGGCTCGATCGATGCGAAGCAGTGACCGTTGCTCGTGACGAAGCGCATCCAGTGATCGGGGGTCGTGTGCGGCAGCAATGCATCGGCGAGGCCGACGGACTGAAACACGCGCAGCGCTTCGTCATCGAGGCCGATTGCGCGCGGATAGTCGATGATCCCGTCGAGCTTTTCGATCAGCACGACGCGCACGCCCTGCAGGCCGAGATAGTTGCCGATCATCAAACCGACCGGGCCGGCGCCGATGATCGCGACGTCGGTGGTGACGGGTCCACTGTGGCCTTGCGCGGCCACCGGGTCGAGCGGTTGGGGCATGTTGTCTCCGTATGTCGACCAGAGTGACCGGGTCGAGATATTCACGGAGCGCGGCGGCGGGAACCGGCTGTCGCCATGGCGAAAAATCGCCTGCGGACAACAGCTTGCGTCTCCATGAAATCGTTGATTTGTTGGCAGTCTAGGACCGGCCACCTGCCCGCTCAACAAAATCTGGAAATTGTGCATAGAATGCACATAGTTGATTTGATTGAGGTTTCAAGTGAATAAATACACGAATGTGCGAGGTCTGTCGCGCGGCTTGCAGGTGCTGCAGGCGCTCAACTCGATGGACAGCGGCCGCGCGACGAGCCAGCAGATCAGCGAGCTGACCGGCCTGCATCGCACCACCGCGCGGCGGCTGCTCGAAACGTTGATGGAGGAAGGCTTCGTGCGGCGCAGCGCGTCGGACGACAGCTTCCGGCTCACGCTGAAGGTGCGCGCGCTGAGCGAAGGCTTCACCGACGACGAACGTATCGCGACGATCGCGCCGCCGGTGATGGGGCGTCTGCTGCAACGCGTCGCGTGGCCGTCCGATCTGACCACGCCCGACGGCGACGCGATGATCGTCCGCGAGACCACGCACCGCTTCAGTCCGCTATCGTTTCATCGCGCGATGGTCGGCCGCCGTTTGCCGATCCTGCTGACCGCGGCGGGTCGCGCGTATTTCGCGATGTGCCCCGACGAGGAGCGCGAGGACATTCTCGATCTGCTGCGCGCGGGCGCGGGAGGCGAGGAGCAGAAGGCGCTCGCGTCGAACGACGCGTTGGTCCGCAGCCTCGTGCGACGCGTGCGCGCGGATGGGTTTGGCTCGAATCACGGCGACTGGGCGGACCAGGGGAAGATCGGCGCGGTTGCCGTCGCGATCGTGTTCGAGGAACGCGTGCTCGCGAGCTTGAACGTGGTGTTTCTGTCGCGCGCGGTGTCGCTCGCGGAAGCGAAGCGGCGCTATGTGCCCGAGTTGCAGACGGCCGCGCGGGAAATGGTCGAGGAACTCGCGGCGCAGACCCGCGCGAGGAGCGGAGCGGACAAGACTCGTGCGGGACGTGAGCGGAAGTCGTGAGGTGGCATTCGCAAGCCGTTCCGCAACTCAGAATCGCGTGCGAATACCCGTCGTCAATTGCAACTGGTTCTTCGCGCCAAACGTCGTGGCGACGACGTAACCATTGTGAAGCTTCATCTTGTGCTCGAAGCGACCCACGCGGTCAGCCCGCTTTCAAGGCTTCACGTCATCGACGAACTGATCGGTAAACGTGCGCGACAGATCGATATGCCGCCCCTTCACCGCCGGATTGAAGCTCGACAGTACCTTCAGCACCGTCTGCGGACCGTCGGCTGGCATCTTGCCGTCGACGGTGTACATCGGCAGCGAGGCCTGCAATGCGCTGATATACAGCGCCCTGTCGTTGCCGATGTCTTCTTTTGGCATCTGCGCGGCGATTTGTTCCGCGCTGTGGGTGTGCATATAGCGCAGCGTCTTGACGAATGCGCGCGCGAGTTTCGCGGCTTCGTCGGCATGCGCGTCGAGCCACGTGCTTTGCACGTAGAGGCTCGACGCCGGATACATGCCGCCGAGCGCGGCGCGCGTGCCATCGACATTGCGCATGTCGACGAGTACTTTGGCGTCGCCCGCTTTCAATAGTCGAGTGACGGTCGGCTCGGTCGTCATACCCGCGTGAATGCGCCCTTGCCGCATCGCCGCGATGAAACTGCTGTCCGCGCCGACCGGCAGCAGCGTGTATTGCGTGGACCGCACGCCCGCGCGCTGTGCGAGGTACTGCGTGAGAAAACTCGTCGAGGAGCCGAGCCCCGTCACGCCGAGCGTTTTACCGCGCACGTCGGCCATGCTCCGGATCGAATCGGCCGATTTCGCCGCGACCAGTTGCACTTCGCCGGGCACCTGGCTGAACACGACGATCGTCTTCACTTCCTTGCCGCGTGTCTGCAGATCGATCGTGTGATCGTAGAAGCCGACCACGGCCTGCACCGCGCCCGCGAGCATTTCGTTTTCGCCGTCTATTCCAGTCGGCTGCGACAGCAGTTCGACGTCGAGCCCTTCGGCCTTGAAATAGCCGAGCTGTTCGGCAAGACGCGCCGGCAGATAGATGAGCTTGTTGGTACCGCCCACCATGATCGCGAGTTTCTCCGGCGCGGCGGCTTGCGCAGACGTCGCGAGTCTCGCGAGCGCGCACAGCGCGAGCGACGCCGCGACGGCGGCATAGGCCGCGCGCGAGAAACGCGTCAAGGAAAGCTTCATTGGGGGTGTCTCCGTTATCTTGCATCTGGGCGCCGCGCGGGTCGCCTGCCCGTGATTTTGAAGGCGCGAACCCTTCCCGATGCTTTCACGGCTGTGCATGTTGCGCGAACCTCGGGCTTATCCCGATCACTTCGGCGTCGCGCGCGGAAACGTCACGGCGATATGCACACCCTTGCCGCCCTCGCCCGCCTTCAGCGTGATCTCGCCGTGATGGGCGTCCGCGATTTCGCGCACGATCGCAAGACCGAGGCCCGTGCCCTCGGTATCCGTCGACGCACGAAAGAACGGCTCGAACACGCGGCTGCGCGATTCGGCCGGAATGCCGGGGCCGTTGTCGGTCACGCTGACCGTCACCGCATTGGCCGCGGTATCAGCGTTCACGGCGACCGTCACGTGACCACCGCTGCCCGTATAGCGAATCGCGTTCTCGGCGAGATTCGCGATCAGTGCCTGCAACAAGCCGAGATGTCCGAGCACCGGCGCCGCGCCGTGCAATTCCGCGCCCAGATCGATTTCACGTGCCTGCGCGAGCAGGCCGAGATCTTCGACGACCTCCATCGCGAGCGGCACCAGATCGACGCGTTCCATGGCGAGCTGCGAGTTGTCGGCGGCCTCGGCCTGCGCGAGCAAAAGCAGCTTGTTGGTGAGCCCGACCATCGACCGGTTGCTGCGATGCATCGCGGCAAGCGCTTCGTCGAGCGCGGGATTGAGGCCTTCCTGCTGCCGCGCGAATTGCAGTTGCGTGCCGAGCAGCGTGAGCGGCGTGCGCAACTGATGCGCGGCGTCGGCGATAAAGCGCCGCTGCGCCGCCACCTGCACGCCGAGCCGCGCGATGCACTGATTGATCGCATCGACGATGGGTCGCAGTTCCGTATGCAGACGCTCGACGCGAATCGGTTCGAGCTGCATCGGATCGCGGTCGGCCACCTCGTCTTTCACCTTCATCAACGGCCGCAACTCGAACGTGAGCCCGATGCAAACGAGCGCCACCGCCAGCGCGATCATTTCGAGCTGGCGCACGAGTTGCGGCCGCCACAGCTGTTGCGTCATCGCATCGCGCGAGCGCACGGTCTTGCCGACCGTCACGCGCACGGGACGCGTCGCGCCGTTGTCGTACATGAGCCGCACGATGTCGACAGCGCGCACCTGCTGGCCGTGCAACTGCGTGTAGTACGAATCCGGCACGTCGGGCGCCCGCAGCGGACGCGGCGGGAAATCAGGCGTACCCGCGAGCAGCCGCCCATCGTCGACACGCACGCTATAGAACACCTGGTCGCGATACGGCGATGCGAAGATCTCGAGCGCGGCGGGCGGCACATCGACACGCAGAAAGCCGTCGCTCCATTCGACCTCGCCCGCGATCATCCGCGCCGACGCGACCAGCTGATTGTCCTGCACCAGATTTGCGGTGTGCCGCGCGTTGTCGTACTCGGTCTTGCCGGTCACGAACACATAAAGCGCGAGCGGCACGAGCAGCCACCACAGCAGGCGTATGCGTAGGCTATTGGCCATCGTTACTGGTCGTCTTCCCGCTTGCGCAGCAGATAGCCGAGCCCGCGCAGCGTGACGATCGCGGCCGAGCTGCCATCGAGCTTCTTGCGCAGACGCGAAATGTAGATCTCGACCGCATCCTCGCTCGGCTCGTCGGCGAGCGTGAAGATCGCATCGACGAGCGCCGGCTTCGTCACCGTCTTGCCGAGGCGCAGGATCAGCGCTTCGAGCACCGAGCGCTCGCGCGGCGTCACGTTCAGCGGCGCGCCCTTCAGCGTGAACTGGCGCGTGTCGATGTCGAACGACAGATCGCCGCACACCACCTCGCCCGCTTTCGACGGCGACTGCCGCCGAATCGCCACCTTGATGCGCGCGATCAGCTCGCGCACTTCGAACGGCTTCACCAGATAGTCGTCGGCGCCGGCGCCGAGCAGCTCCACCTTCTCGTCGATCGAGCCGCTCGCGGTGAGGATCAGCACCGGCGTCGCGTCGCCACGCTGACGCAGCCGGCGCAGCACGTTCTTGCCCGACAGCTTCGGCAGGTTCAGGTCGAGCAGGATCACGTCGTAGTGATTGGTGCGCAGCAGGCGGTCGGCTTCATCGCCGTCCTGCACGGCGTCGAGCGCGAAGGCCTCCTGCTCCAGCATCTTCGCGAGCCAGTGCGCAAGCGTGGGGTTGTCTTCGATCAGCAGCAGCTTCATGGCGGCAACGGCAAAAGTCAGGTCGTCGATTGTGCCTTAAAACAAGGGGGCCGCGCGCATACCGTGTGGTTTGCCGCATAGTCCAGTGCCCGCCGCGAGCGCGGTGCCGATCCGCGCGCAATGTCGGCGCAATTTCGGCGCATTTTCGGCGCTTTTTCGGGTTAACACCCATGTTTTGCGCCAAACCCCGAAAGCTGCCAGAAGGTTTCGCGTTTCTATAATCGCCCCCATTGACCCAGAAAAGCGCCGCGCACCACGGGGTCGCGGCGACCCACCTAAGGAGACTGCTTCATGCGTACCTTGCGCCAGATTGCCGCTGTATCAGGAGTTGCGTTCGCCCTTGCCGCCGCTTCGGCCGCCGCTCACGCCGAGAAGATCACGATCATGGTCGGCGGCGCCACCAAGATCATCTATCTGCCGGCCAAGCTCACCGAGCAGCTCGGTTACTTCAAGGACGAAGGCCTCGACGTCGAGATCCTGTCGCAGCCGGCCGGCGTCGATGCGGAGAACGAACTGCTCGCGGGCGCGGTGCAAGGCGTGGTCGGCTTCTACGATCATACGATCGACCTGCAGAGCAAGGGCAAGGAAGTGCAGGCGCTCGTCGTCTTCGGCCAGGTGCCGGGCGAAGTAGAGATGGTCTCGACGAAGGCGGCCGATTCGCTGAAGAGCATGGCCGACGTCAAAGGCAAGACGCTCGGCGTGACCGGCCTCGGTTCGTCGACCAGCTTCCTCACGCAGTACCTCGCGCAGCGCGCGGGCGTGCCGTCGACGCAATACACGATGTTGCCGGTCGGCGCGGACAACAGCTTCATCGCCGCCGTCAAGCAAGGCCGCATCGACGCCGGCATGACCACCGAGCCGACCGTCTCGCAACTGCTCAAGACCGGCGACGCGAAGGTGCTGGTCGACATGCGCAACGTGGACGGCACGCGCGCCGCGCTCGGCGGCACCTACCCCGCTTCGAGCTTCTACGTGCAGCGCGCGTGGGCCGCAGCGCACAAGGACGAGGCCGCGAAGCTCTCGCATGCGTTCGCGAAGACGCTGAACTACATCGCGACGCATAGCGCCGAGGACATCGCCGCGCAGATGCCGAAAGACTACTACGGCAACAACAAGGACCTGTACGTGAACGCGCTGAAGGCGTCGCTGCCGATGTTCACGAAGGACGGCAAGATGCCCGCCGACGGCCCGGATACGGTGCTGAAGGTGCTGTCCGCATTCAATCCGTCGGTGAAGGGCAAGCATATCGATCTCGCCAAGACCTACACCAACGACTACGTGTCGGCGCCGGTCAAGACCGCGTCGAAGTAACGCTTCTTTCATCTTCACAGAACTGCGAGGCACCCGCCGATGAATCAACCTATGTCACGCGAGACGCCAGCGATCGAAATGCGCAACGTGTCGTGCCGTTTCATTTCCCCGGACGGCAAGGCCACGATCGCGCTGCGCGACTTCAGCATGTCGGTGGCACGCGGCGAATTCGTCGCGGTGGTCGGCCCGACCGGCTGCGGCAAGTCCACCACGCTCAGCATGATCACCGGCTTGCTGAAGCCGACCACCGGCGAAGTGCGCGTGATGGGCGCGCCGGTGGACGGCATCGATCCGCGCATCGGTTTCGTGTTTCAGGCCGATGCGGTGTTTCCGTGGCGCTCGGTGCTCGACAACGTCGCGGCGGGTCCGCTGTATCGCGGCCGCTCGAAATCGGCCGCTTACGACGAAGCGAACGAATGGCTGCGCCGCGTGGGCCTCGACAAGTTCGGCAAGCACTATCCGCATCAACTGTCCGGCGGCATGCGCAAGCGCGTCGCGCTTGCGCAGACCTTCATCAACAAGCCGGAAATCCTGCTGATGGACGAGCCGTTCTCGGCGCTCGACATGCAGACGCGCACATTGATGCAGGACGAGTTGCTGCAATTGTGGGGCGGCGCCGGCTCGGTCGTGTTCGTCACGCACGACCTCGAAGAAGCGATTGCGCTCGCCGATCGCGTGTTCGTGCTAACTGCCCGTCCCGCCACGCTGAAGAAAGTCTACGAAATCGATCTGCCGCGACCGCGCGTCACATCGGAGATCCGCTACGACTCACGCTTCATCGAAATTTCGCGCGATATCTGGCATGACCTGCGCGAAGAAGTGCAGATCGGTTAATCAAGGAACGGCAAACATGTCTACACCCTCTCAACAGATGATGCCCTCGGGCATCGACGCCGCGTCGCTCGCTCACGTCGAGCGTATTGCGCAGAAGAAGATCCGCCAGCGCCAGGTTCTGGTGATTTCGCTGCGCATTCTCCTGCTCGTGGTCGTGCTCGGCGGCTGGGAACTGTCCGCGCGCCTGAAGTGGATCGACCCTTTCTTCTTCTCGATGCCGACCGAGATCTTCGCGCAGATCGTCGACTGGTTCGTGAACGGTACCTCGCAAGGGCCGCTGCTCACGCAGGTGTGGGTCACGCTCGAGGAAACGGGGCTCGGCTTCATCATCGGTTCGATCGGGGGCATCTTCTGCGGCATCGTGCTCGGCCGCAACAAGCTGCTCTCCGACGTGTTCAGTCTCTACATCAAGATCGCCAACTCGATCCCGCGCGTCGTGCTCGGCTCGGTGTTCGTGATCGCGCTCGGGCTCGGCATGGCGTCGAAAGTCGCGCTCGCGGTCGTGATGGTGTTTTTCGTCGTGTTCGCCAACGCGTTCCAGGGCGTGCGCGAAGCGGATCGCTACATGATCGCGAATGCGCAGATTCTCGGCGCGTCGCGCCGTCAGGTGACGACCTCGGTCGTGATTCCGTCGGCGCTCAGCTGGATTCTCGCGAGCCTGCACGTGAGCTTCGGCTTTGCGCTGGTCGGCGCGGTGGTCGGCGAGTTTCTCGGCTCGAAGCAGGGCATCGGCTTGCTGATCTCCACCGCCCAAGGCGCGTTCAATGCGGCCGGCGTGTTCGCGGCGATGATCGTGCTGGCGGTGGTCGCGCTTGCCGCCGACTACCTGCTGACCGCGGCGGAGAGTCGATTGTTGAAGTGGCGGCCGAGTTCGGTTTAAGCCACGGCAGCGCAGAGTCCACAAACAGTAGTTCGCTTCACCGATGCCGCTCAGTCTTCTGGACTGAGCGGCATTTTTATTTGCTAACGCACATCCTGTCTCCCGCCAGCAAACTGTTTTTCGCAATACGTTGGCCACCTCGCAACACTTCTTTCTTTCAATCCCCCACCAGAAGCCAACATCCCGCTGCCAGCCCGTTCCATGCGCTATGGCACGCTCGATGCATACCCCACCGCGCAAGTCGGGCGATTGCCAACATCGATCGCGGATCGAAGCGAGGTGAGTCATGTCGAGTGCACAGAGTCAACGCCGGTCAACCAACGGGTACGGCGGCCCGTTCAGGCGCGCCCACACCGCGAATCGCCGCGATCGTCATCATTCGAGCGGATTCGTGCTGTTCGGCTTGCACACCGCCGGTGTGATCGGCCGCGGACCGAAACGCCTCTGGCCGTATGTCCTGCCCTGGTTGTTCATCCTACTGACGATCGGTTCCATCTGTCTCGTCGTGCGCGGCGTGCTCGCGCGTCAATTGCTGGTACCGCCGGTGGAAACACCGCAAACGTTGACCGAGCGCGGCTATACGGCGAACTTTCTCGCCGAGCGGATCATGTCGGCGATGAAGGAAATCGGCCAGGATGCCGAATCGATTCCGCACGACACGATGACCAGCAACGACGCGCAACAGGACATCCAGATTCCGGGTCAGGAAATGTCGTATGCGACGACGGTGCGCTTCATCAAAGGCGTGCTCAAACGCGACGATGTCGCCGTGCACATCGGCATCACGAAGACGAATGGCAGCGCGGATTCATACGTCGCGCACGTGCAGATAGAACACGGACCGTTCAACGGCCGCGAAAGCACGGTGCCGTTCGAAGGGCGCGACCTCGAAAAGCTCGTGCACGACATCGCAGTCACGGCGATGCGCCTCGCCGAACCTAACATCCTCGCCAGTCATCTGTTCACGCAGGTCCAAAAAAAGACCAAATGCTCGCTCGCGCAATGCGACTATCGCGAGATCGTCGGGATCTATGACGAAGTCCTCGCGTTGCCCTCATCCGAGCAAGCCCAATGGGCAGTCGCGGGTAAGGCGTGGTTGCTCGACAGTCAGCAGCGCTCGACAGAAGCCGAGCAGCAGATCCGTGAAGCATTGACCCAATACAAGCACTCGGCGGTGCTGCGCGCGAGTCTCGGCATTGCGCTCGAACAGCAGAACCGCATCGACGATGCGCTAAAGGAACTGCGGGCCGGCGCGAAGGAAAAGTCGCGCACCGCTGAAAACCTGCGACTGCTCGGCGACGTGCTGTTGCATTCGAAGAAGCACGATCGCGAAGCACTCGAAGCATTCAGGCAGGCTGCCAAGATGAACCCCGACTCCGTCGACACGCTGCACGACTGGGCCGAGGCGCTCGTCAAAACCGGCCACGACGACGAAGCAATCGACAAGCTGTCGCATGCCGTCGCGTTGCGTCCCGATCTCGCGCCGTCCTATGTGGAATGGGGCCACGCGCTGGAACACAAAGGCGCGCTGCGCGAGGCCGCGCGCAAGTATGCACAGGCATTGCAGCTCGACGCCGGCACGTTGTCGGCGCGCGAACGCGAGCTGGCGCTCTCGACGGACGCATCGCCCGACGAAGCCGACACCCGGACATCGAGGCCTGACCTGCGCGTCAAGCCCGTTTCGAATCCCATGACGTCGTACCCGCTTCGGGCATCGCTCGATACGGTAAGCGACGCCGTAGGACGGGCGATGCAAGCGGCCTGAGCCGCGCGCATTCGCCATTTGAGTTGGCAACACAGCCGAACAGGAGACAGTTCGATGGACAGCTTCGAAGATGCATTCAAAGCCTTGATCGGAAACGAAGGCGGGTACAGCTTCAATCCGGCCGATCCAGGCGGCGAAACGATGTGGGGTGTGACAGCGCGCGTCGCGCGCAGTGAGGGCTATAACGGCGCGATGAAAGACCTGCCGCTCGATACCGCCAATCAGATCGCCAAGCGCAGGTACTGGGACCCGTTGCATCTCGACGAACTCGATCCGCGCGTGGCTTTCCAGATTTTCGATGCGAACTACAACGGCGGCCTCGTCGTGCTGTGGATGCAGAAAGCTTCCGGCGCCAGGGAAGACGGCAAGTTCGGCCCCGACACGCTCGATGCGGTCAAGAACGCCGATCCGATGAAGTTCGTGATGCGCTTCGCCGCGTATCGTCTGCGGTACCTGCGGAACCTGCATTCGTGGCCAAATTTCAGCCGCGGCTGGACCGAACGCATGGCATCCAATCTTCTCCTGGGAGCAGCATGATGGACTGGTCTAAAGTTGCGAAGAATATCAACAGCACCGCCCCGCTTCTCGCCGGGCTCGTAGGGGGGCCGGTCGGCCTCGGCGTGACCGCTGCCGCCGCGATCATCTCGCACGCGCTCGGCACGCCGGGCGACCCGGCCTTCGTGGAACCCGCGTTGAACGACCCCGGCGCACTCGAAAAACTTCGCCAGGCCGAAAGCGCGAATTCGCTGCAATTGCAGCAGTTGATGGTGACGGCCGCGCAGTCGAGCCTCGCGCACGACGCCGACATGGCCCGCATCGCCACGAGCGACACCGCGAATGCACGCGCGATGGGTGTCGCCAATCGCGACTGGGTCCCGAAGGTGCTCGCCATGGCGGTCACCACCGGCTTCTTCGGCATTTTGCTGCTGATGGCGTTCCAGCCTTTGCCGGGTACCAACAAGGATCTCGTCAACGTGATCGTCGGCGCGTTGGGAACCGCGTGGATCAGCATCATCGGCTATTACTTCGGCACGTCGGTCGGCTCGATGCGCAAGACCGAGCTGCTCGCGAAGCCGAGCGTGCCGATCACGGCCGATAGCGCGTTGACGTTGCGCGAACCGGCGTCGCAATCGGGAGCGCACGCACCGGCGGCGGCCGCGCCGTCCGGCGACCACTTCCCATCGTTCGCGCCGGGCGGGCAAGGTCCGATCTTCTCGGGCGGCAGTTGAGTCGATGCTACGTTAAGCGAATCATGCATGCGACGAAGTACATTGACCGTCGCGTGCATGTCCGCCTCAAAGCAGGGCTCTTTCGCCGGCGCGCGTTTTGCGCTAAGTTGGCAACGCGAAGTCCATCCCGTCCCGAGTGGAGCGATAGAAGATGAGTGACGTCGAGCAGAACGCGCAGAACGATCCGATCGAACACGTCGTGCTACTGTTGATGGAGAATCACTCGTTCGACCAGATGCTCGGCTGCCTCGACGCCGTGCACGACAAACTGGACGGCGTGCGCAACGCGGCCGGCAAATCGAACGCCGACGGTCAAGGCCACACCTTCTATCCGCGTGAAACGCGCGAGCGGCAGATGAAGGACGATCCGAATCACGAGCACAAGGCCGTGATGGAACAGATCGCCGCCGACAACAGCGGTTTCGTGCGTACGTTCGTGAACGACTACCCGAAGAGCAGCCTCGCCGCGCGGCAAGACGTGATGGGCTATTACCCGCTCGGCTTTCTGCCCGCGCTGCACACGCTCGGTTCGCAATTCACCGTGTGCGACCGGTGGTTCTCGTCATTGCCGGGGCCGACGTGGCCCAACCGTTTTTTCGCGCTGACGGGTACGTCGAAAGGCGAGATCGGAATGCCTTCGGGACTCGACGGGCTCAATCCGCACTGGTACACCGAGCAGGATCAGGACACGATTTTCGATCGGCTGAACGCCGCGCGCAAAACGTGGAGCGTCTATTTCTACGACTTCCCCGCCTCGTTGCTGCTGAAGAACCAGCGACGCGCGGAAAACCTCGCGAATTACCGCCCTTTCGATCAATTCTTCGAGGACGCAGCGGGACCCGCCAGTCAGTTTCCGCAATTCGTACTGATCGAGCCGAAGTACTTCGGCGAAGCGCAGAACGACGATCATCCGCCGCACAACATCATGAAGGCAGAGAAGCTGATCGCGGATACCTACAATGCGCTGCGCTCGAATCAGGCGCTGTGGGAGCGCACGTTACTGGTGGTCCTCTACGATGAGCACGGCGGTTTCTACGACCACGTATCGCCGCCGGCCGACGTGCTCGCGCCCGACGACCACACCGCGAGCTTCGATTTCAAACGACTCGGCGTGCGTGTTCCCGCCATCCTGGTGTCACCGTGGTGCGAAGCCGGCGTGTGCAACGAACGATTCGATCATTGCAGCCTGCTGAAGTACCTGTGCGACAAGTGGCAAATGCCACCGCTCGGCAAGCGCACCGAGGCGTCCGCGAACCTCGGTGTGGCGATTCGCCGTGGCGGCGGCGCGCGCACCGATACGCCGCCGTTTATTCGCGTACCCAATCAATCGCTGATTGCGCAGCACGTCGAACTGGAGCGCAAATCGTCGAATGGCAATCAGCATGGCCTGCATCACTTCGCCGACTATCTGCACGCGGAACTGGACCGGCTCGCCGCCGAGGCGGTCGAGGCGGCCGCGCAACTGGCGCGCACCGGCAACGCATGGGTGCGCTTCAAGAGCGCGTTGGGCTCGCTGATGATGAGTCTCGGCCAGTGGCTCAGCAAGGACTTCTACGACGCACGCGACCAACGCGATGCACGCACGAGCCAGGCGTTCACGCGTTTGCGGCAATCGGTCCGTGAGGCGACGCCGGGCATCGCGCGAAACGATGCGGAAGAAACGGCCTCGTCCGTCAATCCGGTCCCGGAGAAATAGCACGCCGCAAAGCGGTGGTAGTGCGGAACGTCGGCGGATGCCAGAGTTCGTGAAATCGGGACCTTGGATTTCTTCGACTATTTCAATAGTCTTGACGCAGTGGCCGGTTGGCAGTGCCCGGTTGGCAGTGACGGTATCAGTGAAGCGGACGGTGAATCGTGCCACAGAAACCGGGAATTTCGGTTCGGGACCGCCGCAGCGCAGCGCTGCCGGCTTTTTTCCCGGCGACAAGCGCTATCGCGCGGACAACGGCCACTTTCGGTCGGTCGGCAGATCCGGATGAACGGCCGCTGCTGGCCCGGTTTCAGACTGCCATAAACGATAACCCGCGGTTTAATGCTGGTGAGCGAGCTATCGCCGGACATCCTGACGGTTCGCCTTGTGCTGTCCGCAAGTCGATAGTCAGGGTTGGTTCTAGACCAAACAACGTCTTCACGATTACCATTCTCCACCGTCGCTGGAGGCAGGAAGGATCTGTAGTTAGCCCGTCCTGAACAATTCGTTTTGCCGACCACGGGCGTTACGGCGACCGTCCCCGCCGCCATGCCGCTACCAGACTTTTAATCTTCGCGGCTTCGGATATCACTGCCATCAGGTTCCCGGCTTGCTCGATTCATCGCTACCGTTTTTCCAGTTGCGTTACATTCACCATCAATACGACCTAGACTTTCCATTAACAATGACTGACTTATTCCGCATTCGGAACGTCCTGATTCCGGCCGCTATCGGCTTAATCGTCTTCCTGGCGTTCACGGGCGGACACGGGCTGAATCCGCTTCGTGTGGACTGGATTATGTCGAGCGACGGTGACGCCCCGCAGCAATACGTCGGATGGAATTTTTTCCGTCATAGTCCGTATCTGCAATTCCCCTTAGGCCTGAATCCGGGGTACGGGGAAGTCATCGGTAGTTCGATCGTATTCTCGGATTCAATACCGTTGCTCGCAATCCTGTTCAAGCTGGTTCGCGGCGTCCTGCCGGACCAATTTCAATATTTTGGGCTATGGATCGCCGCCTGCTTTGCTTTACAGGCCGTTTTTGCCTGGGCGATCCTGTCGCTGCGCACCACGGACAACGTGATCAAAGCACTAGGTTGCGCACTTCTGACACTCTCTCCGCCTATGCTTTGGCGGCTTCACGGACATGAGGCCCTGATAGGGCATTGGCTGCTGCTTGCCGCGCTATATCTCTATCTGACCAACCGGGGCAGGATGTGGCACTGGATTCTGTTGATTTGCGTGACCGCATCGATTCACGCCTATTTGCTTGCCATGGTCGCAGGCATCTGGTTTGCCGATCGGGTACGCCTGCTTGCGCCCGGTAGCGCAAGATTGAAGCAATTGGCTGTCGAGCTTCCGTGTCTTGCCGTTGCGGTTTTGATCACGACCTGGTCGGTCGGCTATTACACGGTCAGAAGCGTCGTGTCGGGGGGATTCGGCACCTATCGCGTCACCCTGACCTCGCCGTTCCGGGCGGAGGCCATCTGGTCGATCTGGAGCAGCTATGGATTCCTCGGCGGAGATTACGAAGGTTTCTGCTACATCGGTGCTGGCGTCTTACTGCTCTTCGTGACGACGGCGGTCTTGATCATAAAACATCGCAAGAACGCGCCCATTGCCTGGGGCACGCACGCGTCACTGATCTTCGTGTGCGCGCTGTTTTATCTGTTCGCGCTGTCAAACCGGGTCTCTCTCGGCGGCCGCCATGAGCTGTTCCAGTACCCGATGCCGGCCTTCCTGACAGGATTCACGTCGACATTCCGCGCCTCGGGTCGCTTTATCTGGCCGGTTTTTTATGCGGCTATTGTCTTTCTGCTATTTCGCTTCATCAAACTCTCGCCCAGAAAATGGGTAGTTCCTCTTTTGTGTGTCTTCGTGGTCTTCCAGGCCACGGATCTGATCAAGGCGTCAAAGTATTTCAGAAGCCAATGGACGCAGCAGTGGACCCCGTCCCTCACGTCCGATTTCTGGAAAGAGGTGCCCCGGCAGTACAAGCGGATCGCGTTTGTCATGCCGCTAGATGGCGGCTACACCTATGTCCCGATTGCGTTCATGGCGTCTAATGCGAAGATGACGATCAACGGCGGCAATCTTGCGCGCGTCGATTTCGACAAGCTCGGCCAGGTGCAGGCGCAATTGCAGGATACGATCGAGCACGGTACTTATTCGCCCGACACGCTTTACGTGTTCCATACCCCGCAAAGCTGGGCGACAGCCAAGGCAAATTTCAAGGGCGATGGATTTGTCGGAACAGTCGACAACTATGACGTAATCGCACCGGGTTGGCATGGATGCACGACGTCGTGCGGTGCATTGGCGAACAAGTAATGTAAGTTCGTCAATTATCTTATAGGTACGGCTTGTCCATCTGAAATGTTCCCCGCGTCCCTGTTCCGGATGGTCATGCTGTACGCGTGAAACGTCGCGACGAGGGCTTGGGGAGCACCCGCGACTAGCTGGTCCGTCCTGAACAATTCGTTTTGCCGACCACGGGCGTTACGGCGATGGGGTCACGGCAATGCTGCGGTTAATCAGGGCAGCGAGAATGAAGGCACAAAGAAGCCGCAGCTTCCTCAGGATCATCCGCAGGTTGTGACCGGCGCCGCACAACACCGCGTGCATCGCATCGCCGAGCGCGCCCTTGAGCCAGTTGCGATCGAGTTTTCCGTCTGTCTTCATATGGCCGATGGCTGGCCCGATTGCACTTCGCCGTCTGATCATCGCGCGTAGTCCGCGTGTGATGCCCCGCCGCAGGCCCGGGTGGTAAATCTTCACGTCGTCGACGGCGACACCCTTGTAACCGCGATCTACGATTGCCACCTCGGGCTTCGCCTCACTCACGATCGAGGCCTGTTCCAGCGCTTCAGCCAGCGTATGACCGTCGTACGGATTGCCCGGCATCGAGCGCATGCCGATCACCAGGCCCTCCTTGTGCGTCGTAGTAATGGACACTTTCACACCGAACTCGTATGGGATGAATATCTGGATGGAAACTACGGTGGCGTGCTGATCGTGTTCGACCGACTCTTTGGCACCTACATAGCTGAACAGCGCGACACGCCGTGCCGCTTTGGGCTGGTGCGACCGATGACGACATATAACCTGCTGACTATCGAGTTCGACCACTGGCGTGCATCGTGGCGCGATCTGCGAACGGCGCACTCTTTGCGCGAGGCGTGTGGCTATGTGTTCAAGCCGCCTGGTTGGCGGCCTGATGGCAGCGGGCAGACAACCGAAGACCTGAGGCGTAGTGCTAACCCGCAGCACTTCGCCGAGGGACCGCAATAACCGTCCGATATCAGCCGGCGGAGAGCGGCCGCTTACGAACCTAGGCTGAGCGGGGCAAGTGGGTCGTGTACGGCAGTTCAGTTGCCCGGATTCTGCCACCTCCTTCCATTCGATAACCGCTGTGGTAGAAGGAGACTGTGCGAGAAGTCGATAGACGCCCGTCCGCTCATCCTCTGATCCTGTGCGAGGATCGACCCGTCTGATGTCCGGCGGCAGGAGCGGCGGCATAAGCCGCGCCATTGCCGCCGCGCAAGCCGGTAACATGCGAATAGCGCAGAATAGGATCGTGAGCATCTTCAAACGCGCGTGAGAGGAAGTGGCGCCCGATTTCGGTCGTTATGGCCTACGCGTTAGCGACAACCTTATTGCAGAGAGCCCAATGAAGAAAGGAAAGACGAAACTTACCCGCCATGATGCTGAGCGCCTTTTCGAGGGTCTGCCTAATGGGAACGTGAAAGTATCGAGCCGGCCAGAGAACCCATTCGATGCAGGGGTGTTCGACGAGGTCGAGCGCGTCGACGACGAAGCCAAACTCTGGAAAGACAACCTCATTACTCTTCCGATGGCGATCGAGTTGCCTGCTGCCTACGAGTCGGTATCTCGCATGCGCGAGTCGATGGCGAGGGCATGGCGCGCGAAGTGGGTAAGGGAAGGTAAAAACGAGGTTGTCACTGAGTTTCCTGAAGGTTGGACAGCCGTTCGCCCGGAAAGCGGACCCATAGAGTTGCGAGATCCGTCCGGCGTGGTCCGCGCCATATACGGGTGGGCCGAGGATGCTGAGCTCAGGATTCTGCCGCGGTATCTGGTTGAGTCACAGACGAACAGTTCAAGCGGACTGGGCAGCTTGCTCGTCCGTGATCGCGTGAACGGTCGAGTACTTGTGAGGTCGTCGATCTGGTCGGCTCAAACTGGTACCAACCATCCCGATTGGGCCAGGTTGTCAGAGTGGCTCAACTTACACTATCCACAACATCGCGACCCGCTTCGGTACTGGGAAGATTGCGAGGAAAATCTCCAACACTGAGCTACTTATTGGGGACTCTGTTCCCGCGTCTGCTGCACCCAGGGTGACGGGGGCGAAAGGAGGGCTCACGGCTTGATTGAGCTTCCGAGCTCGGCCACATTGTCGTGACTCGGCGTTGGCTTCGCGCGTATGCCATCGGCACCATGCCGAACTGGACACTAACGAAATCCGGCAATTGATTGTCAAGCTGATCCGAAAGGGCGCGATCCTGGACGTTAACCACAGATGCGCACGCGGTTCGGCTTACACCCGCTGCCTCATCCAGCATGCAATGCTCATGCGGTCGCGCGTGGCGGGCAGCACCTCGTGTTCAAACTCCGCCGAGAGAAACAAGAGCAGCGTTCCGGCGCGCGGAAAGACGTCGTGATAAGACTGATCGGCAAGGTATAGCCGCAGTGCGCCGCCCTCGGCGTCCTGCCACGCTTCGTTGAGGTAGAACACAGCGGAAATCACGCGGCTGTCGCTGTTACGCAGGCAGTCGAGGTGGCGTGCGTATCCGGCACCTGGCGGATATACCGCGTAGTGTGATTCGCTATCGACCAGACCGAGAAACAGGTCGCGGTTGAGCGCGTTCCGTAGCGCGTCGATGCGATCGGCGAACGCCTGCTGCCGCGTGCTCAGCGCGTCGGGTTGGAACCAGTGCGTGCTATCGCCGCGCAAAAGTGTGGCAGCGCGATTGGCCCCCACACGGGCTGGTGTCAGCAGCTGCGCGTCGTGCATGGCCATGCATTCGGTCGATAAGGCCTGCGTCTGGCTCTGTGACAAAAAGTTCGACACGACACACCAGCCGTCGACGGCGAGCGCGCGTGTCGCGATGTCGAATTCGCTGGATCGGGAATTCGACCCGACATCGATTGCCTCGTCCGGCGCGGCGTCGCCGATCAGGCAATCAACCAGCAATTCGATTTCCGCTTCAATCAGGGGGTGTTCCAGAAATGCATCCGTTTTATTTGTTCTTCCGCTGGCAGCTCGATCGAGTACTCGCTCGGGTCTGCTACCAGCTGGTCAAAACCATCAAGCGTTGTCGGGGGCGCGTCGAACGCGCGCATTGACACACGCCGGACCCAGGAGGAAGAGCCGGGCCGAGGTGGTCGATCTGTTGGGACAACCGCGCAGTCTACACGAGTGGGACGAAGGCTGAACGAGCGACCACGAAAGACCCTGGATTACGAAACACCGGCTGAACGATTCGATCGAACTATTGCATCGACCGGTTGAATCCGCCAGGTTGACGCTAGCGGCCAAACTTCTTTAGCCAGCTCACCGGAAGCCCGTGCTTTCTGGGAATCTCCGCGTTTCGTTTCGAGGTTTGCCGCGGTCCGGTTCGACCGCGTCTGACATTCATACCTTTCAGGCGGCTGGTTGCGGCTTCGACCAACGTCGTTCGCACCTGCACGCGGGTCGCTTCGTCAAAGATAGAACTCGCGATCTCGTCGATCGCCAGTGCAATGAGCGCATCGCGCTTTTCCGGCTGTAGTTGCAGCCAGGGGCCCCACGGATCGATTGGAATCGGTCTTCCGCCAAGAACTAGCGAACCACCTGCGTCATCGGCCACTCCCCCGAGAAGGCGCCCTACAAGTACCGGCAACGGAAAATGCCACCATGGCCAGCTCGTCGTGGGTGACAGCATGAAAGCCGTCAAAATGCCGTTCTGCTTCCCCATCCCGATGATCTGTCCGCTAGCGTTGATATCGAACACAACCTCCAGATGCCATCCGGGATCCGAAATCAGCTTGTCCAGAAGCGTCGTCGTTCCGTTTTGATAGAGAAAAGCTCCAAAATGAAAGCCGTTGTTTAACGACGGATCGTCAAACACGCAACTGCCGACCACATCACCACTGTTGTTGATTGCCGTTGCAGTACCCTCGGTTGCTCCAGCGGGCAGCGGGATAGGCTGAAAGACCGGCGTCGCCTGCCGTGTGTCGCACGTTCCCGGAACGGCCTTGTATGTGGGCGGCGTGCCGGCTGCTCCGCAGGCTACCCCGGCGTCGTTAATGCCGTACGCGCTTTCCATCGCATCCAGCATCTTTGTGGTGCCGCTCGCGACGCTATGTACTCCCGGCTTCCCGGAATCGCTAAAGCCAACTGCTTCTCCCTGGTTGTTTATCACGGCAAGATTAAGCGCCGGAACAGTGGCAACGAGACGGTTTGCGGGCACGCTGAACAGGAAACCCTCTCCGTTAGTGCCGCCGCCGCAAACGAGCCCCTGATCGTTGACATCGGCCGCCCATGAGATCGGCCCGACCAGGTTCGAGAGGTCAGTCACATTCCCGGCGTCGACGATGATGGCGGACTCGGTTGCGTAGTTGTCCGTTGTCATGCTGCCCACAGCGATAAGGCCGTCGTTGATACCCCAGAGGGTCGTGTGATTCGGAGGCGCAAGGGTAGAGGTAAGCCAGCCGTTTAGCCATTGCGCGCCAACCGGCCGCGATTGCCCCTCGTCGTTCACAAATGTGGTTCCGGCTGCCTGACCATCATTACCCAATGAGTATGCTTCCGCGCTCACGGGGGCGTCAGGATCAGGTCCCAATATTGGCAACAAGGAATACATAGCGTCCTCCATCGCCCGAGAACCGGGCATCATTCGCCTGTTTCAGGAAGGCACGGCGAAGTGCCGCAATGAAATGCATACTGAGACCGAATGTCCTCGGTGATGTCGCGACCGACGTTAGGCATCCGTGCGAGGCCGTTTCGGAGAAACAGCCCGACGAGGCGCAATCAACGGTTCTGCTCAAAGACGACGGGTGGGGTAACCGACTCATTTACATGGAGGCGGAATATATCCGGACGTGCGTAGTGCCCTACGACATCGAAGTCGTATTTTCCCCTCGCGAGGTCAGCGAGATCCAGTTCATGAACAAGCAGGGCGTCTTCATCGAACACGGGCCCGGCAAGCACCTCTCCTAGTGGTCCCACTATGCAACTGCCGCCACGCATGAGGACGGTATCCGGATTGTTGCCCTGGACGGCAGCATAGTTGTCCGGCGCATCGCGGCGCCGTAAATGCTGACACGCAGAGAGCACAAAACAGCGGCCTTCCATCGCAATGTGCTGCATTGAAGCAACCCAGGTGGGCCGACTGTCCGCTGTCGGCGCGCAATAAATCTGTATTCGCTTCGCGTACATGGCCATGCGCAAAAGCGGCATGTAGTTTTCCCAACAGATCACCGCACCCAGCCGACCGAAAGGCGTATCGAATACGGGAAGCGTCGACCCGTCGCCAAACCCCCAGATCAACCGCTCGGCCGCTGTGGGCATCAGCTTTCGATGTTTTCCCAGCAGTGTTCCATCGGGCGCCAGGAAGATGACGGTACAGTAGAGCGTACCGCCGTCGCGCTCAATCACACCGACAATCAGGTATTGCCTCAGATCGCCTGCGATCTGCGCGATTCGATTTGTCCACACGGATGGCACCTCGATGGCGCTGTCAAAGTACCGGCGATAGTCCTCTCTGCCTTCAGGCGTCCTCTCGCCGACGGGAGCGCCGAAATGCAGTCCCTTGGGATAGGCGGATACAAAGGCTTCCGGGAACACAATCAATTGCGAATCGAGTTTCGACGCCGCGACTACGTCCCGTTCGAGCTTGGCCAGCGTTCGTTCGACATCGAACATGGCCGATCCCGTTTGCATGACCGCTGCACGCAGAACTTGCTCCATTCTGACCTCCGGTTCAAAGGCGTTAGTTCACTTTATTAAAGGGCGAGAATTGGTGCGCGCATAGATTTTTTGGCCATCGTTCAGATCTCACATCGTTGAACGCCCGTCAGCCCGTCACTACGCCCTTTTCAGCGGATGACAAAGGCAGGTGGATTGATTCGCCGAGTCGGGCAACTGCGCCGGAGGACCCAGACACGTCGGAATGTGGCCAGAGAAAAGTCGTGATCGTGATGTGGCGGCAATTTCAGTTTAGACGCGGCGGTACTCCCTGCTATATGCCATTCGCCATATGCACAGACGGCTCGCGGAAGCCTTTCGACGCTGGATTTGCCTGTGTAGTGGGGCACGCTTGTCTCATCCGCGCCCTTGAATACGGAAAAACAGACGGTGCCGTTCACGCCCGCTTCGCGCGACCTTCAATTGAACTGGCGCTCTCGGCCATGTTCAGCCGGTCGCCCGCTCACTCGGCCAGACATTCAAAAGTCGCTTTCATGCTGAAAGCTGCCGCTCGCTTTGCTCCGTGACCCGGAAGAGGCTTGCCGTTGAACCTCCGACTATGGGTTGTGTGCGCTTCCGTCGACAACAGTTAGTCCAGGCGGCTTGGCGAGTATTCGCATCGCTGCTGCAGCGAGCATCTTCGATGACCTGCATGAGTGTCTCGCAGGAGAACGGCTTGTGCAGATAGACATCGAAGAGCCGGGCAATGTCTCGCTGACTGACAGCATCTCCCGTCATTGAAACGAGGAAAGCCGCGGAGCGAATCGGCGTTTCCCTCAGCGACCGTGCGACAGACTCATTGTCCTCAGGCTTCGATCGGATTCTAAGCCTCGAGGACATCGTACAAACACGGGATACGGAGGCGGACCGCATGTGTCGCGATCTAACCCACAGCGCCAGACGGAGAGTTGGATCCGACCCACCGGTCGCAGCGCGCATGTCGGTCTACCAATTCACACTGTTCGCCATTAAAAATCCAATATTTTCAATTAGTTGTGTGATCGCTTACCGCGGTGCCACCGTTTGGCACGCACTTTGCCTTGATCCTCATCGAGGAGTATCTACACCCTCAAAACAAGCTCTGACATTCCTGACTGACTAATTTACCCTTGGAGAATCGAAATGAACGCGCTGGTAATCAAAGACCTCCCCGTAGTCGTTGAGATGGATCGTACTGCAATGACCGCCGTCAGCGGCGGCAGGTTGCCGCAGCAGATCGTGAACATCATCCAGGCCGTTGGCGACTATGCAAATGACGCTCCTACCCAGCACAGTTTTACTGGCAGTGGGACTTCTGTGACGTACTAACAGAAACACGGTGATTTCGTAGCTCAAGGCCCCGCCAACGAAAGGCCTCTTTGAATTCGCTTCCGGTGACTTTATCTGCGCTGCCCCGATACCGACCGTTCCGCTTCAATTCGACGGGTTGTTGTGAGCGTGAGCATTCTTTCCGAGGGCATTACGACCGTCTTCTTGTTCACGATCGATGAGGTACTAGGCTTCCGGTTCCTCACCAGGCGTGCTCAACTTTTCTCCTCGCAAAACAACGGACTCCCACGCGGACCGCGGACGCGAAACACCATGACGACGCAGGTCCCAGCACCTTGTTGGCTTAAGCCGCCGTCGGTGTGGCGACCGGCCAGCGGCGGCTAAGTCGAATAGTTGTTCCCGAAAATGCCACTTGAACGTACGGACCGGTCAGTTTTCTGCCAGTGAGAGCGCGCACCGTGACTGGCCGTTGAGGGTCGGTCTGAGGCATTCACATAGGTGGGCCGAGTGTTTGACTCGGCCCTGCCACCACCGGTCATTCGACACTGACGCCTGAATCGCTGATAATCGGTAACTGCCCGCCGTTATATCCCTGAGTCTTGGTCGCAATCATGCTCAAACTCGCCTATCTGTTTCTCTCGATCACGCTCGCCACCCCGCTCTCGGCCCTAGCGTACGGTAGTGATAATCCAGACTACGATCAATGCATTCTGCATTCGTTGGGAAACAGTCAGAGCAGCTTTGCGGCTCGCCAGATCAGCAACTCGTGCGACGCGATTTACAGAAATGGCGCAATGCTTTTGCCGCGCGAAAGAGCGTATCACCTGTGTGTCCTGCAAAATGTGCAGACCGTGAGAGGAGCATTTGCGGTCAACGAGATACTGCATGCATGCCGACGTCAAAATCAGATGTAGGACGGACGCCATTGACGATTGCAGCCCTGAGATTCGCAAGATTTAATTGCGATTGCGTTCATTGACCTCGCCCCGTGGAGACGTGGCGAGACACTGGCACGAACGGCTGCTTCCGGAAAATGCCAAGGTCCGCTTCGGGTCCGACTACTGCCCGACCCGAGGCATCAATGGCGGAGCACGCCGTCAGCTCATCGTCGGACCGGGTGCGGCCAAGAAGGGACCGTCGGCTAGATAGAGCCGCTCGGGCCACCCTCCGCCACAAACCACGGATTCGCGAAATCGACGTCGCTGCTCTGCCCGCGCTTGCCGTAAGTCAACACCGTGCCGTCCATCGACATGACGCGACCACCCGCGGCCGACAGCACCGCGTGCCCCGCGGCGGTGTCCCACTCCATTGTTCGGCCGAGCCGCGGGTAGATATCCGCCGCGCCGCTCGCGATGGCGCAAAATTTCAGCGACGAGCCGACCGACACACATTTTGCGTCGGGGTAGCGCTGGATAAATTCGTCGGTATCGGCCGACGCGTGCGATCTGCTTGCGACGATGGTCGGCGGCTCGCAACGGGCACGCACCGCGATTCGCTGCCGGTTGCGTATTCCGCGATCAGCACCGACCTCCGACATGCACGCGTAACCGGGGCGGCCCGAGTACAGCATGCGCGTCGCCGGTGCAAGCACCACGCCGATCAGTGGCGTACCGTCCCGTATCAACGCGATGTTCACCGTGAAATCGTTGCGGCCCGCGATGAACTCCTTGGTGCCGTCGAGCGGATCGATTAGAAAAAAGGCTCGCCCCAGCACGTTCGGCATCACGCCCGCCGATACCGCCTCTTCGGCCACGCACGGCACGCCGCGATACACCGCGCGCAATCCGTCCACGATGACCGCCTCGGCGGCGTGATCGGCTTCGGTTACCGGCGACCGGTCCGCTTTGGCCCATACCGGGCACCGGTTGTCAAAATACTCGAGAATCTTTTCGCCCGCCGCGATGGCGAGCTGCTCGAAACGGTCCAGCGTGCTGGCATCCACCGACAACGCGTCTTCCTGTTCAATCATTCAAAAACCCCCGCTCCTTCAACCATACCTCCACTCGCTCGACCGTTTTCTCCACCGAGTGCCCGACGGTATCGAGCCGGATCTCCGGTGACTCGGGCACCTCGTACGGAGAATCGAGTCCGGTGAAGTTCTTGATCTCGCCGCGCAGCGCGCGCGCATACAGGCCCTTTGGATCGCGGCGGACGCACTCCGCAATCGGTGTCTCCACAAACACTTCGATAAACTCGGTCTCGTCGAACAGTTCTCTCGCCGCGTCGCGATCCACGCGAAACGGCGAGATGAACGACACGATGACGAGCAGTCCAGCATCCACCATCAGCCGCGCGACTTCGGCCACCCGTCGGATATTCTCGACCCGGTCGCGGTCCGAGAAACCCAGGTCGCGATTCAGGCCGAAACGTACGTTGTCGCCATCGAGAACGTACGTATGTGACCCGTTGCTATGCAAGCGCCGCTCGAGCATCGAGGCGATCGTCGATTTTCCAGACGCCGACAGTCCGGTCAGCCACAACACGGCCGCCTTCTGGTTTTTCTGTTTGGCACGCGATAGTTTGTCGACATGCATTGTGTGCCAGGAGATATCGCTGCTGGCGATATCGGTCAGGTCCATGTCTTTCCCCTATTCTTTTCGACTGGCCGAAATGCGGGACGCCGCATCAAGAAATGGTATCTAGTTGTGCGTCGCTGCGATTCGCCGCCGAGACCGTCACGAACGAAGCGGGCGCACGTTGCGGCGAAGCGGGCAGCACGACCGGTGTTTCGCCAACGGCCATGGGCGCTTTCTCGACGATGAAGTCGCCCATTACCAGCACGTCCAATCCTGTCGAAAAGAAGCATCGAATCGCGTTCAGCGGCGATTCGATGATAGGCTGATCCATGATGTTGAAGCTTGTATTGAGAATAACCGGAATGCCGGACAACTTCTCGAACTCTTTGATCAGACCGTAGTAGCGCCGGCTGGACGTCGCCGACACTGTCTGTAGGCGCGCGGTGCCGTCGACGTGCGTGATGGCTGGCAACAGCGCCTGCTTGTCGGGCAGCACGTCGCACACCATCAGCATGAACGGCGATTCGCCCGAGAAGTCGAAGAACTTCGACACGTCTTCCGCCGCGACGGACGGCGCAAACGGCCGGAACAACTCGCGATGCTTGACCTCGGCGTTGATCTTGTCTTTCATGCCCGGCAGCGTTGGATCCGCGAGAATGCTGCGGCCGCCGAGCGAGCGCGGACCGAACTCCATCTTGCCCTGAAACCACGCGACGATCTTGCCCTTCCGCAGAATGGACGCGGTTTCAGCGCAGACGTCGGCCGATCTCCGATAAGCTACCTTCGATTGGCGAAGCACGTCTTCGATCGCCTCGTTCGAGTGCTCGGTGCCGATATACGGGTGCTCATGGTGATAGCGCTTCTCGCCCTTCAGCAGGCCGTTGTACAGGTAATACGCCGCACCGATGCAGGTGCCGTTGTCGCCCGCGCCCGGCATCACATAGATGTTCTTGAACTGGGTTTCGCGCATCACGCGCCCGTTCGCGACGCTGTTCAGCGACACGCCACCGGCGAGCACGAGGTTGCGCGTGACGGTCTTCTTTTCGAGCACCCGGCACAACTGCAGGATGCTTTCCTCGATCACCCGCTGAAACGCCGCCGCGACATCCCGGTGATGATCCTCGAACGGTGCGCCGCGCTTGCGTGGCGCGCCGAATGCCTGGTAGAACGCGTCGTTGCAGAAGCGGCCGGTGACTTGCGGGAAGTCGAACAGCGACAGATCCAGTTCGATCTCGCCGGCCGCGCTGATCCGCACGAGCGACTTCGCCTTGTCGTAGAACCGCTCGGGATCGCCGCAAGGCGCGAGGCCCATCGTTTTGCCTTCGTCGTAGTTCGGCTTGAAGCCGCAGAACTCCGTCGCGGCGGAATAGAAGCAACCCAGAGAATGCGGAAACAGGCTCTCGCCGAATGCCTGCAGCATGCGGCCCTTCGCATGGCCGAGCCATGTGGTCGACCACTCGCCCCAGCCGTCGATCGACAGCAGCGCGGCTTCGTCGAACGGTGAGACGAAATAGCTGCCGCCGATATGCGACAAGTGATGGTCGATGAAATGCACTTTGGGACGCGCTCCGCGCCGGTCCCACGTTCTGTTGTACCAGCTCCAGAACGCTTTCTGCCGCGCTCTCAGTCGCAAGAACTCATAGGAGATGAAAGAGCCCGCGGCCCGGTGCAGCGACGCCGCATACAGTGCCTTCGTGACGACATGCTTGTTCGGATTGAACGAGATCGCGATGTGGTCGATGTCCGATGCTTTCAACCCGCTGCGCGCGAGACAGCTTTCGATCGCGCGCTCCGGAAACTTCTGGGAATGTTTTTCGCCCGTCAGGCGCTCGTCTTCCACGGCAACCAGCAGTTCGCCATCGGCAACGACACATGCGGACGAGTCATGAAAAATGTAGTTCAGACCAAGGATGTTCATCAGACGGACTCTTACAGGTTGTGTTGGGTCGCGAGACCGTGTTCGGGAGCGCCGGCCCCGATGCGGGCGACGAACGCGCCGAAGGCTTCGAAGCCATCGACACTGCGCGGCGCGTTCACATAGCCGGAATCGCGCCGGTCCTGCTCCGCCTGCATGTCCGCGAGAAGCCGTGCATAGTCGCTGCTCAGCGGCACGCCGATGGCCGCATAAATGCGTTCGACGGTATGCTGGATTTCCGTGGTGAACTGGTCGAACGTCAGGTAGGTGATCGCGTTGCTTCGCTCCAGCTCCCCGCAGGATTCAATCAGTTTCAAACACTCCTCTTTACGGAATTTCATGTTTTCTTTATCCCAATCCGCGATGAGTTGCGGGTCGACGCCGTGCTTCGCTTTTGTACAGATATCCGACATCGTCACGTACGAACTGACAAATCCTTCCGGCGGCCTGACAATAGCCACGAAATTAGCGTCATTGAATTCATCGTGTAATAATTTATACAGATCGACACTCTCATTTTCTTTCGTCAGCCATGTACGACCGCCGCCACGATAATAAGCGGTCTTTTGAACTGTTTTTCTGAATGTGAGCAAAAGTTTGCGTTTTTCTCTCGCGCTCAGCATTTGCACTTCCATTACACGCTTCAGAACTTCAATAAACGGGAAGCGCCGGAACGTGAAATAATGGTGATACATGCGTTCTTCAAAAAATATTCCGTGCTCCTCGACACTGCCCAACTGGTGTTCGTGAATCTTCGCGGCAAGCCGGCCTAATTCGGTATTCGGCCAATAGCTGATTCCCTCGACGCATTTTCGCAAACCCAATATATCGAGGATTTTCCACAGCGTGATGAACGGAAAGCGCCATTCCAGATGCGTCAGGGAAAAGAAGGTATTCGCGTCGAGCGACAGCGTCCGCAGCAGGAACGTGGTTCCGCTCCGCGGCTGGCTCATGATGAAAACCGGCCTGGCCAACTTCTGCTGCGTAAACCGTGAAAACAGAATCTCGTCAAGATACCAGAGCACGGTGAAAAACGGTGCATAAATCAATTCCTTGCAAAGATGCCATGCCATGCTGCGCTTCTGATTCAGCGTCACCTCGCGGCTTCGAATAACCTCCCTCGCGACGACAAGAAATGACCGCCACAAAAAGAACGGACAACAGGTAACCAGAAAAAAATAACTGATCAATACCATAAACAACACCACTCACCTCCCCATACTTCAGTTTAAAAATTAAATCCTTCTGAAGAACGATGTGCGTTATCACGAAATTGACTTTGATTATCATATATCTACAAATGGTCTCGATGCATCTGCAGATTTGCAGTCTTGAACTGCAAAATTGCAGTGCATAACAATTTATACAGACGTGCCTGCACTTAATTATCCATATTGATTTAAAACAGCGGCGCGCGACCAGTGATTTCACATTGTTTGACTATTGGCGCATATCGGTGATGCAGTTATGATCCGATCCAGACGATAGATCGCGTAAGGAAATACGGTGTATGTCAAAAGAAAACTGGGACGACCTGCGGGTCGTGCTGGCCGCTTCGCGGACCGGCAATTTCGGCGAGGCGGCGCGTCTGCTGTCAGTTAACGAAAGCACGGTGGTCAGGCGGATTGCTCAGGTCGAAGAGCGGTTGGCCGCGCGCCTGTTCGATCGCGTCAAAGGCAAACTGACGCTGACGGATGCGGGCCTCGAAATCGCCAGCCTCGCCGAGCGCATCGAGATCGAAGTGCAAAGCTCCACGCGGACGATTTCCGGCGCCGATGTTCGCGTCGCCGGCACCGTACGCGTCACGTCGGTGCCGATCCTCACCAACCGTATTCTCATTCCGGCGTTGCCGAATCTGCTCGGCCAGCATCCAGACCTCAACGTCGAACTGGTCGCTGAAGCGCGTTCGCTGAGTTTGACCAAGCGTGAAGCGGATATCGCGATTCGCCTCGCGCGGCCGCGCGACGAAGTCAGCGTGGTCGCGAGAAAACTGGGCGATCTGCCGTATGGTGTCTATCTGCGCGAGGGCGCGGCAGAAGACACGCTGCGATGGGTCACCTACGATGATCGGATGAACGATCTGCCGCAAGCGGAGTGGATGGCGAAAACCATCGGACTTGGACAAGGGTCGGCGGGCCAGGTGATGGTCAACGATGCGGAGGCGCTGCTCGCCTGTGTACAGGAAGGTCTGGGCAAAACGCTGCTGCCGGTCGCCGTCGGCGAGAGCATCGGCGGCCTTGTCCGTGCGACGCAATTTCCTTGCGACCTGACACGCGAAATCTGGCTGCTCGTGCATCCCGACCTGCGCAAGCTGAACCGGGTGCGCACGGTTATTGACTGGGCCGCGGCGACGGTGAACGCGCTCGCGTCGCGCCACGCCGCCGGGTGTTGAGGCGAGCGCTTAGCGGAACAGATAGTCTTCGCTCGAACTGCGCAGTTTGATGCCGGTCGCCCGAGCCGTTTGACCGATGATCCACTCGGCCAGTAGGCTGCTTTCGTGCGCCGATGCGCCGACCACCTGAAAGTGAAACGGGCACGTACTGCTGTCCATTTTCGCCACCCGCGTGCCGCGGCTGACGTCGAAGCGCCAGCCGGCCAAACGTTCCTTGAACGGCGCGTTCCAGTGCGGCGCGATCGCTTTTTCCACCTGCGTCGATTCCGCCGCGCCGATCATTCTGGTGGTCGCCGCCTGGATCGGCACGATGTCGCGGCACGCGAGCGGCATCGCGCGCGTCAGGTACATGTCGACGAGCAGATCGTACGCGTCGATGTCGGTCGCAAGCTTGAAAACCGTCGGCATGTTGCCGCCCATGATGCGCGGATTCGCCTCCACCAGCACCGGCCCGTGTTCGCTCAGAATGATCTCAATGTGGAAGATGCCGAAGTCCAGCCCCACGCTGCGCACGACCTCGACTGCGTAAGCGCGCAATGCATCCGCCACTTCCGACGACACGGGAGCCGGTATCGTCGTGCCCAGTTCGATCGCGGGTTCGTCAATGCAGCGCTTTCTGGCGGAGACGATCAGCGGCACCACTTCGCCGGCGGCCGCCGCGACCTCGACGGATAACAGCGGCCCGTCGATGTAATCCTCGAGCAGCGTTTGCGGTGAAATCGCGTCCAGCAAACCGGCAGGCAACGCAAGCTGCTTGCCCAGCGAGGCGAAGTACGCGCGCAGCCGGTCTTCGTCGTCGATCTTCTCAGCCAGGATACTGCCGCCGCCGCTCAACGGTTTCGCGATGACCGGATAGCCGATGTGCGCCGCGCGCACGAGTGCCAGCTCAAGAGTGTCGACGACGAAATGGCCGACAGACCTCAGGCCGCTCGCGCTGATCCGGTCGCGGCAAGCGGCCTTGTTCTGCGCCAGCGACAACGCGGCCGGATCGGTGCCCGCGAGGCCCAATCGCTGCGCGCAACGCGCCACCGAACTCGCGCAGTACTCAAGCACCGTCACCACCGCGTCGAGCGGATGTTCACGGTTCAGCTCGGACAGCGCGGCAAACAGTTCGTCCTCGTCTCTCGACGCATCGATGCGGACGATCCGGTCGGCCAGACCGCGTGCTTCGATCGTCGACAGATCGCCGAGAAATTCGACAAACTGCTTCGACGAAACGAACGTGACTTCGTGTCCGCGGCGCTTCGCGGCAAGCAGCGCATTCAATCCGACCGGATTACTGTCGACAAACGCGATATGCATGATTACCCCACTTCTTTTTCAAGGAAGCCGGCTTGGTTCCCGAACGCCGCCCGGCGAAACCGGGCGAACAGCGGCACCAGCGCGGCGATGACTATCACGATGAGCGTGACCGGCGCGAAGCCGATTTCGCTCACCAGATAACTGCCGCCCAGCGAGACGGCCAGCATCAGGCCGAGCGCCCACGCATTCGCGTTGGCCATGATTCTGGGCATGCTTGCCGACGGCACAGAGGTGAGCACGAAGCGCATATGCACGCAGTACGCGGCCTCGAAGCCGAACGCGAACACCGCGTACATCGGCACGCCGAACGCAGGGCGCGTGATGAAGATCAGCGGAATCAGCGTGGCGAGCGCGAGGCAGTGCGACAGTGGCCCGATCGTGCGATAGCGGCCGCCCGCGACACCGATGCGCGCCGCCGCGAGCGCGCCGACCACATACGCGATATTAGTAACGGCCTGCAGCAGCGCGATACCCGATGCCGGCATGCCGAGCTGGTCGACAGCGAAGACCGAACGGGCGATGTTGTGATACCCCTGAAAGAGCGCCACCGCGGCAATGAAATAGACGAGCGCCGATTGCGCATCCGGATCGGCGCGCTCGTTCACCGCGCGCGATTTGCCGGCCTGATCGGCGGGTTGGCGTGCTTTGGCGACCGTCGCATAGCTGCAGGCCGAAATCAGGTGAAGCGCGATCGACAGTGCGATGACCTGCTGCGAACTCAGACGCGGCAGGAACAGCGCGCCGGCCAGCGCACCCACACCGCCGCCGAACAGCATCGCTGTGTTGTAGTACGACGCGGCGCGATCCAGCGTGGCGCCCGTAAAAAGCCGCTTGACCGCGACGGGGCGCGCGACCTTCGACAGGTTGTCGAACGTGCCCTTGACAACGAGAATCCCGAGCAACGGATAGAGATCGTTCAGCAGCCGCATCGCGACCAGCAACGAAAGCGCCGACCCCACTTCCGCCGCGATCAGAAGCGAGCGCCCGTCGTATCGCGAAGCGAGCGACCTAATCAGCGGCAACGCCAGCACTGCCGGCACCCACTGTGTCAGGACGATGCCGTTTGAAAAGACCGGGGAGTGGGTTTGTGTGAACACGGCGGCTGACAGTGTCATCAGCAGCAGGAAGGTTGCGACCGTTGACGCGAATATCGCCGCCCAGATTCGCACGAACGTCGCGTCGCGCACGACCCAGGTTTCCGGCAGGTTGAATGACCGTTGATTCACGGAATCCTCTGCCTTTTCGGCTAGTTAAATGATCGAGATGAACTTGATAAAGCCGCGCACGCTGAATATAAGCGGCGATGCTTAAAATTCAATTTCTTATCTAAAGTAAGCATCCAACCAGCGAAGCTATACATTCCGCCTAACCGTCGAAAACACCTGGGGCCATTCAAAAATGCGAAACGACTTTCTCAAACCGGTCGGCCAGAATGGATCTTCCTTGATTAAACCGAGGACCTGCTCCGGCGTTTCCGCCTCGACCACCCACAGGCCGCCTGCACCGGTGCCGTCAGCCGTGTCGATCAGCGGTCCGGCCTGCAGAAACGCCGCCTTGTTTTTTTGAAGAAACGCCAGATGGAGTTTCATATTTTCCGCACGAGCAGAGGCAATCGCCTCGTTGTCCTCGAACTGCACACAGTAAATCATTTTATTTTCCCGAATGACGCTATGCTGGACATAGTAGCATCGGTACGGCAGGTTTTACCCGCGCATATTTGCCTGGCAGAATTGCATTAATGCGGGCGGTTGGGATGAACTTTGCGCTGTTCAATCCCATGGATTAGAACCGCAGTCCGTTGAGAAACTGAAACCAGAACTCGCCGGGCGTAGCGGCGGGATCGTTACGCGCTCAACTGGTCGCCGGTTTCCGGATGGAGCTGAATTTGTCTGCAAGCCCTGCCGGTAGATGCTTGTTTAGCCTTTGAAGATAGCGATAACGGTGCCCACGCGGCTGCTAGTGCCGGTATGGCTGTGGCCGTCGTTCCAGAGCTAAAACCAGCGGCTGCCGAGGTCGCCGAATTGAGCTTTCGGATATTGGGGAAACTTGACGTAGCGGTTGAACACGTTGCTGACTGGTTCAAGACGCGCGCCTGGCTGTCGGCCACACCCGCTCCTCAAATTGATCAGGCGGAACCGGCTCCGAATACAAAAAGCCTTGCGCAAAGTCACAACCCACGGCGGCGAGAAAATCACGTTGATCCGTCGTCTCGACCCCCTCGGCAATAACCTGCAATCCCAACTTGTGAGCGAGCATGACCATTGCTTCGCAGAGCGCCTGATTGCCGCCGTCGAAACCGAGGTTCTGTACGAATGAACGGTCGATCTTGAGATAATCGATGTCGAAGCGCTTCAGATAGGCTAAGGACGAGTAACCGGTCCCGAAGTCGTCGATCGAAATCCCGATTCCTGCCTCGCGGAAACTCAGCAACTTCTCGTTCAATTCGGCGTCCAGTAACAGCCCTTCGGTTATTTCAATTGCCACGCTCTGTCTAGGCATGCCTTGCCGAATGAGGTATTCCGACCATTGGATACACACCAGATTGTCCTGGCGAATCTGCACCGGTGAAATGTTGACACTGATCTGAAACGATGGATGAAATCGTCGGCGCCATTGATGCGCCTGGCGCACGGCCTGTTTGAACACCCAATCGCCGATCGGAACGATGAGCCCCGTGTCTTCGGCCAATGCGATGAAATCCAATGGACTGATCGTGCCGCGCACAGGGTGCAGCCAGCGAATTAGCGCTTCAGCTTTGTAAATTTCGCCAGTCGCCAGATTGACGATAGGCTGGTAATAAACACGGAACTGTTCGACTTGCAGGGCGGTACGTAGATCGCTCGTGAGACGCTGGCGCTTTTCTGCCGCCACTTGCAACTCGGGCGTAAAGTAGTGGAAACGGTTGCGCCCCGCGGCTTTGGCCGCGTACATGGCCTGGTCGGCATTCTTGAAAAGAACATCCAGTTCTGTCCCGTCGTCAGGGTAAAGCGTGACTCCGACACTCGCAGAAATGAAAGCCTCGTCCGGACCAAGCTTGAAGGGTTGGGCCAGCGCGGCGATGATCGTCTTCGCGATCTGCTCGATGCTCCCGGTGTCGTCCAACTCGGGCAGAATCACCGTGAACTCGTCACCGCCAAGTCGAGCGACCGTGTCGAATTCACGCACACACGAGGTAATGCGCCTCGCGGCCTCGATCAGCAGGATGTCGCCCATATCGTGTCCGAGCGAGTCGTTGACCTCCTTGAAGCGGTCGAGATCGATCAGCATCAAGGCCATCGGCCGCCCGGAGCGATGGGACACGCCGGCTTCGTGCTCGAGACGGGCATGAAACATCTGGCGGTTCGGGAGATGGGTCAGCGCATCGTAATTAGCCTGTTTCCATATCGTTGCCTCGAATGCCATCCGGTCCGACAAATCACGACCGACCGCCAACACGGAGTTCACCTCGCCCGACGCGTCGATCTCTGGAGTGAGCCTGATATGGCTGCACTGTTCCTGTCCGTCCTTACTGAGCCATCTCAGTTCGAATTGGCGACTTTTCCCGGTTGCAATGGTTTCGCTGATCTTCTTCTCGTAAGCCAGCGCGTTAGCACCGCCCGGTATCTCTGAGGGCCGTTTGCCGAGCGATTCGCGAAGGCTGCGGGCCGCCGAGACACAGAAAGCCGGATTGGCGTAGGTGCGGCGCAGCTCCCGGTCGTAGCGCGTGATCGTGTCAGGTGAATTCTCGATCAACGTGCGCGACTCCTGCTCTTTGGCGACGAGCTCGGCCGTTCGCTCGATGACCGTCTGCTCCAAGGTAGCGTTGATCTCGTTGATCTTCTGGATCTTCTGCCCGATCGCCGCACTCATTCGTTCGAACCTGTGCGCCAATCTGCCCAATTCATCCTTTACGCCAATCTCACTGCGCGCGTCCACCGATGCCTCCGCCTCTGCGCCTGCATCGCTACCGGTGTCGTCCATCCTTCGCACCAGATCTTTGAGCGGTACAGAGATGCTGTGTGAAATGAAGTTGGCGAGGAAGATCGAAAGCAGAAACCCCGAAATGCCCACCAGTATGATCTGATCGCGTACGGACTGTGCCTCCGCCGTCAACTTCTTCTCCGGGATCGTACTGACCACAAACCATTTTGTGCCGGCGATACCCGTGTATGCAGCGAGATATCGGTCGCCATTCTTGCCATGGAAGTCGACGAAGCCATTTGGCTCGCCGTGCGGATCGGCGTTTGTGATTCTTTCGAGCAGACCCGGTTCAGCCTTTCCGTCGGTGCTCATTGAAGAGCCGTCGGCACGAACAATCAGCTTGTCGCTGCTGGCGTCAAGTACATAGATCTCCGTTCCACTGCCCACGGCGACGTCATTGAAAATCGATGAGAAATACTCGGGGCGAATCACTAGAACCAGATTACCGATCTGTCGATTGTCGCTCTTGTCGATGATGGCGCGCACCATCCCGAGATCTTGCTGACCGGCCCCGTTGTCATAGCTGCCCCAGTAAGGCCGGCCATTTCGATCGGGAGCCTGTTGGACCAGATGCACCACACTTCGCGTCAATTGCGCGAACGCCTGGGTGTCCGTGATCCGGTTGTCCTTGTCGAGCAAATATTTCTGGTTGATGAAATCAACCGCGCCGTAGTGCTCCAGGAGCAGTCGGGTCAGATCCTGGCGAGCTTCGCTCTGCTCCTTTTCATTGCCGTGTGCGACGCGGGTCAGCGCGTCTTGAACCTGATCGGAGAGCACCAGAAGGCTGCTCTCCGTCTCGATCTGCTCCATCCGCAACGAGATGTTTTTGGATACCTGTTTGACTACCTCTTTGGAAAATATCTCCGCTTTGTGCTTGAACTCTGCTGTTGACTCCACATACGATATGTAGCTGGAGACAAGTATCGGTATCAGCGAAAGCAGGATAAACGCGGTTATCAGCCGGTAGCGAATTTCGACCCGGCGCAGCAGATCCAACGAGAAGTAGGCGAATGCGCTTCGCAGCCAGGCGATCAGTGGGCTCATTTGTAGTGCATCTTCGCTTCATTCTTAACAGACTCGTCCAGGAGTTTTGCAGCCTGCATTGGCGTGATTTTCCTGAACAGCACATCCTGTATCAATCGATGCAAGCGCTCGATGGAATTGGAAGGTAGAAACGAATAGTACGGGCTGCCGGTCACAGCGTAGCGACTGACCATGTTCGTGTAGTCGACAATCTTCTGATCGCTCACCACCATGCCCGGGAACTGCTTGAATGGGGAAATGTTCTGGCGCTTGATCTGGAGGATGGAAAACCCCTGCCCAGCGACGAACTCGAGAAAACGCATTGCCGCGGCCTTGTTGGGCGTTTCCGACACCGCAAACCCGGTTTCGCTGCCGATCACGGGCACCACCTGCTCGCCTGGCGCGTTCCAGGGCGGGATGAGCACGCCAACTTCAAAGGGATTGCCGTGCAGCAACAGACCGGCTGCCCAACTACCGTGAAAAGCCATTGCGACCTTGCCCTCCTTGAATAGCCGTATGCCATCATCGTAGCCAGTTGTCATGAACGATTCCTGTACGAAACCCCGTTCCGGCATCAGCCTGATCCTGGCGAAAATATCCGCTACCTCGGGGGTGTTCAAATCCAGCGTGCCATCGCTGATTTTGTCCTTCCAGTCTGGCTCGCGCGCAACCACATTGTTAGCAAAGCCTGAACTGAAGGGGCCGTTGCCGAGCATATTTGGGAAGCCGCCGTTCCACATTATTGGCGTATAGCCCGCACGTTTGAGCTGTTCGCAAACCGCCAGGAATTCGTTGAAATTGGTCGGCAGTTCCCTGATCCCCGCCTTCGCAAACATGTCCTCGTTGTAATAGATCAAAGTCGTAGCCATTCCCCCCGCTATTCCAAAGTGCCTGGATTGGCGACTGGTCCAGTCCTTTTTGAGAGGATCGAGCATGTTGTTCCAGGCGGATGTCTTGCTAACGTCGGCGAGGAGCCCTTGATCGGCCAGGTCGGCCGCGTAGGCATTCGGGTTGATACTCACCAGATCGGGCAAGTTGCCGGAGGCGATCCGCGGCTTGATATTTTCTTCCACCGAATTGCCAATCATGAACTGCACATCCACGTGTATGTCCGGATTCAGCTTGCTGAATTCGGCAGCAATCTGAAGCATTTCTTCCGGCCAGTCAGGAGCCCAGATCAAGGCGGTGATGGTGGTACTGGCCGGCCCGCTCGTGTTCGAAGAATCGTGGTCTCGCTGATGGCAACCGCACAACGAGAAAAGAATGAAACAGGCCAAGACCGACAGCAAGGAGCCAAACTCAGTTTGTCGCACGTGGGGTTCACTTTTTCAGGTTCGGCTTGGATTGGGCGGCCCTCGGCAGAGGCTATGGGCGCATTCGATGGCAAACCGGTGAAACTTTCATCGCGGTCGAATCACTTGCATAACCATGGCGGCGTCCCTGCAGCGGTAAGTTGTGACGAAGCCCGGCATGCCGCTGCGCATTTCATCGCAAATCTTTCTCGCTGCCGGCCGATCTTTTGTCATCGACGACGCCTATCGATCGGTACCGGAATGTTTATAAAACAGGGCTGCTTAGAGCTCTTGACGGGTCGGCACTCACACGGCATATCGGCAACAGACGCAGATACTTTAACTGAAGGGAACGCCTGTACTTCCGGTCGTCCGCTCAGGGCCGATGACCCGCCGAGCGACTGGCAGGAATGGATGGCCGCTGTAGTTTGGAAACTGCCGAATATGTGGTGATGGGTTCACGGTCGGCTTGGGGTCGATTTGACGCAATCGCGGACCACCTTACTCCCGCAAGGGATGTCGACCGCCCGGATCAATCACGAACTGTGGCAGCAGTCGTTCCCCGACCTCGCATAGTTTTCATTTCCTGTGACACCGGACACACGTCTACGCGTTAACCCTAAAAGTTCCGTCGCTTTATATCAATTTTCGCAACAAATATTACCTATCTCACGAGTTACTCTGTCCAGTTCGCCAAATTACAATGCAATCACTGACTACGAACAAGCAAGTTCGCAGCAAGATAAAACCCTGAACTGGAGGTAAGTATCATGAAATCGCTGATTCAAGCCGTTGTCATCGCCGTCGCTGTCGCCGCTCCGGTCGCCGCGTTCGCGCAAGCCAACCAGCCCGTGACCCGCGCTCAAGTGCGCGCCGAGCTGATCCAACTGGAAAAGGCCGGCTATCAACCTGGTCACGCCGACCCGCACTACCCGGCTGACATCCAGGCTGCGCAAGCCCGCGTCGACGCGCAAAACGGCGTCGGTCAAGCCGCTACCGGCTTCGGTGGTGTGGTGAGCGGTACGTCGCAAACGAGCCATGCGGCTCCGACGAGTGGCCCGAAGTCGGTCTACTTCGGTCAGTAAGCGGTAGGTGGCAGGCGGTTCGTCAAGCGCAGCTGTATGGCCACGAAGCCCTACGGCGAAACGAACCGCGAGCACTTCCAAATAGCGCGTCCTTGCGACGCGCACCCCGATTCAAATGAACTGGCCCGCGACTCGGGTATCTCCGAGCGCGGGCCAGTTCGTATGTGGTTACCTCCGTCATCGGGCTCCCGATGACTTCGCCCAGGCCTTCACGGTCTGGGCGCTTTTTCGCACCGCTCTGCGTGCGCCGCGATGAATTCTCAGCTGCCCGCGCTCAGTCGCGTGCGATCAGATCGCCGACCTGGCCGCGCCCGGTCACGAGGCAACTCGACAGGAAGCTCTCGCTCTGCGCGCTCGCGCCAGCGTCACCAAAGCCCTTTTTCAACGCGTCCGATTTGACGAGCGCCGCGCCCTGGTGACACGTAATCGTGCCGACCTCGCCCGCCTGCGCACGCATCAACGCCCGATCCGCCATCAGATAGCCAAGCAAAAGCACCAACGCAATATTGAACGCTTGTCGCATGGGTCGTCTCCTTTTCGAAGAGACTAACGTGAAGCGCGAATGCAGTGGCCTGGGGCTTTCCCGATTGTTGAAGATTCAATGATCCAGAATAAATCGCGGCTACTGCGGGCGATTCGTAGTGCATTGAAGCGATTCAGTTTTATTCGATGCGCGTGACTGTGAGCGCAACCGTAGGCGTTTACGCCTACAGCCGAGTTTCGATCCGCGCGATGCGGCTATTGATCGCATGGCGCACCAGCGCATTCGACGGCACCAGCAGCAGCGATGACGCGATGATCCGATACACGTCATGGCGCGTCACCTTCGACACTTTCGCCGGATCGAGCCACGCGTCGTTATCCGCGAGCAGCAGTAAGGTGTCGAGGCCGATGAGGATCGGCCACAGGCAGGCGAGCCGCAAGCGCACCGCGCTCACCGGAATCGCGAGCGTATAGGCGAGCGCCGCGCGGAAATGATCGAGCGTCTTGCGCAGCAGTTCGACGAGCAGCGGCCGCGCGCGCATCGAATTGGCCGGTTGCAGCAGATCGCGCGCGCTCAGACCGTGGCGCTCGAGCATGCTCTGCGGCAGATAGCAGCGGCCGATGCGCAAATCTTTTCCGCAATCGCGCAGCACGTTGGTCATCTGCAATGCCTTGCCGAAACGCACGCCACGCTGCTTCATCGTGTCGGGTTGTTCTTTCAGCGTGCCCGGCATGTGCGCGTAAGTCATCGTGGTCCAGAACTCGCCGACGCAGCCCGCGACCAGATACGTATAGCGATCGAGTTCGTCGTATTCGCGCAGCGCCGCGATCTGGCCGGAGCGTTCGTCGGGGAACGTGCGTAGATCGAATTCCATGCCCTCGGTCAGCGTCGTGACGATCGCGCGCACCGAGTGGCAGTCGGACTCGCTCAGTTGCGCGAGCACGTCGAGCGCGGGGCTCAACGATTCGAGCAGCAGCTTTTCATCCGACTGCGCCTGCTGACCCGCGACTTCCGCGGCGATGCGCTGGAACGGCGCGCTGTCGACGGCCACGCCATTGACCTGATCGCGCAACGCGAGCAGCAATTCGAGGCGTTGGCCCGGCGCGATCAGCGAGGTGTCCGCAATCGTATCGGCCGCGCGCGCGAGCAGATACGCAAGGCCGATCGGATCGCGCATGCCGATGGGCAGCACGCGCAGCGTCAGATAGAAGGAGCGTGAAACGCCTTTCAGGAGCGGGCCGAGAAGAAAGGCCCGGGTCGGATTCGGCATGGGTTGGATCGGTTGGCAAATAGGCGGGTGAAAGCCCGCTGGGATCAGGCGCTGCCGAATTGTATACGGCGAGGCGCGTCACCCGGTACACCATGAACCAGCATCAGAAGCCGTCCGCCGAAGCCGGCGCCGCTCGCAGCCGTCGTTCGAACCTGCACCTGACCTATCTGATCGGCAGCCTCGACCGAAGCCTGCGGCGCCGTATGAGCGAAGTGCTCGCCTTTCCGTTTCATTGCATCGGTTTGCAAGTTCGACCGGCCACCGCACTTCACTCCCCCTCATACCGCATGCACCGGCTCCTCGCCGCCGGCCTTTTTCGCCCTCTCACGCCGCCATGTCGAGCACACGCCGTTCGCCGGGCAAGCGTTGCCGGATAGACTCCCCGCATTTCACGCCGCGGGACACTGTCGCTCGCGACCGGGAATGGGGATTGCTGCCCCAACGGATTTGAGCACAGGACGGTTACGACCAGGCCGTCGCTTGCACTTTGAACGACACATCGACAATGACTACCGACGCATCCAACACGTCCCGCCCGTCCGACGCGGCGCGACCTAACGCGGCCCGGCCTGACGCGGCGCGACCTGACGCGGCCCGACGCAATGTCGAAACCGGCGTGCCCGGTTTCGACGAGATCCTCGGCGGCGGTCTGGTGAGCGGTGGCGTCTATCTACTGGAGGGCATGGCCGGCGCCGGCAAGACGATCCTGTCGAGCCAGATCGGTTTTCATCGGGTGCGGCAAGGCGAGAAAGTGCTGTACATGACGCTGATCGCCGAATCGCACGACAAGCTGCTCGGTCACCTGAAAGGCCTGAGCTTTTTCGACGAAGCCGCGGTCGCGCAGCAGATGCTGTTCGTGTCCGGCTATCACGAGCTGATGCAGGACGGCCTCGACGGTTTCCTGAAGCTGATCGCGTCGAGCATCTACGACTACCGGCCGAGCCTGATGATCATCGACGGCTTTCGCAGCGCGCGCGAATTCAGCGAAACCGAGCTGTCGCTGTCGAAGTTCATCCACGAGCTGAACGCGCTGGTCGCCGCGATGGACTGCACGACACTGCTGCTCGCGCCGCTGTCGGGCAACGAGTCGCATCCCGAGCACACGCTGGTGGACGGTCTGATCGAGCTGAACAGCTATCACGACGGCATGCGGCGCGCGCGCGAAATCGAAGTGCACAAGATGCGCGCGCGCGATCATCTGATGGGCAAGCACTTCTTCCGCATCGCCGGCAGCGGGCTGCTGATGTTCCCGCGCCTCGAAGCGCAGTGCGCGGAGCAAGCGGGCCCCGTCGATCTGAAAGCACGGCTCGGCTTCGGCTTGCTGCACCTGGACAACCTGCTCGGCGGCGGCTTCGCGCAAGGCGCGACGACCACGCTGATCGGTCCGTCGGGCGTCGGCAAGACGCTGCTGTGCCTGCAGTTCCTCGCGGCCGGTCTCGCACGCGGCGAGCGTTGCGTGTATCTCGGCTTCTACGAGAGTCCGCAGAGACTCATCGGCAAGGCCGAAGCGGTGTCGATCGCGCTTGCCGATGCGTGGCAGGACGGTCGTCTGATGGTGCTTTGGCACCCGGCGATCGAACTCGCGGTCGATGAAATCGCGTCGAAAGCGCTCGCCACCGTCAAGCAGACCAGCGCGACGCGCATCGTGATCGACGGCGTCGAGGGCTTTCGCGATTCGGCGTTGCGTACCGAGCGCTTCGACCTGTTCCTGAACGCACTGCTGCATCAGTTGCGCGAAGCGGCCATCACGACGCTCGTCACGGAGGAGCTGCCGCTGTACAGCGATCCGGGTCACGCGAAGGCCGTGCGCGTGTCGGCGCTGACCGAAAACCTCGTGCTGCTGCGCTACGCCGAGACCGAAGGCGGACTGCGGCGCGTGATTTCGGTGGTGAAGCAACGCGAAAGCGCGCACGACACGTCACTGCGCGAACTGTCGATTTCGTCGCAAGGACTCGACGTGATCGACGGCTCGCCCGGCGCCGCCGGCATCCAATCGACGCCGGGCCTGTCGGCCACGCTGCAATTGGGGCGAAAAACCTAGCCGCCCATGAAAACCATTCTGGTGGTGGACGACGAGTTCGACATCCTCACGGTGTGGCGGCTGCTGCTGGAACGACACGGCTATGCGGTACGGACGGCGTCGAACGGCTCCGTCGCGCTCGAACTGGTCCGTTCGAGCCGGCCCGATATCATCGTGTCCGATTGCATGATGCCGGTCATGTCGGGCCTCCAGTTGTGCACGACGCTGTATGAGGACCCAGAGCTGCGCGAGATTCCGATCATCCTGTGCAGCGCCGCATCGGACATTCCGGTGCAGCCGAATCCACATTTTGCCTACGCGCGCAAGCCGCTTTCGTTCGACCAGCTGCTGGCGATGCTGGTGCGCATGGGCGGTTGACGGCCGCCCTTCCTCCCCCCGCCTTCTCTGCCCCTTTCCCCCGCTAAAACACAGCTTGAGACGCTCGCGCCATTTGTCGAGCGTTTGCAGCGTTCTGCGATTCTCCGTGGCCTTTTACAGTGGGCCATCGATCGCGCATGGCCAGCAACCCGCAGCGCGACGCAACTTTCGGAGGTCGTCATGAACAGCAATCGTGGTGCGGTTCCCGCTGGCTTCTTGAGCATCGCGGTGGGCTCGTTGGCGCTGGCCAACCTGTGGCGCGTCGCAATCCGCCTGTGGCACTTGCCGGCCGTCGCCGGCAGCGTGGTGACGATCGCGGCGCTCGCCGTCTGGGCGATCATTCTGTTCGCCTACGCGCACAAGTGGTTCGCACGGACCGACGACGCACGCGCCGAACTGAATCATCCGGTGCAGTCTTCGTTCGTCGCGCTCGCGCCGATCTCAACGCTGCTTGCCGCGCAACTGCTGCAGCCGTACGCGCATACCCTCGCGCTGACGCTGTATGGCATCGCGGCGATCGCGCAACTTGGGCTCGGCGTCCATCTACAGGGCAAGCTGTGGCAAGGCGGCCGCAAGCCCGAACTGACCACGCCGGCGATCTATCTGCCGACGGTCGGAGCGGGCTTCGTCGCGGCGGCGAGCTCGGCCGCATTCGGCTTCCATCAACTGGGCGAGCTGTTTTTCGGCGGCGGCATGCTGGCGTGGCTCGCGCTCGAATCGATGATCCTGCATCGCGCCGCCGTGCATGAACCGCTGCCCGAAGCGCTGCGCCCGACCCTCGGCGTGCAACTCGCGCCGCCAGTCGTCGGTGGTGTCGCGTATTTGAGCCTCACCAGCGGCACGCCCGACCTGTTCGCCTACGCGCTGCTCGGCTACGGTCTCTATCAGGCGCTGATGCTGCTGCGTTTGCTGCCGTGGATCCGCCAACAGGCATTCGTGCCCGGCTACTGGGCGTTCAGCTTCGGCGTAGCGGCGTTGCCGACGATGGCCCTGCGTCTCGTCGAACGCGGCGCGACGGGTCCGATCGAATTCGCGGCACCGGTTCTGTTCGTGGTGGCGAACGCGATCATCGCGATTCTGGTCGTGAAGACGCTTCAACTGCTCGTGCAAGGCAAGCTGATGCCGCCCGTGGCGGCGAGTTCGACGGCGGCGGCGCCGGTCACGCAAGTCACGACGGCCGCGCGAATCGCCCGGGTTCAATAAGCTGCGGGCAGCGACCGAACGCGGCGGCGACGCGCAAAGCGTCCCGCCGCGTTTTTGCGTTCGTGTCAGAACCCGTGCAACGATACGACGATCAACGCAGCCGCGACGATCGCGACCACGTCCTCGATCAACGCCGCGGGCGCATCGCGCCCGAACATGCTGGCGAGCGAACTGCGCACCTTCGCGCCGCCGAGCGTGCCGATCACCGCGCCTACCGCGCCGACCACCGCGCCCACCACCCCGACGATCATGCCCCCCGCCAGGCCGCCATGCGCGCCGCTAATCGCCGCGCCGCTCAGCGCACCGAGCACGATTCGCGCGCCGAACTGCAGCGGCACCTTGCGGCTCGGCGTTTCGGGCAATTGATCCGTGATCAGTTCGATGACCGCCAGCACGGTGAAGATATACGGCGTGGCCGCGAAGCCGAGGAAGGCAAGCGACGTGCCTTGCAGCGGCAGCCATCCCAGACGCGCGGCCCAGCTGACGGCGGTGGGGGCGATCATCGAGCGAAGGCCGGCGACGACGCCAATCAGCAAGGCCAGAACATACACGGACATAGCGGACTCCCGATCGAGGGCAATGATGCAAGGTTGCACAAGCCGACGGCTTACCTGGACGAACGTCGGCAGAACATGTCGAGCATTCCATCTGGACAGTCAACTTCTCACCACCTACATCGAGGCAATCCGTGGCGGCCGTTCACCGTTGCTCACAATTGCCGGCTCTTCATTGCCGACTCGCCATCGCGCGTCTGGCGCGGCGCCGGGCATGCGATTGCCCCCGTCGATGTGGCCCCAGTGTCGCACAATTCGACTAGCGAATAAGAGACAGGGAGTCGGCGAAGTGGGCCGATGGTGATAAGTTAGCCCACTCACAAGAAAATCTTGTATCTGCACCATGAGACCGTATCTTCCGCTCAACGCGCTGCGCGCGTTCGAATCGTCCGCGCGGCATCTGAGCTTCACGCGCGCGGCGCAAGAGCTGAACGTGACCCAAGCCGCGGTCAGCCAGCAGGTCCGCTCGCTGGAGGAGCGGCTCGGCACCGCGCTATTCAAGCGTTTGCCGCGCGGCCTCGCGATGACCGACGAAGGGCTCGCGCTGCGCCCCGTGCTGTCCGACGCGTTCGATCGTATCGAGGCGGTGCTCAAGCAGTTCGACGGCGGGCATTTTCACGAGGTGCTGACGGTCGGTGTGGTCGGCACGTTCGCGCTCGGCTGGCTGATGCCGCGCCTGAAGTCGTTTCGCGACGCGCATCCGTTCGTCGAGCTGCGGCTGCTGACCAATAACAACCTCGTCGACCTCGCGACCGAGGGCCTCGATTTCGCGATCCGTTTCGGCGACGGCACCTGGCCCGGCTCGCTCGCCACCAAACTGCTCGACGCGCCGCTCGCGCTGCTCTGCACGCCCGAGATCGCCGCGCGCCTCGCGCGGCCCGACGATCTCGCCAACGAAACGCTGCTGCGCTCGTACCGCATGGACGACTGGATGAACTGGTTCGCGGCCGCGGGCATCGCGCCGCGGCCGGTGCGCGGACCGGTGTTCGATTCGTCGCGGTTGATGGTGGAAGCGGCGATACAGGGCGCGGGCATCGCGCTCGTGCCTGCGTTGATGTTCGAAAGGGAGATCAATACCGGGCGTCTGGTGCGCCCGTTCGACGTCGAGGTCAAGGCGGGCAGTTACTGGCTGACCTGCCTGAAGGGCAAGCCGATGACGCCGGCGATGTTGCTGTTCAGTCAGTGGCTTGCCACGGAAGCGGCCACGGCGGGTCACGCATGAGTTTCTACGCGGCCGTGCGGCAATACCCGTTCATCGCGGGCCGCTCGGCTTGCGGCGGGAACACGTTCCACGATCCGTCGCCGTGGCGGAAGAAGAAAATCGACAGCAATCCTGCCGGCTTCAACGCCTGCACACATACATAGCGTTGCTGTTGCGACGCGCGATGGCAGAACCGCACCACGCGCGCGGGCATCGACGGCGTGGGCGCGAGCCATTTGTCGACGGCCCAGTGCAAGCTTTTTTCTGCGGCTACCATGATGTTCTCCTCGAATCGTCCCGTTCCCGACGCGCTGCGTTCACGCGACTTGCGCGAGTTGCGCCACGCGGTGTTCGTTCCTCGCCCCGCTCTCGACAAACGCCTTCACGAGGCACAGCAGTGCGCGCATGCCCGTGCTCGGATGGCGCAAGCAGCAATGCACCTGTTCGCTGCGGCTTTCGCCGAGCAGACACCACGCGCAGAAGTGTTCGCAGTTGTTGGTCAGCAGGCGATAGCGGTTTTCGCCGAGGCGGGAGCGCGCGCGGCGCACCGCATCGGCGCCGACGTAGATCGCGCTCGGCGTGGCGCGAACCGACAGCGAATGGCCGGCGGCGAAGCGCGCGAGTTCGACTTCCTCGACCGGTCCGGGATGCGCGGAGGCCGCAAAGCCCGAGTAGTGCACGACGCGGCCATTGCCGACATAGATGCCGTGATGTTCGTAGCCGTTGCGTTGCGTGACCAGGTGCGCGCCGATCGGCAGATCGATCGTCGATGATGCGGTGTCGCAAGCGGCTGCGGATTGCGGGTCGTCGTCGCGTGTATCGAGCGTTTGGGTGTTCATGGCTGGCCTCGTTCGCATTTCCAACACTGTTGCGACAGCTTGTGCATCATCCGGGCCAGGCGCCGGAAAACCCCTGTTTACAGGGTTGACGGCCGATCGAGCGGTTTTCTGAAGAGGAAGATGTCAGGACGGGACCAACAGAAATCGCGCTGATCTGTTGGTGTGCGACGCTCATTTGCGAGTCGTGTCGCGAGTTGATTTCAACTGAATGGAGAACCCGTGGGACCCCGCCGAATGTGTTGGGTCTCACACCTGTTCGAACGTGGGCTTGTTGGCCGCGAGCCGACCGATCGCGTCGACCGCGTTCGTGGTAAAGCCGCGCAAGCCGCGCCAGTCAATGCGCCGCGGGCTTCGCGTCGAATCCGCCCCCGATTGGCATGACCTTTGCAGCGTTGGGTGCAGAGTCCATTCAGCCGCGCGCATTGCGCACGCGGCCAACCGGAGAACGACATGTCCTGCATCAAATTGAACGACCTCTCGCTGAACCTCGCGCTCGATCGCAAAGCGATGGCGGCGATTCGCGGTGGCGGCGGCGCGCCATGGATCTATGGCTGGATTCAGCCGTACGTGCCGCAAACGCCGAGCATTGGGCCGGTGGTCAATCTGTACGAGGTCTCCAACAACTTCTATGCTAACCAAATGATCAACCAGTTCCAGTCGGTCGACGTACGCAACACCGGCGCGAACGCGAACCTCACCGTGTCTCCGGACGCACGCAACCGAAACGATATGGTGTAGCCGTTGTGACATGCGAGAGCCAATTTCGCTGGACGTCGTCCGCGCGTTCCGACACGGGACGGGTCCGCGAAATCAACGAAGATGCCTGCCTCGACGAACCCGAAGCGGGACGCTGGGCTGTCGCCGATGGGATGGGCGGTCACGCGGTCGGCGACGTTGCCAGCCGCACCGTGATCGACGCGTTGACTCAGCTGGCGGCGCCGCACGGCCTCAGAATGCTGATCGCCGATGTACGCACGCGTCTGCAAACCGCGAACCGTCAATTGCGCGACGAAGCCGCGCGCCGCCAGGTGCAGCGCATCGGCAGCACCGTGGTCGTGCTGCTTGCATGCGATCGCTTCTGCGGCTACGTGTGGGCCGGCGACAGCCGCATCTACCTGTACCGCGCGGGGCAATTGCGGCAACTGACGCGCGATCACAGCCAGGTCGAGGAGCTGCGCTCGCTCGGCGTCATCACCGACGAAGAGGCGCGCCATCATCCCGCGCAGCACATGATCACGCGCGCGGTCGGGGCAACGGATTCGCTCGAACTCGACGACGACGCGATCGAAGTCGCCGACGGCGACGTGTTCCTGTTGTGCAGCGACGGTCTTAGCAACGAACTGAGCGACGACGAGATCGCCGCCGTGCTGACCACGGCGGAGCGCGAAAACGCAAGTTGCGAACTCGTCGACCTCGCGCTCGCGCGCGGCGGGCGCGACAACATCACCGCAGTGGTCGTCGAAGCGCAGGACCCGAATGCGGCGGACAAGACCTTGCTGAACCCGGCGCCTTGACGATCTTCAGGCGCGCGTTTCAGCGAGCGTTCAGTGGTCCTTCACTCAGCCTTCGTCGTCTTCCTCGTCGCGCTCGTTCGCGCCGTTCTTCGTGGGCGGCGCATTGCGATTGCGGAAATCCTTCGAGTGCAGGCCGTGCTTTTTCAGCAGCATCTGCAAGTGCGAGCGATTCATATCGATGCGCCGCGCCAGTTCGGCGACGGTCCCGCTGACTTCACGCAGTCCGCGTTCGAGGAACGCTTTCTCGGCGTCGTCGCTAGCCGCCCGCTTCGCGTCGCTCAACGACATCAGATTCGCGACGCTGATCGGCTGCTCGCCGCTCGCCTGTCCGCCCTCCGCCTGCGCCGCCGCGGAACCGGGTGCGGCGGGTCGCATATCGAGCGGCAAATGCTCGATGTCGGCCATGTCTGCAGCCAGACACGAGATGCGGTACATCACGTTGCGCAATTCGCGAATGTTGCCCGGATACGCGTAGCTCAATAGAAAGTCCCGCAAACGCGGCGTCAACCTGACTGGCCGGCGTTTCAGCGTGCCCGCCGCTTCGTCGCAGAACCACGCAATCAGCAACGGAATTTCGTCGCGCCGTTCGCGCAGCGGCGGCAACGTCACGTGAATCACGCTGAGCCGGTAGAACAGATCCTCGCGAAACCGGCCTTCCTCGCTGAGCTTGCGCAGATTGCGATTGGTCGCCGCGACGATGCGCGTATCGACCGCGATCGTTTCGTCGGAGCCGACGCGTTGAATCTCGTGCGCCTCGAGCACACGCAGCAGCTTGACCTGGCCCGCGAGCGGCAACTCGCCGATTTCGTCGAGAAAGATCGTGCCCGTATGCGCGCTTTCGAATTTTCCCTTGCGGTCGCTCGACGCGCCGGTGAATGCGCCCTTGCGATGCCCGAAAAGTTCGGATTCGAGCAGATTTTCCGGAATCGCGCCGCAGTTCACCGAAACGAACGGCTTGTCCGCACGCGAGCCATTCGCGTGAATCACTTTCGCCATCAGCTCCTTGCCGGTGCCGCTTTCTCCATCGATCAACACCGGCAAATCGGTTGGCGCCGCTTTTTCCGCGATTTCGAGCGATTCGAGCAAACGCGGGTTGTCGCCGAACGTGCCCTCGAAAATGAAGCTGCGTTCGAGTAGTGCCTTGCGGCGCGCACCGCGCGATTGCTCCGCGCTCGTCTGCGGCTCGCCCGCGGTGGCCGCCTGCACGAAGCGCTCCTTGTGCGAAAGCTGCATCACTTCGTCGCGCAACGACGTGGCCTGCCTCAGCAGCTTCTCGATATCGGCGCGTTCGAGCCGCGACGACCAGCGCAACGTGGAGCGCAGGATCTCGATCCGCTCGATCAGTCCCGCGTACGATATCGCGGGACTCGCCTCTTCAATCTGGTCGAGTATCTTCATCATGATGCACTCAACTGTTTCTGCACGAGCTGATAGTACATGCCGCCGCGCTGGATCAGCTCCTCGTGACGGCCCTGTTCGACGATCGCGCCTTCATACAGCACGAGAATCTTGTCCGCGCGCATGATCGTGCTGAGCCGATGCGCGATGATCACCGCCGTGCGGCCCTTCAGGATGTCGTGCATATTGCCGAGAATATTGCTTTCCGATTGCGAGTCGAGCGCCGACGTCGCCTCGTCGAACACGAGCAGACGCGGATCGTGATACAACGCACGCGCAATGCAAAGCCGCTGGATTTGACCGCCCGACAAACCGATGCCGCGCTCGCCGACGATCTGCTCATAACCGAGCGGCATCTTGCTGATGAAGCCATGCGCGTCGGCCATTTTCGCGACTTCCTCGATGCGGCGGCGCTCCGGCGCGTCGTCCCCGCTTGCGATGTTCTCGGCGATCGTGCCCGAGAACAGCAGATTGCTTTGCATCACGTAGCCGATTTGCGCGCGGAAATAAGTCTTGTCGATCACGCCGGAGTCATAGCCGTCGATCGTTATTTTCCCTTCGCTCGGCTGATAGAAGCCAACCAGCAGCTTCGCGAGCGTGGTTTTTCCCGACCCGCTGCGCCCGACGATCGCGACCAGTTCACCCGGCTTGATATCGAAGCTGATGTTCTCCAGCACATAAGCGGAATCCTCTTCGCCATAGCGGAAGTACACGCCTTGCAGGCTGATCTCGCCTTGCAGCTCCGGCAGCATCACGCGCGAGGGCAAATCCTGCGGCTTCTGTTCGGGCTCGATATCGAGCACATCGCCGAGCCGTTCCATCGCGACACCCGCATCGTTGAGCATGCTCCACAAGCCGACGAGACCCATCAGCGGACTCAATACGCTGCCCATGAATGCATTGAACGCGATCAGCTGACCGATCGTCAATTCACGCGCGAGTACCAGATTCGCGCCGACCCAAAGAATCGCAATCGTCGTTGCCGCATTCAGCAATTGACTGCCGAAGCCGACCAGAATATTGAATGCGTGCGCGCGATACTGCAATTCGAGCGCCTTTGCGTATTTCTTCTCCCAGCGCAACCGTACCGGCCGCTCGATGCCCATGCCCTTGACGGTCTCGACGCCGGACAGAGCTTCCATCAGGAACGACTTCGCCTCGGTCGACGCCGTGAAGACCTCGCGGGCGTAGCCCTTGATCTTCGGCGTCGCGATCACCGTGAGCCCCATGATCGGAATGACGAACGCGATCAACACCAGCGTCATCTTCACGTTGTACACGAACATGATCGTGAAGTAGATGAAGATCATCAGCAGATTCAGCGCGGTCGTCACGGTGGATTCGGTCAGGAACGCGCGGATCGTCTGGTTTTCCTGAAAGCGCGCGAAGATATCGCCGGTCTTGCGCTTCGCGAAGAACGAGAACGGCAGCGACAACGTATGCTTGAAGAACTGCGACATCATCGCGAAGTCCATGTTGCGAACCATGAAGTTCGCCAGATACGCGCGAATCGTCGACATCAGCTGCGTGAAGACATTGGAGATGATGAGCCCGCCGATCAGCATATGCAGCAGACTGACGTTCTGATGCACGATCACGCCGTCCAGAATGTTCTGAATGATCAGCGGTGGAATCACGCCGAGCACCTGAATCACGAAGGTCGCCAGAAACAGATAGCCGAGTATCTTGCGGTACGGCTTCAGATAGCCGACAAAGCGAATCCACGGCGAGCGCTCGGCCGACATCTGCAGCAGTTGCGATCCGCCGGTAAACAATAGGCAGGTGCCGCTCCACCCGCGTTCGAAATCTTCGACGCTCAGCTTTCTGAAACCGAGTGCCGGGTCCGCCATCCAGACATAGTCTTTCGACAGCCCGTACACGACCACATAGTGATAGCCCTCCCAATGCACGATGAACGGCAGATCGAAGCCGCGCAGCGAATCGAACGTGCATTGCACGCCGCGCGTCGTGAAGCCGAGCGACTCGCCCGCGCGCGCGAGGCTGTCGAGCGTCGCACCCTGCGTCGTCACGTTCGCGAGTTCGCGCAATTTGCCGAGCGTCATCGGAATGCCGTAATGGCGGCAGATCATCGCGAGACACGCGGCGCCGCAATCCATCTCCTCGGCCTGCTCGACGAGCGCGAAACGCCGGATGATCTTCTCGCCGAGTTCCGGCTTGCTCTGCAGGTCGAGCATCAACGGCAGCTTGCGCCGCTGTTCGAGCCGCTTTTGCCGCTGTAATTCGCGGTCGCCATAGCGGATGCGCTCGTCGAGCACTTCTCGCAGTTTCGGATTGCGCTCGAGAATGAAATGAACGGTGCGCTCGGGAATGACCAGCAGCCGCGTGTCGGTGGTTGCAACGACCGATGCCATCTGTTCCTGGCGCATCAGGCACGCCTTCTCGCCGAATATCTCCCCTTTGCCGAGCGTCGCGAGCGTATAGTCGTGGCCCTCCTCCTGCCGCACGATGCGCACCTGGCCTTGCCGCACCACATAAAGCCGCCTGTCGTCGCGGCCGTCCTGTTTCAGAATCTCCTTGCCGGCAGCGACCCGTTTTGCGCCGACGCTGCGCACGTACTCTTCGAGTTCCGCCTTGTCCAGCTTGCCGCGCAGATCGAACAATTGCGCGACGAAGCCCCCGGCCGAATTGATCGCCACATAGCTGGCGACGAACGCCAACGCGGCGGCGTTGCCCGCCATCACCGGTTCGATCGCGCTGCGCGGAATGAACAGCACTTCGGTCTTGCCCGACGAACGTACCGACGCTTCGTGAACGTACGAGCGCAACATCGCAATGTCGGCAAAGATCTCGCCCGACTTGCGCACGCCCATGCTGGTTTCCTTGCCGTGCTCCTCGGTGAAGATACGTACCGTGCCCGAGCGGATCACATAGAGACCTTCGGCCACGTCACCGGCCGAGCACACCGTTTCGCCAAACGGATAGAACCTTGCCTGCGCGTACTCGGCAAGCCGCTCGATTTCGTCGCGCGAGAACGGCGACAGGATCTCCACCGAAGCGAGAAATTCGGCGGTGGAAGGCGCGGATGGCGCGGTCTGGAGGGCGTCCATGTATCGGTGAGCCTCGCTTTATCGGGCGCTAGTCGGGCACTAGTCGGGCACTAGCGCGCTTCGATCACGTGTTCCTGGGCGCGGGCAATGAGCCAGCTCTCGCGCAGCAAACGGCGGATTTCGGTGGCCACGTCGGCATCGAGCGTGGCCGGATATTTGGCCGTAACCGCGAAGATCTCGAAACACGAACGGTCGGCCGACGGAAACGGCCCAAGCAGATCGCCGACCGCCGCATTGAAGATCTTCGCCTCGATATCGGGCTTCAGCGAACCGCGCAGTACCTTGCCGATCACGCCGCCCGACTCGCGCGTATCGGCAATCGAATGCTCGCGCGCCATCTCGCCGAAGGCGTCGGGGTCGTCGTGCAGGTACGAGATCATTTCCTTCGCCTTGCCTGCGCTATCGAGCACGATATGGCTGACTTCGATCGCGTCGAACTTCGGTGAATTCAGCGCGAAGTAATCATGGATCGCCGCGTCGTTACCGATGTCGTCGAGCATCTTCTCCTGATAAAGCCCGTCGGTAATGAACGCCTCGAATTCGTCGAGGCTCACGTGCAGCGCGTCGAGATAATGATTCATGTCCGCCGCGCGATGCAGCCCGCGCACGCGGCGAAACTGGTCCGCGCGCTGCTGGATTTCGTCGGCGCTGACGGCGACGCCCTGCTTCTTCGCCGCATGGACGGTAAGCTTGTCGCGCACGATCTGCTCGACCAGGCTCTCGAACTGGCCGGTCAGTTTCAGAAGACGAATGAACTCGTCCACGTCCACGACTTCGTCATCGATACGCACTATCGCGGTCATTTGCTCGGCTCCTTTCGTGGATGTTTGATTCGCGCGCTCAACCCGCCACCTCTCTGAACGGATCGAGACCGAGGTCGATCAGGCGCCGCTCGCGCACGACGATTTCCGCATTGGCGGTCATGCCGTAACGCAGCGGATAACGCGTGCCGGCCACCTGGTAGTAGTCCTTGTCCAGCGTGACACGGCCTTCGTAGACCGGTTGCTTGTCCTGCGCGGATGGCTTCGTCGCCGGCGAGATATAGGCGAGCGTGCCGCTGATCAACCCGTAGCGCTGGTAAGGAAACGCGTTGAACTTCAATTTGACAGGCAGGCCCACGTGCAGAAAGGCGCGGTCGTGTTCGGAGATTTCGATCTTCAGCACGGGCCGCGCGTCTTTTGGCGCAATGCCGCCGAGCGGTGCATTCGCCTGAATCTTGTCGCCGCGCTGCGTCGACGTGACGTCGGTGATCACGCCTGAAACCGGCGCGAGAATCAGCAGAAAATTGTCTTTATCGATGTTCTCGAAACGCACCCGCGCGGCGGCATCAGCTTCGAGGCGCGCGCTTTGCAGTTGCACGCGCAGTTTGTCTTCCGCATCGGTGATGTCGCGCACCGCCTGATCGTATTGCAGCTGCAGATCGGTGCTTTGCTGGCCGCTCGTCGCCAGTTGCGCATTGGCCTGCGCGTATTCATGGCTCAGACGAAAGTCGAGCTCGGCCAGCTTCGACTGCGCGACACGGTAAGCGTTATCCGCTTCGAGCGCGGCCGTGCGTTTCTGCTCGACCTGTAATTCGGCAATGCCACCGCCGCCCGGCTGCGCGAACAGCCGTGAATAGCGATCGAGTTCCTGATTCGCCGCTTCGCGCGTGCGGCGCGCGTTGTCGAGCGAGCTGCGCGCTTCGTCGAGTTCGGCCTTCTGCCCTTCGGCAAGCTTCGTCGTGCCTTCTGAAACGCGATTCTCGTGCAAGCGCTCCTCGACTTCGAGTTGCGCCTTCAACGACGTGGCCTTGCGTTCCATCAACGCCTTCTTCTCCGGGAACTGCTTCCATTCGCGTTCGGCGTCTTCGAGCTTCAGTTGTGCCTGTAACGCGTTGCTCGCTGCCTCGATCGCGCCGCGCGCATTGAGCCGCGCGAGCACGTCGCCTTTCGACACCGGCTGCCCCTCGGCGATATACAGATCCGCGAGTTCGCCGTCGATCGGCGTATAGATGCGCCGCACCTCCGATTCCGGCGACAACGTGCCGGGCGCACTGACGATCACATCCGCGCGGCCGACGAACGACCACAGCAAACCCGACACGACGAGCGCGACCATCGCCCAGATCAGCGCGCGCGCAATCCGCACCGGCTCGGACGTCAGAATCGCAATGCCTTCGACGCTATGATCTTCGAGCGCCTCCGACAACGGTCTAGGGTGAGGATCGCGTTTCACTCTGATCGCCTCCAATCAACGCGAGCTTCGCTTTCAGCAGCCCAGGGTCCAGCACCATGCGCAACTCGGTCAACGAGCGGCGCTGCAAACTCGCTTCGGCTTCGATATCCGCGAGCAGGCGATCGAAGTCGGCGGGATGATCGGCCTTCAGCTGCGTATAGATGCGCATGCCCTGGCGTGCCGCCGTCTGCGCCTCGCTCAGCAGACGCGCCTCGTTGCGAAAGCCCGGCGAGATGCCGGCTTCGAGCCGCTGCGTGCCGCCGATCGGGCCGTTCGCGCGGTACGCTTTCCACAGGCTTTGCGCGCGCACCAGCAGATCTTGCGCATGCGCGAGTGCCTTGTCATGCAATGCGGCCACGTCTTTCTGGATCGCCTGCACGAACCATGCGTCGGTCCGCGGATCGAGGCTCGCGTAGAACGACAGCAGACGCTGGTCGTAATCTTTCCCGTCACGCGTTTTCCGCAGATCGTTGTATTGATCGGACAACGCCTTCTTGTGCGTCGCTTCGGCCGAGAGCACATCGGACCACGGGCTCGCCGGCATCGACTGCAAATCGTTCAGCGCCTGCTGCGCGTCGCCGCGCTGCCACGCGGCATCGACCGCGTCCTGCCGTTGAACGATGTCCGGCGACGGCAAGCGCGTCGCCGCAAGCTGCTGGAATTGCGCCTGAAAAGGCGGCGTGCTGAAGCGCACCGTTTTCATCATCGCCAGCAATGACGTCAATTGACGGCTCAACGCGGCATTCAGCAACCCGGTGTATTGGCGCAAATCGTCGCGCACTCTATCGAGCCCCGCGAGCCGCGGATAACGCTGCGCGTAATCGTCGAGTACCGGCGGCAGCGCGTCGGGTTTGTCGCGCGAAAGTTCGGTACGAATTACGCCATTGAGCCGATCGATCGCGGCGACGTACACGGAATCGTCGCTTTCGAGCTTGCGCAGATGGCTGAGCGTGTGTGCGTAGGGCTCCGCGAAGGCCGGCACGTAACTCGCAATCCGATCGAGCGCGCGCTGGTGACTCGCCGCGTCGTCGTCCCAGCGGTGCAGCAGACCGTTGATCGTCGCTTCGTCCGTATACATGCGGATCGGCGCGTCGACGCCGCCACGCGCCGCGACGAAGCGTTCGAGATCGCCGACCCATTGCAATTCGGCGACCAGCGACGCGGCATCGGCGTCATTTCCGCTCAACGCCCTCATGTTCTTCAGCAGCGTGTCGGCCTGGTCGAACTGCGCTTTTTGCACGGCTTCGATCCAGCCCGGCAGGTTCGCTTTCAACAACGCCTCGCTCGCGAGCGCGCTGATTTTCGTGTCCGCCGGATGCGTGGCCAGATAGCCGCGCGCCATCGTGAGAGCGCTCGAGTAATCACCGCTCGCGAGCAGGCTCTTCAACTCCCGTTCCGATGAACCGTGCAGATAAAGGCCCACGCCAAGCGCAACCACGATCGCGATACCCGCTGCGCCCCATGCCGCCGCGCGCCGCACATTGGTGCGCTCGCCGTCCACTAACGCCTTGTGGAGTTCGCCGGCGACCATCTTCCAGCGACGCGGCTTACCTCTTGCCGCGCTGTTAGCTTTGCCGCTTCTTTCGTTCGCGCCGTCTCTCGTATCGGCGGGATGCCCCGCCTGCGCACCTTTGGCGCCCTGCGCGCCATTTGCCGTCCCTACTCCGTCACGCTTCGCGCGCGCGGAGCCCGGCTGCGCCGCTTCATTCACTTCGTCTTCGCGTTGCAGCGCCGGATCGACGCAAAAGATGTCGAGAAACGAATGCGCAGCGCCGACGAAGGTCGTCTTGTCGGCATCGGCGGCACTGTCGACAGCGGGCTGAAGAGAGAGCTGGGTCACGGTGGGTTCGACGTCGGCGGAGTCCTGTAGCGACACCCTGTAGACGAAGTGGTCGCCGCCAAATGCAACGACGTCGCCGTCCGCCAGTGCAAGCGCCGATTCGCCGATCCGCTGTCCATTCACGAACGTGCCGTTGGTGCTGCCGAGATCCTCGACATAGAGCTCGCCGCCCTTCAGAAACAGGTGCGCATGGCGCCGGGAAATGTAATTGACCTGGTGCGGATAACGGTCTTTGTAGCGCGAGAAAACCTCGTCCGTTTTACTGACCAGAAATGGAAAAGCCAGCACGTCGACCGGTTGCAGACCCAGGTCATCGCGCTGCGGCACCAGCAATAGATGAATGAGGGGAGAAGCGCTTCCACCCGTGACGACGCGCGCGCGCGGCTCGATGCCGACGCGATAGCGCAATTCACCGCCAAAGCAGAGTTCATCGCCGGCGCGTACACGCGCGGGGGTCTGTCGCACCGCGATGCCGTTGACCGTCGTGCCGTTCTTGCTGCCGAGATCGGCAACATAAATCGCGCCATGCTCGATGAAAACGCGCGCATGTCGGCGCGAGAGACCGGCGGTCCATGGTGCGGGATAGTCGCTGAACGGCGCTTCGATGCGGCCGATGGCGAACAGGTTGTCGACGATGCGAATGGCGTCGAGCGCGGGGCGCTGCGCGCAGGCAACCGGTGACAACACCACGTCGAAGGCAGCGTCCACTGTCACGCGCATTTCAGCAATCGGAGCTTCGCCGGTGGCCATTTTATCTGGATCGCTAAGCGTTTACCTGCCGCGGCGGGAACGCGGGGCGAACTGGACGAAGAACAACGGCGCAACGATATTGTCGTGAAGAGCCACGCAAACGCTGACCCCTAAAGGATTGTAAGTCACGCATCGAGAGTGTCAATTTGGATATCGCCGGATGAGAAGACCGCGGATAAGCCGTCAGCCGACGAAATACCCGCGCGATACGCCAACTCGTGGATTAGCTCAATGTTTCGTTACTTCTCTTTGACCTGCGCTTGCACGTCGACACCGGGCCATCCGCCGCCGAGCGCCTTATAAAGCGTTACCGTGTCGGACAGAATCAATTGGTGGTTTTCCAGCAACGCCTGTTGCGCTTCCAGCAAGGTCCGCTCGTCTTCGAATACTTCGAGTTGCGACACGACGCCAAGGCGCAGTTGCGACTGGATCTGATCAGCGACGATCTGCAGGCGCGACACCTGCTGCTGCAATTCCGCGTGCTGCGCCTTATGGGCACTCAGATTGACGAGCGCGTTCTCCACTTCCTCGAATGCGCCCATCACGGCCACGCGATATTGCTGCTCGGCGACTTTCGATTGCGCCTCGGTCACCTTCACATGTGCGCGCACGCCCGGATCGAACAGCGGAAAATTGATGCTCGGCATCAGGCCGAACGTGAACGACTTCAGCAACTGGTTAAGCGCGTAACTTGCCGTGCCGCCTTGCGCGGTGAGGCCGATGCTCGGCAATTGCGCGAGCTTCGACTGACCGACGAGGTCATAGGCCTCGAGCACCCTGAATTCGGCCGCCACCACGTCGGGGCGGCGCGACAGCAATTGCGCGGGCAAACCATCGGGCACGCCCGGCAATTTCACGCGCTCCTGTAAATGGCCCTGCGGCACATGGAATTCGCCGGCCGGCACGCCGAGCAAGGTGCATAGCGCGTTGTCGGAGACCGCCCGCGATCGGCGCAGATCATAGAGATCGTTGGTGAGCCGGTTGATCTCCGCCTGCTGGCGCAACACCTGCGTTTGCGGCACGAGCCCATTGCGCGCCTGGCCTTCGTAGATCGCCAGGATTTGCTTGTTCGTGGCGATGGTCTTTTGCTGCTGTGCGATCTGGTCGTCGAATTGCAGGATCTGGAAATAGGTACTGGCCACATTCGCGACGAGTTCGAGATACCCCGCGCGCCAATCCGCCTCGCTCGCGTGGAATTCGGCCTTTTGCGCCTGCACGCCTTTTTCGACCTTGCCCCAGATGTCGATGTCCCAGTTCACCTGCAGCGCGAGGTTGTACGTCTTCGTCAGAGGCTGCCCAGTCGTCTTCGTGTAGTCGGCGCCGGCGCCGAGGTCCGCCGTCGGCAACGCGGCCGCGCCTGTCTCGCTGATCTGCGTGTGCGCGACTTCGATACGCGCGGCCAGCACCCGGATATCGAAGTTGCCGTCGATCGCCTTGTCGATCAGCGTATCGAGGTACGGGTCCTGGAAGCCCTTCCACCAGTCGCGCTCGATCGTCTCCGCGGCCGATACCGGCGCGCCATTGCGATCCGACCACGATGTCTTGGCCGGCGTGTCCGGGCGTTGATAAGCCGGCATGCTGACGTCGACGCACGCGCTCACTGCCAAAGCGCACATCGTTGCCGCGCAGATCCCGCGCAGTACACGGGCTATGCGGCGAGGCGTCCTGGCTTCAGCAGGAACCCGCTGAAGGTCCAGCGAATCACTCGACGAATCGAACGATGATTCCGGCAATGCTGACACGGTGGTCTCCAGTTGCACCCGCCAGTTTCGCGCGAGATGCCCGGTTTTTCAGCCCGAACCGCTTCCGCGCGGCTTCGGCAATGAAGCGGCGGAAAAGTCGATGCGGGGAGCGGCGGATACGCGAAGGATGCGTGGAAAGGACGATTGGATTAGCGGTCTTTTTGAGCGACGCGCCTGTTGGGGCACGCACACGCGGCCGCCCGGGCCGCGTGTGCGCCGCTCACTACCCGTTGTTGACGTTGCTCGAGTAAATGGTCGGTTGGATGTAGGTGGCCGTACCGCTGACTAGCGCCGAGTCGTTGCCGTTAGCGCTCTGGATGTTCATTTCCGTGTTGATCATCTGCGTCGTGGAGACGTTCTTGATGCTGGTCGGCGCATAGACGGGCGCATAGCTGAGGTACGACGGCATCGAATAGTAGCCGTTGCCACCGCGCACGGCGCTCATCGCCTTGCTGTCGAGTTGTTCGGTGTTGGACAGGTCCTTGATCATCAGCGTGTTCATGGCAAATCTCCTGGGAGTGGGAAAGCGCATCATCGAGCGTCGGGATTCGAGCAACTTGTCTGCTCGGGCGCTACTGATGCATGGGCTATGCCAGGAGTGCCTTGCTTTCGTCATTCGCGTCCTGAACGCCTTGTAGCAAAGGCCAGGAACATCGCACTCGCTGTTCCGACGCTGACGAGCGGCACAGCGAGACCAGTGAATGGTGGATCGCAGCCAACAGCGCGCGCGACATTGTTGGCTGCTCGATGACAGTCAGCGCGCGATCACCGTGATCTTCTTCGAATACACCGGCGGGTTGTGCGGCATATGCATGTCGTCGCCCATCAACAGCTGCAGCGTATGCTTGCCTGGCGGCAATGAAATCATCGTTTCCGTTTCGCCCGCGCCGAAATGCAGATGATGGCGATCCGAGGGTATCTCCTGATCCATCGGCGGCAGATCGGTATCGATCAGAAGATGATGGTGGCCGGTGTTCGGGTACTTCACGCCTTTCGGCGCGACCCCCATGAAACGCAGACCGAACCACACGCGAAACGGTTTATTGGCGGGCACCACCTGGCCATCGTTCGGATAGCCGATATACGCGTAAGCGCCGGGCGGCGACGGCGTCGCTGCCCACGCGCCCTGCGGCGCGGTCGATACCGTCAGCGCCGCTGCAACGAATGCCGCGGCCGCAATGATCTTCTTCATCAGGACTCTCCGTTCCGGCTTGACCAGTTCGAACGAACGGACCGCGTTAGTTCTTTAGCACGGTGATGGTGATCTTCTTCGAATACACGGGCGGTACGTGCGGCACGTGATTATGGTCGCCGAGAATCAGCTGCAGCGTGTGCTTGCCGGGCGGCAACTCGATGCGCGCGTCGGTTTCGCCCGCGCCGAAATGCAGGTGCTGGCGATCCGATGGAATCTCCTGATCGAGCGCGGGCAAATCCGTGTCGATCAGGAGATGATGGTGGCCGGTATTCGGAAACGCGACGCCCTTCGGACACACGCCCATATTGCGCAGCCCCATGCGCACCCACAGCTTGCCGCCGTGAATCACCGCGCCATCCGACGGCCAGATGATGTACTCCTCGGCCCCCGGCGGTGACGGCGTCTGCTCGGCGCGCGCAACGCCGCCAGTGCCGATACCGAGGCAGACCGCGACGAGCGTCGCGCACACCGCCGCGCGTAATCCGCCGCGACGCGCTTGCGCCGGATCACGACTGCCGAAAAGAAAGGAAACACGGGTTCTTCGCATAGCGCACTCTCCCGAACAGGAGTCATGGCTGGGGCCCGGCTATCGATGACCTTCCGGGTGTTCGAGCGGCACGTCGCGGGTTGAATCCGGCAGGCAGCCACCTAGTTAAAACGACCGTGTGACGTGACTTTGTGAATCAGCTTAGGACGTATCTTGCCAAAAAGATACGCAATGCTCGTTAACCGTATGACGCGTTAAGGACTCCCGGACAGTTGTGACGCAAAGTGCGTGCTATCGTTAATAAAGAGCGCGGGCAGCGCGAGCCTGGTGCACGAATGCCTGAACTCTGTCCGGTACAAACAGGATATAAAGATGTGGCGACGATTCCTGCTGGTGTGCATGGTTGGGGCAATCCAGGCGCAGTGGGACAGTGCCGGTGCCGCGACGCAACATGAAAGCATCGAGCCGGGCCCGGCTTGGGTAGCGAGTCATCCGGCGCGGCCGGCGGACACCGCTTTGTTCCTTTCACCCTTTGCTTCGTCACGCGACGACACGCATTCGCGGCGTGTCGCGCTCGTGATCGGAAATGGCGAGTACGGTGACGCCACTAACCCGATCCGCGCCAACGCGCCGCGCGACGCCGAATCGATCGGCGCTGCGCTCCGTGCGCGTGGCTTCGAAGTCATCACGCGCACGAATGCTACGCCGCCGCAAATGCGCGCGGCCATCGACGAATTTCAACGACGATTGCGAACAGGCGATATCGGAGTGTTCTATTTCGCCGGACACGGCATGCAGGTAGGCGCACAAACGCTGCTTTTTCCGGCGGGACTCGATGCGCGAGCCGACATCCGCGCGCCGGTGTCGCTACTGAATAACGGCGTCCATCTGAATACCGTTTTGCATGCGATGCAATCCGCCCGTGCCGGCCGGCTCAATCTCGTGATTCTCGATACGTGCCTCGACAATCCATTTGCCCCCGCCGCGGTTGCGATCGATAAACTGAAGATCGCTGCCAACACCGTGATTGCCTATGCAACCGCACCGGGCGGTTTCGCGGCGGACGGTCCGCGCCATGGCGTCTATACCGATGCCTTGCTGCAAGCGCTCAACGACGCCGACGCATCGTCTCGATCGCTCGCCGCGCTGTTCCGACAGGTCGGCGCCGAAGTACGCGTCGCTACACGCGGAACGCAGCAACCGTGGCTCTCTGTCGCGCGTTCATCCATTCCCACAAGTGGCGAAGGCGCTATCGAGTCGTCGAATACGTCAGAGCGTCGGGCCATCACGCCGCGCAGTCGCGGCATCATGCCCAAGGAAAGCGGCGAACAATACGAAATCACGTTCTGGGATTCGATCAAGGACAGCAACTACCCAGCCGATTACGAGGCTTATCTGAAGGCCTATCCGAATGGCCGCTTCGCCACACTCGCGCATGCGCGTATCGATCGATTGCGCGCGGCGGCATCGACTCCCGCGGTGAGTGCCGCGCCGGCTGCACCGCCAGCCGCGCCCGCGACGCAGAGCGGTCACGTCGCGCCACCCACGCCGCCTGCCCAGGTCATGCATCCCGCGACGCAAGCCAGCGCAGCCGCGCCGCCGCCGCGCCCCGCTGCCGCGCCATTCGCCGAAAAGACCGTCGCCCATCCGCCGACGGCCGGTGAAATCCGCGACTGCGCGGCCTGTCCGGTCATGGTCGCGGTACCCGCCGGCTCGTTCGCAATGGGCAGCAATACCGACGATCCGTCGGAAAAGCCCGTGCATCACGTGAGCATCGGCGCGCCCTTCGCAATCGGTAAATTCCCCGTGACGGTCGAGCAATGGAATGCGTGCGTCGCCGCCGGCGCCTGCCAGAAGCTGACGCCGGAGAGCAATAGCATCAAGACCGCACCCGCGCGCGATCTCAGTTGGGACGACGCGCAGCAGTACGTCAAGTGGCTCGCCAAAACGACCGGCAAACCGTACCGTCTGCCGACCGAAGCCGAATGGGAATACGCGGACCGCGCCGGCACCACGACCGCGTACTGGTGGGGCGAGCAGATGCGCAAGGGCAACGCCAATTGCAAGGACTGCGGCGACCCGTGGCACAAGGAAGGCCCGGAAAACGTCGGCACGTTCGCCGCGAATCCGCTGGGTCTGTACGACATGAACGGCGGCGTCTGGGAGTGGACCGCCGACTGCTGGCACAACACCTATCAGGGCGCGCCCGTCGATGGCCACGCGTGGGACTCGCCCGGCTGCGAGATGCGCGCGATTCGCGGCGGCTCATGGCGCGAAGGCGGCGACTACATGCTCAGCGCGACGCGCTTCAAATACAGCGCGGGCGTGCGCCAATCGCAGAACGGTTTTCGCGTCGTCAAGGATCTGCACTAAAAGCCGTGTCGATTGGCTCCCTGACGGATCATCGCGTCGCGGGTTTGGTCGTAATCGGGGCGAAGTCCGCCAACAGGCGATCCTGCCCGTATTGACCTCCAATCTGCTTGAGCCGGGTCTCGAGCGCGCGCAGATAAACAGCGCGCGCTTCGCTTTCCGGGCGCAGCTTGTCGAACAGCGGCACCGGCGTCACCACCAGCACCACCATTTCCGAGCCGAACGGCTTCGATACGGTCCAATCGCCCGCATTGCTGCCGATCGTGTACGGACCGCCGTTCGCCTGCATCTGATTGTCCGGCCACAGACGACTGGGCACCATGTGCACGACGTGGCCGTCTAGCTGGTAGTAGTCGACGGTCGCAAAGGAATCGAACGGCGGCGCTTTCAGGTCGACCACCAGCGAGTCGTTCTCGGTCAGAAAACCGCTTGGCGGACGCATCTGCAGCGACGCCACGCGCCCCGCCTGCCAGTTGCGCACCAGAAACGGCGCGAGCGTTTTGACGAAGTCGCATTTATCGTCGGCGAGCGGCCGCACGTCTAGCGAAACCGTATCGACGCCAGGCAGCGCCGCCAACGTCTCCTTCAGATGCGCGGCACCGTATCGCTGCGACAGGAAACCGCGTACCGTCAGTGCGTGGTCCTGCACCGCGCCCGATAGAGCCGAACAGGGCACCTGGGCAAGCGTGGGCGTGATCGCGGCGAGCGTCAACGCGGGCTTCGGCGCGGGCGCCGGCGTTGTCTGCGCGACATTCGTTGCAGGCCCGACAGCGGACGCCCCAGCCGCCCGATCGACCTGATCGCCCTGCGATCGCGCCGCCTCGGTTGGCGCGGCTTGGTGCCGGCTGGACCCCGAGCGAAAAGCGAACACGCCCACGGTGACCGCGCACACGACGGCGAGGCCTGCGAGCCCTACCCACGCGAGCGTCCCGGACTTCTCCGCGCGCGCTTCATTGTCGAACTCGGCGATAAAGCGCACGACGCTCGGTATCCGCGTATTGCGATCGAACGACAATGCGGCACGCAACGCGCGCCACTGTCGCGCATCGAGATTCGCCGGACGCTGCGGCTTGAAATCGGCATTGCGCGCCTGCGTGGCCGACAGGCGATCGAACGGATGATGTCCCGTCAACAGCTCGTACGTGATGCAGCCAAGCGCGTAGATATCGTCGCGCGGGTCCGGCTCGCGATGCTCGATCATCTCCGGGCTCGCATAGGCCGGCGTCAACGCGCCGAGACTGCCGGGATCGAACACCGTCGCGTCGCTCTCCTCTTCAGGCCGCTGGAATACGCGCGCGATGCCGAAGTCGATCACTTTCACTTCGGCATTCGTGGTCAAAAACACGTTCGCGGGTTTGAAATCGCAATGGACGAAGCCACGCTCGTGCGCGTACGCGAGCGCCGCGCACATGCCGCGCACGATCGGCAGCGCGGCCCGCACCGGCATGCCCTGATAGCCCGGCGTGCGCAGCAGCTGGCTCAGGGGTTTGCCGCTCAGGTACTCCATCGTCAGATAGACGATCGGTCCGTCGCGGTCGAAGTCGTAGACGGTGATGATGTTGCGATGCGCGAGTACCTGCGCCTTGCGCGCCTCGCGCTGCAGCGCGACCAGCGAATTCGGATTGCCGCGAAACTGGACGTTCAGCACCTTGATCGCGAGATAGGGCTTGCGATCCGACGCTTCGAGCTTGCGCAGATCGAGCGCCTTGTACACGGTGCCCATGCCGCCCACGCCGAGGCACTCCTCGAGCACGAAGCGGTTGTTCAGCGTATCGCCGATGCCTTTGATGGTCTCGTGCGCGGCGCTGCCGGCAGTACTCGCGGCGCCCGCACTGCCAGCGCTCGACGACCGCAGCGACGGTAGATCGACCGAGGTCTGGATGCCGGTTTCCTCGCCACCCGCCGCGACGTTCGACACGCGCAGCAACTCGATGCGCCGCCGCACTTCCAGGTAGAGATCGTCGGGCAACGGCGACCGATGATGCGCGGCGTACAGCATCTCCAGCAGCCGCGTCGGACCGAGTTGCTCGGTCGCCAACGCGCTGTCGAGCTGCGCGACGAACTCGTCACGCGATAGCTCGCCGCTCTGGAAGTCGAGAATCACACGCGCAAGGCTAGCCATTTGTGCGAAGCACCGCCGTTGCCGCTGGACCGTGTCGCATGCGACCGACGCCACGCGGGTCGATAGAAAACCTGTCGTATCCAGTTACATGTGCCGTTTCGATACTAGCTCCCGGTCCGCGCTTTCGCAAACCAGGCAAACCAGGCATGAGCCGCGCGCCGCGCCGCGTGCTGGCTCGCGCAATGTCGTGCGCTATCCAACAGGGTCCGCCGCGATGTCGGACGGCGGCCACCGCTCCGAGCGCGTCAGCGTGCTTCGAGCTGACCGGCACGGTGGTCCCTCCACGCGCAAAACCCTTATACGACAGGGCTTCGCCGATTTCCTCAGGATCCTTGATTAATACTGGCACAGCCTGTGCGTTAGTGATGTCCGAGCAAACGAATTGCTCGAAACCACTCGCAACACTGCGAACACTTCTTTCAGGAGACTCACCATGAAAACGCTGATGATCAAAGACCTGTCCGTCACCGAACAACTCGACAGCAAAGCCATGCAAGCCGTACGCGGCGGCTTCGGCCCGAGCAAGTACTACAGCTTCGCCCCGGTCTATGCGCCGACCAGCGTCAAGAACACCAGCACCACGCAACTGATCAGTAACGAACTGAACTTCCAGAACGCCAACGGCAACGATGTTGCGCTCGCCACCGGCATCACGTCGGACTTCTCGCCGTATATCAATTCGAGCAACAGCAACCACTAATAGTGCGTGGTGCGGCGAGGCGCCCGCAGCCGCGGGTCGCTTCGCCGCGAGCCATTCATGTCCGCTTTCCGTACGTCTTTGGAGAAACGCCATGTCATCCCTCATGATTCGCGATCTGTCCGGCACGCGCGAACTCGACCGCCGGGCCATGTCCGGGATCGCCGGCGGCACCGGCAGCAACGTGCCCATGCCTTCGGGCCTTGGTGGTCTCGGCAGCCTTGCCGGCATCGCCAACGTCAACGTCAACGTCAACGTCACTCAGAATCTGGCTCAGCAGCAAATCGTCAACGTCGCAGCGCTCAATGACATCGGTTCGATCGGGCCAGGCGTCGTGCTGCCGCTGAAGCTGAAAGTCGACCCTATCCTGTCGGGCGCCAATTACTCCGCCGTGTAAGCCGGGGCAGCAGCGGGGGACTGGGGGTTCCTTCACTGCCGCGGCAACACCACGGCCATGCGCGCCGCGAATGGATTTCCTATACTGATAGTGCGTTGAGACCTCAGCACAACGAATGACACGCCGAACACATTCCGAGCACGGCGGCCGGCACCCGAACGGGTCTGGCCGCCGGAGCATTTTTCTGGAGCCATCATGGCCAAGCTGAGCATCAAGGATCTGACCGAAAGCGTCGAACTGGACCGCGAGGCGATGGCCGCGATCGTCGGCGGCGCCCGTGTCGGCGCGCGCTCGAGTCTCGCCGCGCCGCTGGTGCCGGCCGCGATGCGCGTCGTCGAATACCCGCCGGGCTTTCCGGCCGCGCATCTGCGTATCGCGGAAGCAGCCTCGCCGCGTAGACGCCAGCGCCGCTAGCATTCCTCGCCGGGGCGTTTCACCATCACGGCACGCACATATGGCGCGTGCCGTTTCTGTTTGCGCTTGCGATTGAGTGTTGGACGCCTGAGTTCGCGACGCGCGACGCTGCGCTGCGCCCCAACCATTCGCTCGTGACTCGTGGGACGCGCGCAAACACATCGACGCGCAATCGCGATCGTGTTCAGTGCGATTCAACGCGGCTATCGCGCGGATCCTTGCCAGGCTTCGCATCGCGGCCCCCGCTCCATGTTGCGGCGCACGTTCCCTCACATTGGCATAGGCCTTGCAGAAATCGATGCGGGCGCCGCACTGTGCTCGCCTTTCCACGTCAAGGAGAAATGCCATGAAAGCCGTTGTGATCATCAAAGACCTGCCGCCCGGCGCGAGCGAGCCATCCGACGAGAAAACGCTGACCGCCGAACAGATGAAGACGCTGCGCGGCGGCCGCTCGGTAGTCGTCAAGGTGGACGGTGGCGGCACGGGTACCGTCGACGATTGGGACATCAACACCGCGATCTTCGAAGGCCGCATCAGCGGAACCTATCTGTAGGACGCGCGAGGTGTCCGCAATTGGAAAAACGGCACCCGGCTCAGGTTTTGAGCGCGACGGGTGCCGTTTCAATTGGCTCGAGAATGTCCGCACGTGCCGCGCGTCGCCCCGGTGATCTGATTAAAGGATCGACCTTGGGCACAAGGTTTGCTCCCTGGGGATTACCCTGCGGCCTTGTGGCCAACGTAGACAAAGCAGGTCTCTCAACCAGGCGGAGGTCATAACATGCTAGGAACCATTCTTCTAATCGTGCTGATTCTGCTGCTGATCGGCGCATTTCCAGCGTGGCCACACAGCCGATCGTGGGGCTATGGTCCGACCGGTGGACTCGGCATCGTACTGATCGTGGTGATCGTTCTGCTGGTTGCCGGTGTGATATAGACCACGCGTAGTGGACTGGAACATGAGGCGGGCCGCCGTCTATCCGCGCGATGTCGCGTGCCGGTAGGTGGCGGCTTCGCTTTTTCGTCGTTGCCGGAGCACTCGATGGAAAAGTTACTGGCCAATCAGGTCGCGCCGATTACCGGCGCGAGTTCGGAATCGGCTATGGCATCGATATGGCTAAAGCCGATACGCGGACCATCGGCGTTGCCGTCGTTCGATTGCTCGAATAGATCGACATCTTCGAGCCAGGCACGCTGCCTGCTGAAACTCCTGCGTATTCGAACTCCAATACGAAAGGAGATGACATCATGCCTTACCTACTTGGCTGGCTGCTCGGCGTTCCAGTGATCGTATTGATCATCCTGTACCTCATTTTCCATTGATATCGCGCGGTACGGACGATAAGGATGACGTTGTTCCCGCGGCGGCGGTATGCGGATCGTTTCGTGGTCAGCGTACCGCCGCCATCAGCGTGCCCATCCCTACCAGCAAACTCCCCATCAGACGGTTCACGATGCGCAGCCGCGTCGGCCGCTGTAGAACCGTACGCAGACGGTGCGGGAAGAGTGCCGTCGATGCGACGCCCAACGCGAATATCAGCGCAAAAGTACTGCCCAGCAAAAGGTACTGATGATTGGCCGACCAATGCGCTTCATTCGACGAGGTACTGATGGGACAGAACCGGTGAAGCCGCAAACGTGCCGTATCTCCATTGTCTGAAGCCTCGAAAACGAAGGGTATATCCGCGGCTATGTCGCATTGCTCGATCAGCAAAAACAAGATCGCAGGCATTCGCCATAGCCGCTCGATGTTCGCGCTGCGCTGCATGAAGAGCATTCCGTCAATCGCAATCTGCTTGACAAGACTGCGCGCGCTTCAATGCGCGGCCCGCGAGGCGGCGATGATCGCGTCGGCCACGGCCTGCGGCTGGCTCAGCATCGCGACGTGGCTGGTGGCGACGCGCGTGATCTTCGCGTCGATGTGTTTCGCCATCTCCAGTTGCAAGGACGGATCGATCATGCGGTCGCGGCCCGACACCACGAAGTACGACGGCTTGCCATGCCACGCGGCGTTCGTCACCTTGTCGTCGATACAGCCAGCGGCCCAAGGCTGCTGGGTCGCCGCGATCAGGCGCTTCTGCGGCAGCGGCAGATCCTGCGCGAAGTCGTCCAGCACCGCCTGGGTCGATAGCGTCAGATAACCCGCCGAGTCCTTGCGCAATTCGCTCGCCCAGACTGGCGCGGGGTGGTCCTTCGTGATGTCGGCAATGGACTGACTGTTGTCCGGCGCAAATGCCGCGACGTACACGAGGCTCTTCACCTTGTCGTCGTTGCCGGCCTCGCTGACCACCACGCCGCCCCATGAATGGCCGACCAGAATCACAGGCCCGTTCTGCTGCGCGATCACGCGCCGGGTTGCCGCCACGTCGTCGGCGAGCGAGCTCAGCGGATTCTGCACGGCCACCACGTGCAGGCCGCGCGCTTCGAGCAATGGGATCACTTTGTCCCAGCTGGACCCGTCAGCGAAAGCGCCGTGTACGAGAACGACGTTCTTGCCCTTCAGGTCATCGGACGGCGCCGCCTGCGCGGACTCCGTGGCCTGCAACGCGCACAGTCCGCCCAGCAACAGAACGGAGCCCAGAATTTTTTTCAGCAGCGTGGTCATCGTTTTTGCCTCGACAGGTTGAGTTAAACAAGGAGTCCGCGCGTCGACGTGAGCCGATGCACGCGGACGGCCTGCTCATTTGCATCGATCACGAATGCGCGTAGATGGAACCGAGGCCGACGATGTTGGAGCCGTCGTACACGCGATCCGCCGCCGCACGCTTCATCGGCACGTGCGAGCCCGAAGCGGAACTGCCGTTCGCGACGCCACCGTAGGCGGCCGCGTCATGGCCCGCGCTGATGCGCGCCTCGGCCGCTTCGATGTTCTGCGGGTATTGCGTGTTGTCGCTGGCCGGGTTGTAGCCGGCCTTTTCCAACTGGACCAGTTCCGCGCGGACTTCGGCCCGTGTGAGTGCCTGTTGCGGCTGCGATTGCGCGAACGAAACGACGGGAACGGCGACGAGTGCGGCGACGATCAGCGATTGAACGAGTTTCATGAGTCTTCTCCGGGTATCGAACCATCAGGGATAAGGATTGAGCGGGACGCGAAGCCATCGACGCAGATACACTGTGACGTCCCGCCTGATTCACACGCAACGTCGTGAATCAACCTTGCGTGAAGACATTAGAACGCTCCAACGTATCTGCAATGTTTTCGTCATCCCCCATTTCTGCAAGCGTGTTTGTCTGCGTATGCCGTTGATACATTGCGATACAAAAACCCAGTTCCGAACATGCCGTGCAGGGCCGGCGTCGCATGCGTCGTGCGGGTTGCAGGTGGGTTGCAAATGGCCCGCTCATGAAAAAACCCCAGCAGCCGTACGTTCGACTGCTGGGGTTCCGTTCAGAAGAAGCCGGCGCGCGCCGGCTCCATCAAAGGCGGGTGACGTCGAGAATCGCATCCGCAAAGGCTTTCGGCGCTTCCTGCGGCAGGTTATGGCCGATGCCGCCGCTGATATTGCGGTGCTGATACTTGCCGGTAAACTTCTTCGCGTATGCTGCGGGCTCGGGATGCGCGGCGCCGTTCGCATCGCCTTCGAGTGTGATGGTCGGCACCGCGATCGTCGGTCCGGAGGCGAGGCGCTTTTCGAGTTCGTCGTATTGCGGCTCGCCCTGCGCGAGTCCCAGACGCCAGCGATAGTTGTGAATCACCACGGCAACATGGTCCGGGTTATTGAACGATTCGGCGGAGCGCTCGAACGTGGCGTCGTCGAAATTCCATTTCGGCGAGGCGGTATGCCAGATCAGCTTGTTGAAGTCATGACGGTTCGCTTCATAGCCGGCGCGGCCGCGCTCCGTGGCGAAATAGAACTGATACCACCACGCCAGCTCGGCCTTCGGCGGCAACGGCGCGCGGTTCGCGTCCTGGCTGCCGATCAGATAGCCGCTCACCGACACCATCGCCTTCACGCGTTGCGGCCACAGCGCGGCGACGATGTTCACCGTGCGCGCGCCCCAGTCGAAGCCGCCGAGCACGGCCTTGTCGATTTTCAGCGCGTCCATCAGGTTGATGATGTCGACCGCGACCACCGCCTGTTGACCGTTGCGCGGCGTATCCGCCGACAGAAAACGCGTGCCGCCGTAGCCGCGCAGGTAAGGCACGATCACGCGATAACCGGCCGCCGTCAGCAACGGCGTCACTTCGGCAAAGCTGTAGATGTCGTAAGGCCAGCCATGCAGCAGAATGACCACCGGTCCGTTCTGCGGCCCCGCTTCCGCGTAGCTGACGTTCAGCGTGCCCGCATTGATCGAGCGAATCTTCTCGAACGACGCCACGCGCGCGCCCGCTTTCGCATTGCCGGCCGCGTCGGCCGAGTGCGCATGCGCGAGCCCGCTCAGTCCCAATTCGAGCAGGCTGATACCGGCAACCGCCGTTCCGAGAAAGCGGCGGCGGCGACTATTGATCTGATCCGACATGGTTGTTCTCCTTCAAGCAAAGGCTTTGATACGGAATTGATCGGGTCCGCTCGCGCGCGATATCACACAGCCGCATGCGAGCACCGTGCAGGCAGAACAGACTTCAATGGCAATCTGAAACGAATCGAACGAGACGGGTAGAACGAATCTGAAACCGGAGATGCCTTGACGACTGAACCACTGGCTTACCGCGGTCGCGACGCTTGAGATGGATAGTGACAGCGCAAGCCTTCATCAGCAAGAGCAACTAAGTTCACATATCGTTGCCTTGTAGGCAACACATTAATTGCAATCGACAAATCACATGCGCGAGATCAACCAGCAACGCCTTCGCTACTTCAACGAGGTGCTCATGCACGGCACCATCCGCGGCGCCGCCGAAAGCATCAATACGTCACCCTCCGTGATCACGCGGCAGATCAAGCTGCTCGAGGACGAACTCGGCGCGGTGCTGTTCGAGCGGCAGCCGCGCGGAGTCAGGCCGACCGAAGCGGCCACGCATCTGCTCGAATTCTGGCGCGGCTACCGTTCGCAGCAGGAGAAGCTCGAAGATCAATTGCATGCGTTGAAAGGCCTGCAGCGAGGGCAGATCCGGCTCGCGGTCAGCGAAGGCTTCGTCGATACGCTGGTCGACGATGTGCTCGCGCCATTCTGCGTCCAATATCCAGAACTCGAAATCGGCCTCGATATGCTCGCTGTCGACGCGATCCAGGAAGAAGTCGCCGAAAGTCGTGCGCATATCGGGCTTGCGTACAATCCGCCGCCTCATGCGCGCCTCGAGCATCGCGCGAGTTCGCCGCAGCCGGTCGTGTTGTTGCTAAGAAGCGACCATCCGCTCGCGAAGCGCAAGCGACCCGCGACGCTCGACGACCTACGCGCGTGGCCACTCGCGTTGATGCCACCGACCTTTGGGATCGGTCATGTCGTCAAGATGACGGAACTCGCCGAAAACGTGTCGATTCCCGCGACGCTGACCAGCAACTCACTGAGCGCATTGAAGCGCTTCGTCACGGTCGACAACTTCATGACGCTGATCGGCGAATTCGCTGCCTACCGCGAAATCGCGAGCGGCGAATTGACGACGATACCGATCGCGCATCCGCTGTTTTCCGGCGCGCAGGCGCGTGTGCTCGTCAAGACCGGCCGGCCGCTCGCACCGGGACCTCTCGAATTGCTGCGCTGGATCGAGGAGCGTATGCCGATGTTCTCCACGTCCAGCGCAAATAGCGTCGCAGCCGCGATGGGAACCGCGGTGCGTAAGCGCAGGGCGCGCTGAGCCAGCGTTCGGCTACCGCCGCCTCGCCCCCCGCGCGCATCGGTTCCTCAACCGATTTGTGTCGCAATGTATCCGCGCCATACGCAGACACACTACATTGCAAGCGCGCCTGATCCCCGACATAAACCAGATACGTGCGGGCGTTCCAATACGGCCATCCCAGCCAACGGAACGCCCATCATGCACAGTACTCTCGAAACTCCGCTCGCCCTGCTCGCCGGGCTGCTGACGATTGCCTCTCCCTGCGTGCTGCCGGTGATGCCGATCCTGCTCGGCACTTCCGTCGAACGACCGAGCCGCACGCGGCCACTGTTCATCGTCGCCGGCTTCATTCTGACTTTCGCGTCTTTCGCGCTGCTATTGGGCGCGGTGTCGAGCACCGTGCACGTTGCGCAACAGGTACTGCGCAATACCGGCATTGCGTTGCTCGCACTGTCCGGGCTTCTGCGTATCTGGCCGCGACCTTACGACTGGCTCGTCGCGCAACTGCAAGGGCCGCTCGAGCGCATCGGCGCGGCCATTGCGCCAGCTACGCAACCCGGCAGCGGCAACGCGGGCGGCTTCGTGCTCGGCATGTCGCTCGGCGCGGTATGGACGCCCTGCGCCGGGCCCGTGCTCGCGTCGATTCTGGTGCTCGTCGTGAAGGCTCAGGATCTCGGTTGGTCGGCTCTGCTGCTCACGCTGTATGCGATCGGCGCGGCGATTCCGATGCTCGCGATCATCTACGGCGGCCATTACGTGACGCGTCATGTACGTGTGGTCTCACGTCACGCGCAGCGCCTGCAACAGGTATTCGGCGTACTGGTGATGCTGACCGCCCTCGCCATCTATTTGCAGTACGACGTGCTGCTGTACGCGCGGCTCGCCGGTCTTTTCCCCTCACTCAAAGGACTTTGACATGACTACCCGCTTGAAAACCTTCGCACTGTCCACCGCGTTTGCCGCCTGCGCGTTGATCGCGACGAGTACGGTCGCCATCGCCGCGCCGCAGGAAAGCGGCTCGCCCGCACCCGAGCTCACAGGCATCACGCAATGGCTCAATAGCGAGCCGCTCAAATTGCAGCAATTGCGCGGCAAAGTGGTACTCGTCGACTTCTGGACCTATAGCTGCATCAATTGCGCCAACACGCTGCCTTACGTAAAAAGCTGGAACCAGAAGTACAAGGATCAGGGGCTCACGGTGATCGGCGTGCATACGCCGGAATATCCGTTCGAACGCGACACCGGCAACGTGAAGACCGCGCTGAAACGGCTCGGTATCAGCTATCCGGTTGCGCAGGACAACCAGTACGCCACCTGGAATGCCTATAACAACCAGTACTGGCCCGCGTTCTATCTGATCGACAAGCAAGGTCATATCGTCTACACGCACTTTGGAGAAGGCGACTATGCGCAGACCGAAGCCAGGATTCAGGCGCTGCTCGCGCAGAAGAATTGACGAAGCGCTTGCTGACTCGTAGAACGGGAAAGCCCGCTGCACCCACGCGATCGGGTGCAGCGGGCCTTCGTTTTTGGCGGACGACTAAAAGAGGTAATTGGCGAAAAGGCCGTACGTAATCTGACTCGTCTTTTCGGTGATGGGGCTGTCGGTCGCGTCGCCGCGCAGCCACGCGAACGACACGCTCGCGCCGACGTTCCAACGCGTTGCGATCCGGTAAACCCCGTTGACTGAGAAGCGCAACTGGTTCAAACCGGAGCTGGCCGAGTAGGTCGGCAATCCCGAGCGCGCGCTCTGCTCGGAATTCACGCCAAAATAGGTTTCGTTGTACTTGTCGCTTCCCCACGTCAGGCCCGGGCCTGCGCTGAGCGTCAGTTGCGCAATGGGTTGATAGCGTCCCAACAGATCGAAAGTCGCGACGGTGCCGCGATCGTTGCCGGCAATATCGGTCAAAACGCTCGCGCGCGCCGTGACGAACTCCCACGTATAAACACCGAACAGCTCCGCGTGCGCGGTGCGTTTGACGTCGCCCAGTCCGTGCAGCCGCGAGTCGTCGGACTCGCTGCGCGGTTCGATGAAATCGTAGGTCACCGCCGCGCCGACGCGCCAGTTACTATCACGATACAGATATGCGCCCAGCGATAGCACCGAGCCCGCGTCTGGATTCGCGCCGATAAAGAAGCGGTCGTAATTCACGCTCACCGACGGCACCGCCTCCCATTTCGTGCCACTCGCGCCCGGAAATTTCGGCATGTTCACGACCCCTGCGCCAACCGCAAAGCGCCACGGGCTCGCGCTCGCGCCAGGCGCCTGCGTCACTTCCGGCGCGCCGATGGAGAACAGGCTTTCCGACAAACCGAGCGTATCGTCGGCCATCGCGGTGACGGCAAACAGCGACAAGCCGGCCCCCGCCAGCACCTTGAGCATACGCGGCTTTGACACATCGATCATTTCTGTTTCTCCGTGAAAAATTAAAAAAGACTGAATGCGACTTTTCCGATCCCGGCATTCATGGAGTGGCGGCGAAATTGTGAAATAGTTGAGTTTCTAATTGCAGCGGCGTTAAAAGAATGACCGATCGCCTCGCTCGATAATCGCGATGATAGAAAATACGTTTGTAATAGCCGATGCATCCGCTTTATTGGGACGTTTGTTTGGCGCAGCTCCCCCCCAAGCAGGGTAGGGAATCGCGCCTTATTTCGGGAGATTCACTTACAGAATACGTGGCGTGAGCATAGCCCGTTCTTTTCGCCCGTCGCAAGCATATTTTTCTAATTACATGCTGCAGCCGCGTAATCGAGTAATAGATGCAATTTCAATGCTTGTATCAAGCGACGCGGAATTTGCCATCCTCGTTCGGAGGCGATAATCTGTGCGGGCTTGACTTTCGCGTCGCCAGGTGTGAAATGTAGTCAGATGGCGGCTTTCGATGCACGGTGATCTACGTTACGGGTGAGCTATGCCTTCAGGAAAGTACCTCGGCGATAAAGCAGTCAGTCCGTCGTTTTCATGTCTTTGTGACAAGTCTCAAGCGCAGTATGCCAACCGCCGTATCAGTGCCGATCTGTCGCGGCGCGGCTTCGTCACCGGTCTCGCCGCTTCGATGCTGAGCCTGGTTCTGCCCGGTCTTGGCAATGCTCAAACCACCCAACCGCCAGCACCGCCGGACAAGCCGGTGCTGTTCACGAACTTCCGCTTGTTCGATGGCAAATCGTCGACGTTGCGTGACGGCCTCTATATGGTTGTCGAGGGTGACAGCATCAGCCAGTTGGGTCGGGGTCAACCGGCTTCGATCGACGGCAAAACGCTCGTCGATTGCGGTGGCAAGGTGATGATGCCCGGCATGATCGACATGCACTGGCACGCGCTGCTCGCGGCAGTGCCGATTCAGGTCATCCTTCAATCCGACATTGCATTCGTCCATCTTGCGGCAAGCGCTGAAGCCGAACGTACGCTACTGCGCGGCTTCACAACGATACGCGACGCGGGCGGCCCGTCATTCGCGCTGAAGCAGGCAATCGATAGCGGCATGATTTCCGGGCCGCGAATCTATCCGTCCGGCGCGATGATCACGACCACCGGGGGTCACGGCGATTTTCGTGCGCTGAGCGATCTGCCGCGCGCCGGCAACCAGGTCACCCAACTGGAACGGGACGGTGGCTTCGCGATCGCCGACAGCGAAGACGAAGTCCGCTTGCGGGTGCGCGAGCAGTTCATTCAGGGCGCGACGCAGATCAAGCTGGTCGGAGCCGGTGGGGTATCGACGCCGCGCAGCCCGCTCGACATGCTCACGTTTACCGAAAAGCAGTTGCGCGCGGCCGTCGAAACAGCGGCCGACTGGGGCACCTATATCCTCTCGCATGCGTACACGTCCGAAGCGGTTCAGCGCTCCGTTGCGGCAGGCGTGCAGTGCATCGAGCACGGTCATCTGATGGACGACAGGACTGCGGCGTTGATGGCGAAGAACGGCACGTGGTTGAGCACGCAGCCGTTCGTCAACGAAGACGACGCGGGTCCGCTCGCCCCACCGATCCGCGAAAAATTTCTTCAGGTGATCGCGGGCACCGACAGGGTTTTCAAACTCGCGCGCAAGCATGGCATCAAGGTCGCGTTCGGCACGGACCTGATCTTTTCGCAGGCCGTGGCCGCACGGCAAGGCACGATGCTCACGCATATGAAGGCGTGGTATAGCGCAACCGAAGCATTGGGCATCGCAACGGGCACCAATGGCCAGCTACTCGCGCTGTCCGGGCACCGCAATCCGTACCCGCGCAAGCTCGGTGTACTCGAGGAAGGTGCGTACGCCGATCTGCTGCTCGTCGACGGCAATCCGCTCGAGAATCTCGACCTGATCGCGAAGCCGGAGCAGAACCTGCGCATCGTGATGAAGGATGGAAAGTTCTACAAGAACACGCTGAAAGCGTAATCAACAATTCAGGCGGGCGCGCAACCTGGCGCGCCCGCATTCGCTACACCGTCACACTATTTAGCCGTGCCCCTGCAGACGGATGTCGCGCGACGATGCGCCGACGTACACCGAACTGCCCGGCACATAGAGCCAACGGTTGCTCGTCGTATCCCACACGCTCTGCATGCGCTGCGTCACGACAACGTGCACACGACGCGATTCGCCCGGGTTCAGACCCACCTTGTCCCAGCCGACGAGACGCCGCGGCGGTTCACCCTGATACGGCACGCCGAGGTACACCTGCGGCACTTCCGCACCGGCGACGCGACCATCGTTACGCACGTCGAACGACACGTCGATCAGGCCGCCCGGCAGATGCTGAACCGACAGACCCGAGTATGCGAAGTGCGTGTACGACAGGCCATAGCCAAACTCGAACATCGGCGTGATGTTCTGCGAGTCGTACCAGCGATAGCCCATATCGAGCTTCTCGGCGTACACCGGGTTCGCCGCGAACGCGCCATTCGTGCCCCACGTCGGCGTATCCTGGTCGCGCACCGGGAACGTGACGGGCAGCTTGCCGGAAGGATTGACCTTGCCGAACAGCACGTTCGCAATCGCGTTGCCGCCGCCTTCGCCCGGATACCATGCTTCGATGATCGCCGACACGCTATCCTTCCACGGCATCAGCACCGGGTTGCCGCTTTCGACGACGACGATCGTGTGCGGATTGGCCGCCGCAACCGCTTCGACGAGTGCATCCTGGTTGGTCGGATTCGCGAGGCCCAAGCTCGGCAGATCGCCGATATCCTCACCGGCCGGCTGCGCGACCACGACGATCGCGACGTCGGAGTTGGCCGCCAGCGTGGCCGCCTGGGTGATCTGCTGCTGCGTGTAGGCGGCAAACGGCGACTGCTGATCGCTGTTGCCGGCGAAGGTCACGGTGGCCTGCGGCGCGAGCGCCTTGATCGCCGACACGATCGGCGTGTTCAGCTTCAGCCACGGGTTGGTCCACCAGCTGCAGCCCGTCTCCGTGCCGAACGTCAAGCCGCCGCAACCGGCGAACGCGCCCGTCACCGGATCGCGCGTGTTGCCTGAACCGCCGCCCGTCAGCACCGCCGCGTCGGCATGGCCGCCGATCACCGCGATACGCGACAGCGAACCAGCGGCGAGCGGCAACTGATTGCTGGCGTTCTTCAGCAGTACCATCGACTGCTCTTCGACCGACTGCGTGAAGGCTCTCGCGGCCGAGAAGTCGATGGTCGCGCCACCCTTCGGCGGATCGTCCATCACGCCCGTGCGGATCATCACATACAGCTTGCGCTCGACCATGTCGTCGAGGCGCGCGGTCGACACCGAGCCGTTCGCGATCGCCTGTTTGACCAGCGTGGGCGTCAGATAGACGGTCGAACCGACGTCTTCCTCCTCGTCGAGACCCGCATTGATCGCCGGTGCCGTGCTATGCGTCGCGCCCCAGTCCGACTGCACCTGACCTTCGAAGTGCCAGTCGTTCTTCAGCACGTCGTTGAGAATGTGCGGGTTCTCGCAGGCCTGGATGCCGTTGACCTCGTTGTAGCTGCACATCACGCTGCCGGGCTGCGCGCGGCGCGCGGCGATTTCGAACGGCAGCAGATAGAGCTCGCGCATCGTGCGCTCGTCGATCTGGCTATTGCCGCCGCCGCGGTTATGTTCCTGCTCGTTGCCCATGTAGTGCTTGATCGTCGCGATGACCTTCTGGCTTTGCGTGCCGTCGGTGCGCTCGGCGAGCATCTCGCCGGCAAGCACCGGATCTTCGCCGAGGTACTCGAAGAGCCGGCCACCGCGTGGCTCACGCGCGAGGTTGGTGCCACCGCCGAGCCCCATGCCGAAGCCCTGCTGACGCAACTGGATCGCGATCTGCTTGCCGAAGTTCCACGACAGCGCGCGGTCCCAGCTCGCTGCTACCGCGAGCGTCGCCGGGAAGGTCGTCGATGGCTGGTTGGTGCTGCCCGAACCCGTGGCCGAGTCGACCATGTTCAGGTCGGGAATGCCGAGACGCGGCACGCCCTGAATGTAGCCCGCGCCGCCGCCCGGCACGGCGGACATCGCGTACTCCGAGTGAATGAACTGCAGCTTTTCGTCGATCGTCATCTTGTTGACGAGCGTTTCCGCGCGCCGATGCGCCGCGGCCGACGCGAACGCGTTCAGCACCGTCGACATGGGCGCGAAGTCGAGACCAGGAGTGGGGATGTCCGCGTGCGCAGCGGCGGGCGCAGCGGCGCTCACGGCCGCCGCTATCGCGACGGCCGGCCATAGTTTCTTCTGCATAGGTGTCTCTCCGAAATTGTGCTTTTCTGGGGCAACGGAGTGCGTCGGGGGATGGAAAACGGACGCGAAAACAGGCATGCAGCGATGACTGCAAACGTTTGCCTGTGGGACGAAGAATCGGCGCAACTGGATGGGCTGTAGCGACTCTTCGTGGTGAGTAATGTAGGAATGTAGTCTGACTACAGCATCGGTATTTATACCAATACGTGTAATTTTATGCGTAATGGGGCGTAAGGCTTTTCCGACACAGGCTAATTGAAAGTTAGCGAATCAAAGCGAATAAAGAGTCGGCAATGTTGTGCGGATTTTTATTCAAATTGGTGAGTGGGCATTTGCGCATTGACAACAAAAAAGCCGCCGTCTAGTTTACTGGAAACCGCATCCCTTAAACTGGATTACATGGACATCAACGCCCAGATCGCGCGCCGGATCAAAGAACTGCGCGACGCTCAAAATTGGTCGCTCGATGCACTGGCCGAGCGCAGCAAAGTCAGCCGCTCGAATATCTCGCTGATCGAGCGCGCTCAGAGCAGCCCTACCGCGACCGTGCTCGACAAACTCGCGACCGCGTTGAACGTGCCGCTCGCGTCGCTATTCGAGCAGGATGGCGCGCCGGCTGCCGAGCCATCGCCGGTCAGTCGCGCGACCGAGCAGGCGGTGTGGACCGATCCGAGCTCGGGGTATGTGCGACGTCATCTGTCGCCGACCGCGCGCTCGGCGATCCAGTTGGTCGAGGTCAACTTTCCCGCCGGTCTGCGCGTCAGTTACGAAACCGGCGCGCGCGACGCGCACATTCATCAACAGGTGTGGATGCTCGACGGGTCGATGGAAATCACGGTCGGCGACACCAACTGGCGGCTCAAGACCGGTGACTGCCTGGCAATGCGGCTCGACAGCCCGATCGTGTTCCGTAACCCCACCCGCAAACGCGCGCGCTATCTCGTCGCGCTGACCACATCGCCAGTCAACGAACGGAGAAACGGATGAGCGATAACGTGACCATACGGCGCGTGGGCGCGAACGAAGCTTCGGCCTGCGTCGAAGCGCTCGCCGACGTGCTGATCGACTGCGTGGAAGGCGGAGCATCGGTCAGCTTCATGCTGCCGATCTCGCGTAACACGGCGCTCGCGTTCTGGCGCAACGTCGTGGAGAGCGTCGCGCGTGGCGAGCGCGTATTGCTGATCGCCGAAGATCACAGCGGCGATATCGTGGGCACCGTGCAGCTGATTACCGCGCAACCCGAAAATCAGCCACATCGCGCCGACGTCGCGAAGATGCTCGTGCACAGAAAAGCACGCCGGCGCGGCGTCGCGCACGCTCTGATGAGCGAACTCGATCGCATTGCGCGAGAAGAGAAGAAATCGGTTCTCGTGCTCGACACCGTAACCGGTGGCGATGCCGAACGGCTTTATCAGCGCGCCGGCTGGCAACGCGTCGGCAGCGTACCGAATTACGCGCTGATGCCCGACGGCGCGTTTTGCGCCACGACCTTCTATTGCAAGCAACTTTGACCCGCACCAGCGCTCATTCGCTTACTGCGACTGACGCGACCTCGCGTCCCAATCGCTGCACGCGAATCAGCGGCACGAGCGACACGGCGAGGCATGCGAGCACCATTGCCGCGCTCACCCCGAGCAACGCGTGGTCGATGGCCTGCACGAGCGCGACGCGCGCCGCGGCGATCAGCGCGTCGCCGTCGAACCCTGCCGCGTGGGCATCGCGAATGAAGGTCGCGACGTCGCGAGACGTCAGCAGTACTTGCGGGCTGTGCGCGGCGGGCGCAACCCACGGCGCGTCCGTATCGATACCGTGCCCTTGCAAAACATCGGCCACCCGTTGGCGATACAGCACGTGCACGATTGTGCCGACCACGGCCGTTCCAATCATGCCGCCCACCATCCGCGCCGACTGGATCATAGCGGTCGCAATGCCAAGCTGACGCTTGCCCGCCACCTGCTGCGCAAACACGGTCAGATTCGGCATCACGAGACCGATCCCGACGCCGCCCGCAGTCAATGCGGCCATCAACGCATGACCGGTCTCCATGCGTTCGGCCGCGACGCCCCAACACGCCACGCCCAGCAACGCGAAGCCGACGTACAGCAGCACGTTGGGCTTACGCAGACGCGTGACGACGCGCGTATTCGCGATCGTGCCGACGGTGATGCATAGCACGAGCGGCGTCACCATCATGCCGGCGCGATCCGCGTTGAGACCCATGCCGCCTTGCAGCAGCAACGGCACATAGAACAGCAGCGCGAACATCGCCAAGCCCATCAGCATCGACAACGCGAGCAACGCGATGATGGCCCGCTCGCGCAGCAACGCCGGCGGCAGAATCGGATCGGCCGCGCGCAGTTCCTCGCGCACGAGCAGCGCGCCCGCGCTCAATGCCACCACGCCGAACGCGATCGTCGAAACCTTCAGCGTCTGCTGCGCGAGCGATTCGACGAGCAGTTGCAACGCACCGAGTCCGGCTGCGATCAACAATGCGCCGCGCCAGTCCGGGCTCAGCTTGCCGCGCAGTTGATGGCGAATGTTCGGTAGATGTCGGGCAGTCAGATAAAGACTGAGCACGCCGACCGGAAGGTTGACGAGAAACGCGGAGCGCCAGCCGTAGTGCTCGCTCAGAAAGCCGCCCAGCGAAGGCCCTACCGCATTCGCGACGCCGAACGCGCTCGAAAACAGCACCTGCCAGCGCAGACGCACGACGGGATCGGGAAACAGATCGGGAATCGACGCGAAGCAGGTGCCCACCAGCATGCCGCCACCGATCCCTTGCAACGCGCGAAACAGCACCAGCGCCTGCATGCTGTGCGCGGCACCGCACAGCACCGACGCGGCCGTGAACACGACGATCGCGATCACGATCAACGGCTTGCGTCCGAACCAGTCGCCGAGCCGCCCGAAGATCGGCACCGTGATGACCGAGGCGAGCAGATACGCAGTCGCGACCCACGCATAGAGATTAAAGCCTTTCAGCTCGGCGACGATGGTAGGCAACGCGGTGCCGACCACGGTCTGATCGATCGCGACCATCATCACGACGCTCGACAAGCCAAGCATCGCAAAGAGCGACTGACGGAACGAGCGGGCCGTGTTGGGCGGCGATGTGCCGTGCGGTATGGCGCCGGGTGGCGTGCCGTTGCTCATCGGCGTTCAGGCGCGCTGTGCGGCCGCTTCGCGAGCGACATGCTTGTGCCACGCGAGCCCGGCGAGCGCAACGTCCTGCAAGCCGATGCCGACCGCCTTATAGACGACGATGTCCTCGGACCGCACGCGTGCGCTGGCGCGCCCTTCCAGCACGTCGCCGAGTTCGACTACGTTGCGCCAGTCGAACGTACCGGGCGCGGCCTGCACCAGGTCGCCGGCCTCTTCCCTTGCCTGTTCATGCAGTTCAACCACGATGCGCGACGCGCGCGCGAGCGTCGTGTCGTCGAGCTCGCGCGTGTAGGGCAGGCTCGACCCGATGGCCGCGACCATCGCACCGGGCGCAAGCGTCGCGCCATCGAACAGCGCACCGGTCGCGCGCGTCGCGGTGACGATCACGTCGGCATCACGCACCGCCTCGGCGGCTTCGCCTGCGGTGGCCTTCACGCCGCGCGCACGGTGACGCGCGTTGAGTTCGTCGACGACCTGCTCCACGTTATCGAGGCCGACGATTCTGAACGACTGCAAACCGGTATGCGCGGCGAGCGCCTGCGCATGCGCGCGCCCCTGCACGCCCGTGCCGAAGATCGCGACGGCGCGCGCATCTTCGCGCGCGAGCGCTCGCACCGCGAGCACCGTGGTCGCGGCCGTGCGGATTCGCGTGAGCGCGTTCGCGTCGAGCGTGGCGAGCGGGCGGCCGTCGTCGGTTGAAAACAGCACGATCGAGAACGAGAAGCGGCCGTTGATCGTCGTGTACACCTTCGCGCCGGTCACGCCAGCTTCGGGCAACACGGCGCCGAGCGTCGATAGCTTCACGCCGCCCGCTTCGGTGCGCACGCGCCGCTGCACCGCCGCGCGTCCCCGCGACAGTGCGCGAAACGCCTGCTCGAGCGTCGGGATCGCTTCGTCGAAACCCACGAGCGCATCGATCTGCGCGTCGTTCAGATGAATCATGGAGAATGCTTCCTTGTGCGAATCTGATGACTGGATGGCGCGCGTGCCGCGCGCTACACGAGCGCCGCTGCGGCGTGCTGGAACGTAAAGCTGTCCGAGTACAGATGATCGACGCTCGCGCCCTTCGCGATGAAAGCAGCCTTCGCCTCGGCGATCATCGCGGGCGAGCCGCACAGATAGACCGCGTGCTCCGACAGGTCCGCATGGTCCTCGCACACCGCATGCTGCACATAGCCGCGCCGCCCGCTCCATGCTGTGTCCGCGCGCGACAACACCGGCACATAGCGGAACTCGTAGAGACGCTCCGCCCAGCGGCCGATTTCGTCATGCAGATACAGGCCGTCGGCCGTTCTCGCGCCCCAGTACAGCGTGACGGGCGGGCAATCGGGATCGTCCATCAGCGATTCGAGCATCGCTTTCACCGGCGCCAGGCCGGTGCCGGTCGCGACCATCAGCAACGGACGATAGTCCTCTTCGTGCAGTCGGAATCCGCCGAGCGGCAGCTCCACGTCGAGGCGGTCGCCCGGTTTGAGCTGCGCCACCACACGATCGGTGAACCGGCCGCCCGCGATCTTCCGCACATGAAAGTCGACGAGGCCGCCCGCGCGCGCGGCGGATGCCATCGAGAAGCTGCGATGACTACCGTCTTCGAGCATCACGTTCATGTACTGACCGGGCCGGTAAATCATTTCGGCATCCTCTGGAAGCGCGAGCGTGAGGTGCGTAACGTCGTGCGCCAGCAAGCGTACCGCCTCGACGCGCACCGTATGACGCGCCGGCTCCGATGTCGGCGCACCGGCGTGGCCCGCGCCGATCACAATGTCGCTGCGCGGCCGCGCCTGACACGCGAGCGCAAATCCCGCCTGCGCCTCCTCCTCGGTGAGTCCGAGCGGAAACTCCTCGTAGTCGAGCGTGCCCTCGTGCACTTTCACGCGGCACGTGCCGCAACCGCCGAACTGACAATCGTGCGCAAGCGGCACGTCCGCGCGTAGCGCGGCGGCGAGCAGCGATTCGTCGCGCTCGGCGCTGAAACACGCTCCTGTTTCGAGCACCTGAATCCGGTATGACATGACGCCACCTCATGACGATGCGATGCGAACGACAGGACCGCCGGCATGCACCGGCGGCCCGTGGCGTCATTTCTTGATGTCGGCTTCCACGAGCACGCTATGCCCCTGCGCCGCGAGCAGATCGTGCAGCCCCTGCAAAGCGGCGAGGCCGCACTGCGTGTCCTGCTCGCCGTTGCCGCCGCTCAGGCCCACACCACCCACCACCTGGCCATCGACGACAACAGGAAAGCCGCCGACGAATGCCGCAAACTTACCCTCGAAGCTCCATTGAATGCCGAACGCTTCGTTGCCCGGCAACGCGGGACCGTTGGGCCGCTGGGTGAACAGATGCGTCGAGCGCTTGTGGCCGGCTGCCGTGAACGCCTTGTTCCACGCAATCTGCGGCCCAGTGATGCGCGCGCCGTCCATCCGTTCGAGCGCGAGCGGATAGCCGCCCTCGTCGACGATGCAGACCGATTCGAGCACGTCGATCTGCTGCGCCCGGCCGATGGCCGCGCGGATCATTTCGCGCGCTTCGGCCAGTTCCAGGCGAAATATCTGTTTCATTGCAACCCCCTCATTGTTGATTGATTCATTGATTCGGAAAGCTGATCTCGCCGCTCTCAGATGCCGCGATAGACCGTCTTGATCTGCGTATAGAACTCGAGACCGCCACGCCCCGATTCGCGAAACGTCGACGTGCTCGAACGCTTGAGCCCCCCGAACGGCGCGTTGATCGCGTTGCCCGTCGTCGTTCGGTTGATCTTCACGGTGCCCGCCTCGATGTCGTCCGCGAAGCGATGCATGTGGCGTGGATTCGACGTGACGATCGCGGCGCAGAGCCCATACTCGGTGTCGTTCGCCTTCGCGATCGCGTCCTCGTAGCTGGTCACGGTGACGATCGCGATCACCGGCCCAAAGATTTCTTCGCGGCAGATACGCATGTCCTGCGTCACGTCGGTGAAGATCGCCGGCGTGACGTAATAGCCGTGCTCGTAATCGGGACCGCTCAGGCGCTCGCCGCCGTACAGATGCGTGGCCTGTGCCTTGCCGGAGGCCACGTAGTCGAGCACGGTGTCGAGCTGCGTCCGGGTCGCGAGCGGGCCGATGTCCATGCCGGGCGTGAGGCCGCTGCCGATCTTGAGCGTCTTCACTTTAGCGAGCAGTTTCTCGCTGAACGCATCGCGCACGCTCTGCATGACCAGCACGCGGCTCGTGCCGGTGCAGGCCTGGCCCGTCAGCGAGAAGCCCCCCTTGATCGTCAGGTCGACGGCGCGGTCGAGATCCGCGTCGTCCATCACGATCAGCGGGTTCTTGCCGCCGAGTTCCATCTGCGTGCGCGTGGTCAGCGGTAGGGAGCGATGAATCTGTTCGCCAGCGGCGGTCGAACCGGTGAACGACACGGCCCTGACGACCGGCGACGCGGTAATGACGGAGCCGATTTCCGACGCGCGTCCCGTGATGAAATTCAGTACACCCGATGGAATGCCCGCCTGCGCGAATGCTTCGGCGAGCCGGTAGCCGATCAGCGGCGCATCCGACGACGGTTTGAAGATCACCGTATTACCGGCGACCAGCGCCGGCGCGATTTTGCGCGCCGGGATCGAGATCGGAAAATTCCACGGTGTAATCACGGCGACGACGCCGAGGGGTTCGCGCTGCGTGTGGACGGTCATGTCGGGATCGTCGCTCGGGAACGTCTCGCCGGCATACGACTGACCTTCCACCGCATAGAAACGCAGCACCTGCGCCGAGCGCAGAATTTCGTCCCTGCTCTGCGCGAGCGGCTTGCCTTCTTCGCGCGTGAGTTCGTTCGCGAATCCGTCCGCGTGCTGTTCGAGCCACGCCGCCGCGCGATTGAGAACGGCCGCGCGCTGCGCGACCGGCGTGCGCCGCCACGCGGCGAACGCGCCAGCCGCCGCGGCCAGCGCGGCGCGCGCGTCCTCGGCCGAAGACGCCTGGAAGCGGCCGACGATGTCGCGCGTATCGGCGGGATTCACGTTGTCGAACGTGCCGCCGCTCACGCTGGCGGTCCACTCGCCCGCGATGAGATTCTTGAACTCTGGTGTTGCCGGATTGCTCATGACGGATACCTGTGCTGTTGCCGCAATGGCCAGCGCCATGCCGGCCGGCTGGCTCGCGGCGATGCCAACGGAAGACGGCGCCGCGTTGCGCGCGCCGCCGCGGGTTCAACTCGCGAGTTCGAGTTCGGGCAGCGCCAGGTCCTGCTCGACGTAGTCGTAATAGAGCGCGGTCGTATAAAGCAGACGCATCTGCGCGCCGATCTCGCAGATCTTCAGGCAGCGTTGCTGCAACTCGGGCGTGTCGGCATGTTCGAGCACGATCTGATAGCCGCGCTCGCCATGAATCTCGTCCGACACGATGTGCAGATCGAAGAACTCCACTTCCTCGTCGGTGAACTGGTATTTGTCGCGCAGCGTCGGCGTCTGCTTGCGATAGATCGACGGCACCTGCGATTCCAGACCCACGACGAGCGCCGCGACCGCGACGATCGGGTCCTCGCGCATCGCCACCGAATAACACCATGCCTGCAGGCCTCGCGTGGTCGGCGACATGTTGTCGGGATCTATCACGCGCTCGCGCGTCGTGCCGCACGCTTCGGCGAAACGGATCAGCAGATCGGTATGACGGTCACCGCCGATTTCCTCTTCGTACATGTTGGCGAGCAGAAAGTCCTTAGCCTCGGTGAAGCGGTCCGGCGTGCGCGCATAGATGTAGGCCAGATAGTCGGCGAACGGGCCCACGTAGTGATAGTGGTTCTCGGCCCAGCGCGCGAGATGCGCGCGGCTCAGCTTGCCGCTCGCCCACGCGATGCTGAACGGCGCCTTGTTCGCACTCTTGCCTTTGATGGCGTCCTCGAGCGCGGCGCGGAAGTCATCACGGTTCATCAATTCAGCCATTTCAAGCTCCTGACAGGTAGGGAAAAGGTTGGCGTTGTCGAAAGCCCGAATGCCGTCGGGCACGGAAGGAACAGTTGAGCTAGTGTAGCCTTCTTAATGCATACTGTATACCGAAATGTCTGAATTGCGCGAGCCGTTCTTGGGAAGAGCGCTCCGTCTACGCGCCGCTTCATTGCGGCCTCACCGCGGAAAGCCTAAGAAAACTGGAACTAATGCGCGCCAACCGGCGCTGTCTTCGGCCCTCGCCGTGGTCCGTCCGGCAGTAGACGGTATACTATATCCTTTTTTTCAACTAGACTAGATCCGAGCGAATCACGGAGAGCGTTATGCCAACAGTGGTATTTCACAAAAATGGCGCGACCCATCAGGGCGAGGTCAAGGAGAACACCAACCTCGTCGTGCGCGCCGGCATCAGGCAATTCCCGTTTCCGCATCTGCGCTACGAATGCGGCATGGGCAAGTGCTCGAAGTGCGCGTGCCGCGTGATGTCCGGCGCGCAGTATCTGCCCGAGCCCAACTGGAAGGAAAAAAAACAGCTCGGCGAGCGGCTTGCGCAGGGTTATCGCCTCGCGTGCCAACTATGGATCGAGCACGACATCGAACTCGCGCAGGACGATCTGGAGCAGGCAGCATGAATACGCGCTCCGTCGCGGCCGGCACGCACGTGATTCTGACGAGCAAGCCCGGCCAGTACCGCACCGAGGCGACCGAAGGCATCGTGCCGCTCGCCACCTTCGACTACCTCTACGGCGGCCGGCATATCGCCACGTTCGTCATCGCCGCGCTCATGAAAGAAACGAAGATCAGGGTGATCGACGAAGCCACACCGTCGGCGGTCAATCTCGTTCCCACCAGGTTCCTCGAAAAATTCGCGACGCCTGAAGCCGCGCTCGAGTCGCTGCGGCAGCTCGCGGGCCACGGCAACGGCGCCGCGCAACTGACCCCGCGCTAGTTGCCGCGCCGTTTCATCCCCTCCTCTCCGAACCCAATACGTAAGCCTCCGAATGATCCAGATTACTTTCCTCAGCAACGACAACAAGTCGGTCAGCGCGCCGCCCAACAGCAATCTGCTGCGCGTCTCGCTGCGCGAAAAAGGCGGCATTCCGTTCAAATGCGGCGGCGGCTTGTGCGGCACCTGCAAATGCAAGGTCGAACACGGCATCGAACATACCGATAGCGTGAAGGACAAGGAAAAACGCCATCTGAGCGAAGACGAAATCAAAGCTGGCTATCGGATGGCCTGTCAGACTTTCGTCAATGGCAACGTCAGCGTGTCATGGTGAGTTAGCAACACAACGTAGTGAGTCAAACTGGGACGCCGGCTTCGATGCACTGAAGCCGGCGTTTTTGCTTGTCGTTGCGAGGCGTAAAACGTAGGCCGCAACTCGCGGGCAAAGCGCGCCGACGATCAAACCGCCAAGGCCTTGCGCATCGGCAAACCAACGCGCAAGGCCCGGCAAAAACCGCGCGGACGACACGCGCGTCCCGCCCCCCCATCACCAGATCAGAATCGCCACCAACGTCGACACCACCAGGCCGCACACCACCGGCAGCAACAGATTGCGCACCGCCTGCAACACCGGCACACGCGCGAAGCTCGCCACCGCCGCGAGCGCCGACCATGCGGTCAGCGTCTTGCCGGTCCACACCGAACCCATCTGGCCGATCGCCGCGAGGGTCGACACGTCGAAGCCCACCGTGCGGCCGAGCGCGCCCGCCAGCGCGCCGGTCAACGGCAAACCGGCGAAGCCCGAGCCGTCGATGCCCGTCACCATGCCGGCCAGCAGAATGCCGTACGAGACGAAGAACGCGTTGTGCGGAATGTAGACCTCGCCCGCTTTCACGAGATCGGCAAGCAGGCCGGGGGCATGGGTACCGGCGGGCAAGCCGAGGATCGGCGCCGCAGTGCCGGCCACGCCGATGAAGAAGAAGCCCGCAATCGGCAGCACCGAGCTCATCGCGCGAAACGAAAACACGAAGCCCTCGGTGACGTGCTCGGCCGTGCTGCGGCAGATCGCGCGATAGTCGCGCGCAGCGGCTACCGCCACCATCAGCAACGCGGAGACGCCGCCGACAAGCGCCGCGGCCGCTGCACCGCTCGCGCCCTTGAAGCCGGGGATCAGATGCGGCAACACCATGTAAGCGACGATCGCGAGAAAGGCGACGGGGATCACGATCGCGAAGCAGCGGGACCAGCGCTCCTGCCACGGCGTCAACAGGTCGCGCGACGACAACAACGCCCGCGAGCCGCTCGCGCCGCTGACCTGGCCGCCGTCGCCGACCGACGCATGCTGCGGTTTGCCGCGCCGGATGCGCGCGCGACTCGTGCCGGCCGCGGGCGTGACAACGGCATTCGCCGTGACCTGGGTCGCTTCCCAGCGTTCGAGATGGCGCGCATCGGGCGCCTGGATCTGCTTGCGGATACGCAGATAGGCGATCAGGAACGCGATGCCGCCCGTGATCAGCGACAGCAGCAGCGCCTTGTCGGCAACGTCCGGCATCGCGACCGCGGCCGCTTTCGCGCTGATGCCCGGCGCGACCTTGATCACGTAATCCGACGACAAGGCCGTGCCGAGTCCCGCGATGCCGATGCACAACGCCGCGCCCAGCGGCGGCACGCCCGCGTAAATCGCGGCCGGCAGCAGAATGCCGGCGATCAACGGCACGGCCGGCGTCGGCCAGAAGAACAGCGACAACACGTAGCTCACGAAGCCGAGCACGAAGAAGCCGACGTGCCCGTTGACCATGACCGCGCGAAACGGCTGGACCATGCGCACATCCGCGTTGATCCGTTTCAGCGCGTTGAGCAACGCGGTCATCAGCGAAATCACGAGGAAGATATTGAACAGCTCGCGCGCCGCCGTAAGCGGCGCGAAGAACACCGCTTCGATCGCGGTCGACACCTGGCCGGAAAACGCGTAGACGGTGGCGAAGGTCGCGAGAATCGCGGGCGCGACGACGTTGGCGCGAAACACCAGCGTCGCGATGATAGAGACGACACCACACAGATAAACCCAGTGCGCCGACGTTAGAACGACGTGAGATTCCATTGCTTCTCCTGACTGCGCGGACCTGCGAGCGCGGGTGGATGCGGCGGGTTTGAGATAACCACGCGGTATACTATGTACCAAATAAAACAGGATCAACGGCTGTTTGCCTGGCGTTTACCCGCATTCGCCGGAAATCCCGCCTTTCCCGGTAGCCACGAGGAAGCGGGGCGCGTGCTTCAATGCCCCGCCAGACAAGACCGAGCCGGCTATTTCCGTATAAGGTCTACAGTATTCGTGACGTGCACTGAGGTAAAATCGCCTGCATCACACGCCATCAGCAACACAGGTTGGAGATCCTTATGAAGACCGAAGCGGACACGACCGCGGCAAGCGGCGCACAGGGGCAATCGAGCGCGCCGATCATGCATCAGCAGCTGTCGCATCTCGTCACCGCGCGGCTGCGCGAAGCAATCGTCTCGGGCACGTACGCGCCCGGAGAGCGGCTGGTCGAAGGACGCATCGCCCAGGAGCTCGACGTCTCGCGCGTGCCGGTACGCGAAGCGCTGCGCGCGCTCGCCTCGGAAGGCCTCGTCGAAGTGCGGCCGCGGCACGGCGCGGTGGTCGCGTCGCTGCAGCCGTCGGCGGCACGCGAAATGATCCAGATCCGCGCGACGCTCGAGGGACTCAACGCCCGGCTCGCCGCCGAACATCGAACGCCCGAACTGGTCGGCCAGATCGAACAGGTGCTCGCTGAAGGCAAGGCAAAAGTCGACGCCGGCGAGACGGCCGGCCTGCTCGAACTCAACGCGCGTTTTCACGACCTGCTCTACGCGGCCGGGGCCAATACGATTCTGAGCGACCTGATGCGCTCGTTGCGCGACCGCACGCGCATGCTGTTCACGAACGCGAGCGATGCGGAAGTCCGCCAGACCTGGGACGAACACGCCGCGATCCTGCGCGCGGTGCAGTCGGGCGATGCGACGCTGTCGGCGCTGCTCGCCGAGCGGCATGTGATGCGCGCCGCCCAGCACTATCTGGCGAACAATGCGCGTTGAAACGGCCTTTGAAACGCGCGGCATAGGAAGCGAGGCGCGGCACCCGCCACCGCGCTCGCTTTACGCCACCCGATAATTTCGTCGACTACGCTGCAAGCCACTTGACAGGCTGAATTTGGCGATAGACGGTATACAACATACCGCCCATCAATCGCCCTCTCAGGCCTTTCATGACACCAAGCTCCTCCCCACCCGCCGCCAGTCAGGCGGCGCGCTACCGTTACGCCACTGTCCAGCAGGCCGCGCACGACATGCGCGCCGGCGAGATCGACGCCGTCTCGCTCGTCGCCGCGTGCGAAGCCGCATTCGAGGCCGACAACGGCCTGCTGAACGCGGTCGTCGTATCCGATTTCGACGCCGCCTACGCCACCGCCGAAGCACGCGACGAGGAACGGCGCGGGGGGCGGCTGCGCGGCCCCTTGCACGGCATTCCGTTTACGATCAAGGAATCTTTCGACGTCCGCGGCTGGCCGACGACCCTTGGCGACCCCGCGCATCGCGAGCGCCCATGCGGACGTCGTGCAACGCCTGCTCGACGCGGGCGCGGTGCTGCTCGGCAAGACCAACGTGCCGATCTATCTGCGCGACTGGCAAAGCTATAACGACCTCTACGGCACGACCCGCAATCCGCGCGATCCGTCCCGCACGCCGGGCGGTTCGTCGGGTGGCAGCGCGGCGGCCGTCTGCGCGGGCATGTCATTCTTCGACGTCGGCTCGGATGTCGGCTCGTCGATCCGCAACCCCGCGCATTTCTGCGGCGTCTTCTCGCACAAGACCACGCACGGCATCGTGTCGCTGAAAGGCCATGGCATCGGCGGCGGCATGGCGCAGCCCGACATCAACGTCGCGGGTCCGCTCGCGCGCTCGGCGCGCGACCTCGAACTCGTGCTCGGCGCGATCGCCGGTCCGGCCGGCGAAGCCGCGAGCGCGCTGCGGCTCGCACTGCCACCCTGCGAGCGCACGGACCTGCGTGAATTCCGCTTTGGCGTACTGACCAATCATCCGCTCGCCGACGTCGACGGCCCGGTAGAGGCGTGCCTCACGCGTCTTGGCCGGCAGCTCGAAGACGCCGGTGCGACGGTGGTCTGGGACGCGCGCCCCGCGCTCGACGCCGCGCAACTGATGCGCGCCTACGTGCTGCTGCTGCGCGCGTCGACCTCGCACTATCTCGACGACGACGCCTTCGCCGCCGCGCTCACAGCAAGCGCCGCCGTGCCCGCCGACGCGTCGTCGTACGCCGCCTTGCAATACGCGGGCACCGCGTTGCGTCACCGCGACTGGCTGCTGCTGCAAAAGCAGCGCGACGCGTTTTGCGAAGCATGGCGCGAGCTGTTCGGCACGATCGACGTGCTGCTGTGCCCCGCCGCCGCGACCGCCGCCTTCACGCTCGACGAAACCGGGGCGCCGTGGCAGCGCACGCTCGACGTCAACGGCCGCCCGCAGCCGATGACGACCCAGCTGTTCTGGGCCGGCCACTCGGGTCTGTGCGGCCTGCCATCGACCGTGGCCCGCGCCGGCACGACCGCGGACGGCCTGCCGATCGGCGTGCAGATCGTCGCGCCGCTCTATCACGACCTGCGTTCGCTGCGGGTGGCCGCGCTGCTCGAGCAGGCGGGACTGTCGTTCGTCGCGCCACCGCTATAACACCCACTCGCATTCTGGAGGCGCCAGCCGCCACCTCATCCTCGCCCGGAGTCCTCCATCATGGTCTGGTTCGAATCGCTGTCGAAGAACGAGAAGAAAGCCTTTGCGGGCGCGTTCATGGGTCATGCCGTCGATGTGTACGACTTCATGATCTACTCGTTCCTGATTCCCGTGCTCGCCGCGACCTGGCACATGAACAAGGCCATCGCGGGCAGCATCGTCACCTACACGCTGATCGCGTCGCTCGTCGGTGCGATCGGCGCGGGCCTGCTCGCCGACCGCTTCGGGCGCGTGCGCATTCTGCGCTGGACCATCGTGCTATTCGCGCTCGCGTGCTTCGCGTGCGGCTTCGCCAACTCGCCACTACAGCTCGCGCTGTTTCGCATGCTGCAGGGGCTCGGCTTCGGTGGCGAATCGTCGCTATGCATGGTGCTCGTGACCGAGATCATCAGGAATCCCGCGCATCGCGGCAAATTCTCCGGCTTCGCGGCGAGCAGTTATTCGTTTGGCTGGGCCGCCGCGGCGATCGTCTATAGCGTGCTGTTTTCGTGGCTGCCGGCGGAGTGGGCGTGGCGCGGCTGCTTTTTTATCGGCATCGTGCCGGCGCTGCTGGTTGTGTATCTTCGGCGCGATCTGAAAGAGCCCGAAGCGTTCTCGCGCGCGCTCGGAAAACAGCACTCGCCCGCCGCCTTGGAAGGACTACGCCGTGTCTGCGCGCGGCCGCTCGCCGGCAAGACGATCCTGTGCAGTCTGCTGTCGGGCGGCATGCTCGGCAGCTACTATGCGATCGCGACGTGGATGCCGACCTATCTGAAGCTCGAACACGGCCTGTCGATCTTCGGCACGAGCGCCTATCTCGCGATCATGATCCTCGGCTCGTTCGTGGGCTACGTGCTCGGTGCGTATTCGTCGGACCGCATCGGCCGACGCCTCACGTATATCGTGTTCGCGGCGGGCGCGTTTTCCATGGCGCTCGCCTATATGGCGATTCCCGCGTCGAACGGCGCGATGCTCGTGCTCGGCTTTCTGCTCGGCGTGCTGATGCAGGGAACGTTCTCGGGCATCGCCGCGACGATCTCGGAGAGCTACCCGAACGAAATTCGCGCGACCGGCTACGGCGTGGCCTACAACATGGGGCGCGTCATCGGCTCGCTGTTCCCGCTTGGCGTGGGCTGGCTCAGCACCGGTCATATGGCGCTCGACTCCGCGATTCCGCTGGTCGCGGGCGTCGGTTATCTGTGCGTGATCGTCACCGCGTGGATTCTGCCCGAGACCAACGGCATCAGCCTCGATTCGCTCAGCGGCGAGCAGACCGATTCAAGTGCTTCGATCGAACCGATGGGTGTCGCCGCCCGCGTGGCCCAATCCGGCTCCGGGCGCGACGCTCGCTAACACTTCCCCTGTCTCGCACCAAGGCGGCGTCCACGCAAGTATTTGAAAATTTCAACTACTTGCCTATAATGCCTGCACTGCGTATGACACGGACAGCGGAGCAAATTCTTGTATTCGGACTTCCTGACTTTCAGGCTCGATCTGACCAGCGCGTTGCTGATCAACCGCGCGAACCTGGTCTACCGCGAGCGCTGGGATCTCGACGTGCGTGCGTTGCGCGTGCTGCGCCTCGTCTGCGCGGAGCCCGACATCACGCCCAAATCCGTTTCACAGCGCGCGCTGATCGAAAAAACGCTGCTTTCCAAAGTCCTCGCCGAGCTTGAAACGCGCGGCCTGATCACGCGCAACATGCATGCGTCGGACCGCCGCAGTATCGCGTTGCGTGCCACGGCGCACGGCCTCGAAGTCGCGCAGGCGTCCGAAGCGGTGGGCACCGAACTCGAGGTCGAGCTGGCGAAGGCGCTCAGCGCGAACGAACGCAAAACGCTCGAACGTCTGCTTGGCAAGCTTTCGCACAGCCTGCTCGAAAGCGAGTCCGCAAGCGCGCCGCCTGCGCGATCCTGACAGACGGTCCGCATTCCGCCGCCTTCCTTCCCTGGCGTTCATGGCAACAAGGAGCCCTCCATGTCGAAGCTGATCGAAACGATGTCGAGCGCGATCGACGCGCTGCTGCCTGAACTCGAAGCGATCTACAAAGACCTGCACGCGCACCCCGAACTGTCGATGCAGGAGGTGCGCACCGCGGGCATCGTCGCGGACGACGTGGAAAAGCTCGGTTACGAGGTGACGCGCAACGTCGGCGTGACGGGCGTCGTTGCGTTGCTGCGCAACGGCGACGGTCCCACCGTGATGCTGCGCGCCGACATGGACGCGCTGCCGATGGCCGAAGCGACCGGCCTGCCCTATGCGAGCACGGTGAGGGCGAAAGACGAAGACGGGCTCGAAGTCGGCGTCGCGCATTCGTGCGGCCACGACATGCACGTCACATGGCTGCTCGGCGTCGCGCGTCTGATGGCAGGGCATCGCGACGCATGGCGCGGCACGCTGATGGCCGTGTTCCAGCCCGGTGAGGAAGTCGGCCGCGGCGCGCGCAGCATGCTCGACGACGGCATGACCACGCGCTTTCCGAAGCCCGACGTGATTCTCGGCCAGCACGTGATGGTCGGCGCGGCGGGCTCGGTCGGCTATCGCAGCGGCACGATCCTGTCGGCCGGCGACAGCATCAAGATCAAGCTGTTCGGGCGCGGCGCGCACGGCTCGCAGCCGCAGACGTCGATCGATCCCGTGATCATGGCAGCGTCGACGACCTTGCGTCTGCAAACCATCGTGTCGCGCGAAATCGCGCCGAGCGACAGCGCCGTGCTGACCATCGGTTCGCTGCAAGCCGGCACGAAAGAGAACATCATCCCCGACGACGCGACGCTGAAGCTCAACATGCGCACTTACGACGATGACGTGCGCGAGTACATGCTCGGCGCGATCCGCCGCATCTGCTGCGCCGAATGCGTGGCGTCGAACGCGCCGCGCGAGCCAGAATTCACGACACTATCGAGCTACCCGCTGACGATCAACGACGCGGCCACGACCGAGCGTGTGCGCAACGCGTTCGAGGCGCAGTTCGGCGAGCGCGCGTACGAATCGCCGCCGGCCGCCGCAAGCGAAGACTTCAGCGTGTTCGGCCGCGAATGGAACGTGCCGTACTCGTTCTGGTTCGTCGGCGGCACCAAGCCCGAAGTGTTCCGCCAGGCGCTCGCCGCGAAAAAACTCAACGAAATTCCGAGCAATCACTCGCCGAAATTCGCACCTGTGCTCGACCCGACCCTGCGCACGGGCCTCGAAGCCATGCTGTGCGCGGCCGGTGCCTGGCTCGATCAACACGAAACCACTCAGTGAATTCACACGCCGTCTACACCATTCTCGACCTGATCGGCACCTTCGTGTTCGCGATCAGCGGCGCGGTGGCCGCGCGTCAACGACGGCTCGACCTGCTCGGCATCGTCGTGATCGCCTTCATGGTCGCGTGCGGCGGCGGCATCGTGCGCGACCTGTGCATCGGCGCGATCCCGCCTGCGGGGCTGTCGAACTGGCGCTATCTGGCGACCGCGCTCGCCGCGTCGGCCGTGACGATTCTCGCGTATCCGCAGGTGCGCCGGCTGCGTCAGCCGGTGCTGTTCTTCGATGCGATCGGGCTCGGTCTGTTCGCGGTGTCGGGCGCGCAGAAAGCGCTCACGTATGGCCACAATGCCGAACTCGCGATTCTGCTCGGCATCGTCAGCGCGGTCGGTGGCGGCGTGATGCGCGACGTCGTTCTCTCGCGCGTACCCGCGATTCTCGAACGCGAGATCTATGCGTCGGCCGCGCTGTTAGGCGCGGCGGTGCAAGTCGGTTTTTCGTACGCGGGCTGGACGGACTGGTGGACGCCGTGGTTCGCGACATTGGCTTGCGTGTTGGCGCGGCTCGCGTCGCTGCGCTATGGCTGGCGGCTGCCGATCTTCCAAGGCAGACGCACGGCCGAGACACGCGACAACTCATAACGAGCCCTTCGCGCTTCAGCTCGCGGTTTGCGGAATCAGCCGCGGCTTGGTCAGGCTGTACGCAATCTGGCTGAACAACGTATTGAGGCTATTGGTGCCGCCTGCCGCATTCGAGCAGGTGTCCGAGTAGAAATACGACGGACCGGACGCGATCGACTGCATCGTATTGCACGCGGTGAGCTTGTCGTTACCGTCGCCGCAGCTCGGCGCCGACGCGGCCTCCCCGCCCAGATACGCGACGGTATAGATCAACGTGCCGGTGCTGGTTTTGATCGTCGACGCCGCATTGATCGCGGCCTGGCACTCGCTTCCATAAGTGCTGCTGTACGTGCTGCCGAGTTGACTCGTCGACGACGACGCAACACCGTCGCTCAACAGAATGATCACGTTCTGCCCAGCCGGACTCTGCGTCGACGACTTCGCGACGAGCGCCGATTGCGCAGCCGTAAGCGCCTGCGCATAGAACGTCCCGAGACCGCCCGGCGCCGACATGCCGCCGCAACTGCCGCCGCCCAGCGCCTGCACGATACCCGAGCTCGTGCTGACCGAACCGTTGCTGCCGAGATAGCCGGTGTTCAGCGACGAAACCTGGTAAGTCGCGCCCGACGCCGAATAGCTGCCCGCGATGGTCGGCGCCTTGCCGGAGCACGTGAAGTTATAGGTGGACGACGTTTGCGGCGGAAACGCCATCAAGCCGACGTTGTCTCCCGCATTGGTCAAGCCTGTCAGCAGCGTCAACGCGCCCGCCTGAGCGCACGCCAGCCGCGTCTGCGCGACGCCCTTCGAGTTCTTGCAGTTGCTGTCCGTCGTCGTGGCCATCGATTTCGTGGCGTCGAGCACGATCATCACGTTGTAGAGCGCGGGCTCCGCGCCGCCGCCCGCCCCGGCTCGCGAGGTCGCGGAAATGGTCTGCGAACTCTTGCCGAACACGCGCGCGAAATAGAGCGGCACGGTCGCCGTTTGCGTGACCTGGATGCCGTTATAGCCCGAGGTCGCCTGCTTATATGGCAATGTGACGCTCGACAACGTGAGACCGGTGATCGTCGCGCTGGCGGGCACGACGGCGGCAGGCAGCCTGTTGTTGTACCCCGCCGTGAACGCCTGCGCGTCGCTTGCCGCGGTGGTCCACGATTGCGTCCAAAGGTCGACCGCGCCCGACAGCGCCGCGGCATCGGTTGCGCTTTGCAGGCGCCGCTGGCTATACGCCAGGTAGCCGAAGTCGACGCTGATTGCGACAAAGCCCAATAGCGCGACCATCGATACCGCCACGAGAACGGAAACGGCGCCGCGCTGACGCCGACGCGAGCCACGCGAACTACGGTATGTCGTTTTCATGATTTCACGCCACTCCCAAACGGTCGCACCGCTTTTGTTATTCATGCGTCGTCATTGCACCCGCTCCACCGCGCTCGCATTGAGCGCGGTCGGCATCATCGCGTACAGACCCGACAGGCTGCCCTTGAACAGCGGCGCGAACGTGTAGGTGACGGTCACGGTCGCCGTGCCGACCGCGCTCGTGCCGCCGGCGCTGCTCAGATCGGCGGCGCAGCTCGAATCGCTGCTGCACGCGACGCCGTTCACCGACGTCGCGATCGACAGATTCGACGTATTCAGAAGCGCCGCCGAGGTGCTTACCTGACCTTGCGTGGCCGAGTACGGCGTGCTGGTGCCGCGTTGCGACGCGAAATAGCGCGCGCCCGACGAGGCCGCATTGACGACCATCACGTAGTTGCCGAGCAGCCAGCCGAACTGCGCGATGCCGAGCAGCACCAGCAGCAGCAGCGGCGCGACCAGCGCAAACTCGACCGCGGCGACGCCCTTCTGTTGCTTGTAACCGATTGGCGGTGTCGTTCTCCGCTTCGGACGAATGGCTACACTCATTGCACGACCTCCGACATGGTGGCGCTCAAGCTGCGGGGCATGATGCCTTTGAGGTTATCGAGCGTGCCGCCGAAGAGCGGCGCGAACGTATAACCGAGCTGCACCTTCGCCTGCGTACCCGCAGCCGGCGCCGACGTGCTCGACCCCAGTGCGCTGGCGCACGCGCTATCGCTCGTGCAGGACGTGCCGCCGACGCTCATCGAAATCGTCAACGTGCCGTTCAGCGCACCGGTCTGCGAATGAATCGCGGCAGTCGCGTCGGAGTATGGCGATGCGTAACCGCGCTCCGCCGCGAGCTGATGTGCGCCGAGCGAGGCCGCGTTGGTCAGTACCAGATAGTTGTTGATCAGCCAGCCGAACTGCACGATGCCGAAGATCAGCGCAAGCAGCAGCGGCAGCACGAGCGCGAGTTCGACCGCTGCCGCGCCACGTTGTTTTGTGCGTTTCACCGGCTCCCTCCGTTCGTTCCACATGTCGGTCCACCCGCGACGAAGTGCGTGGTCATGCACCACCCGCCATGCTCGGCAGCAGATCGCGATAGATATGAATCATCGCGGGCCCCATCAGCACGACGAGCAGCGCCGGAAAAATGCAGAACATCAACGGAAACAGCAACTTCAGCGCGATCTTCGCGGCCCGCTCCTCCGCGCGCATCCGGCGGCGCGTGCGCAGCGTATCGGACAGCACACGCAGCGACGCGCCGATGCTGGTGCCGAAGCGCTCGGCCTGGATCAGCATCGCGCTGAACGAGTCGATGTCTTCCACAGCGGTGCGCAGCGAAAAATTGCGCAGCGCCTTTTCCTTCGAGAAACCTGAACGCATTTCGAGCAGCATCAGTTCGAGCTCGCTCGCGACCACCGCGCTGCGAAGGCGGATTTCCTCGCAGACTTTCATCAGCGACGCATCGAGGCCCAGACCCGCTTCGACACACACGGTCAGCAGATCGAGCGCATCGGGAAAGTCCTCGACGATGCTGCGCTTGCGCGCTGCGATGCGGCGCGACAGCACGACGTTGGGCAGGTAGTAGCCGAGCGCCGCCAGCACGACCAGCACGATCGCGCGTTCGAGCAGCGAATTCGCGAACGACGAGCCGTACAGCGCGAGCATCGCCACGAGCGGCAGCGTCAGCGCGAGCGCGGTCTTCGCGGCCAGATAGATCGGCGCGGCGTTGACCGAGCGCCAGCCGGCGTTCATCAATTGCAGGCGCAGTGCGGATTGCTCCCAGCCGTCCTTCGGCACCGACAGCTTCGAGATCGGCTGCGAAATCTCGACGAGCTTTTCGTACCACGGCGTCTGCGCGACGGCGTCGAGTTGCTCCGGCGCCGGGACGGCATTCGCGCCGCCCGCCTGCTCGATACGGCGGCTCATGTCGCGCGGCGTGCTTAGATGCATCGCGCCGAACACAGCCGCGACAACGATTGCGAATACGCCGGCAAGCAACAGAATCTGCGTGATGTTCAGTGTTTGCATGGTCCTTCTCCGATGATCTCTCGCCCGCTCAGACGCGAATCTTCACGATGTGCCGCATCCACAGAATGCCGAACAGCATGGCGACGCTCGCCACCGCGATCATCTTGACGCCCGCCGGGTCCTGCCACAGAACGTTCAGGAACCCGGGGTTGATCGCCATCATCGCGGCGCCGACGCCGAACGGCAGCAGGCCGAGCACCCACGCGGACATCTTGCCTTCGGCGGCGAGCACGCGAACCTTGTCGAATAGCTTGAAGCGGTCGCGGATCAGCGCGGTGATGCCGTCGAGCACTTCGGCGAGATTGCCGCCCGTCTCGCGCTGGATCACGACGGCGATCACGAAGTAACGCAGATCGCGAATCGGCACGCGCGTCGCGAGATTCGTCAGCGCCTCGCTGATCGACACGCCGTAGTTGATCTCGTCGAACACGATGCGGAACTCACCGCTCATCGGCTCGGCGAACTCGGTGCCGACCATATCGATCGCGCTGGTGAACGCATGGCCCGAACGCAACGCGCGAGACAGCATGTCGCAAACGTCCGGCAGTTGCCGTTCGAGTTGACGGATGCGCCGGTTGCGCCGCCGCTGCACGTAGGCGAGCGGCAGCAATGCGGACAGCGCCGCGGCGCCCGCGGTGAAGACCCATGGCATCGCGAGGCTCGCGCCCGCCATCAGCACGAACGGCGGCAACACCGCGCAGGTGCCGACGAGTCGCCCGACCGACCACGATAGCCCCGACTGCTGCAGAAACAGATCGAGCGCGTGCACGCGCGGAATGCGCAGCAGCAGCCGCGTGAGCACCGCCGAGTCGGCCATCGTGCGCGTCTTCAGAATCGAAAGACGCTGCCTGCTCAACGCGCCGCCGGCGGATAGCGCGCGAATCCGCGAATCGACGCGGCGCGCGACCGGGCCGTGCCGGCTGTTCCAATACTCGTAGACGCCGCCCGTCGCGAGCACCACGGCCGCGAACAGCAGAATGATCGACGCGTAGAAAATCGGGCTCATGCAAGTCTCCTGAAACACCGGGCGAGCGGTCGGTGCGCGTTGCCCATACCTGTCATGTCGTTTCGAAGCGACGCGCCGGATCGTAGACCTGCTCCGAGGGCGCCACGCCGAATGCCTGCAAGCGCTCGGCGAATTGGGGCCGCACGCCGGTCGCGCAGAAATGGCCGCGCACGTTGCCCTTCGTATCGACGCCGGAGCGGCGGAACACGAAGATCTCCTGCATGTTGATCATGTCGCCCTCCATGCCGGTCAGCTCCGAAATGCTGACGATCTTGCGGCGGCCATCGGTCAGACGCGTGGCTTGCACGACCACCGAAATCGCCGACGAAATCTGCTGGCGCATCGTGCGCGTCGGCAGCGACAGGCCGCCGAGCGTCATCATGTTTTCGAGGCGCGTCAGCGCATCGCGCGGTGTGTTCGCGTGGATCGTCGACAGCGAGCCTTCGTGGCCGGTGTTCATCGCGTTCAGCATGTCGAGCGCTTCGGCGCCGCGCACCTCGCCGAGAATGATGCGGTCGGGCCGCATCCGCAGCGCGTTGCGCACCAGCGTGCGTTGTGTAATCTCGCCGCGTCCCTCGATGTTCGGCGAACGCGTCTCCAGCCGCAGCACGTGTTGCTGGCGCAGTTGCAACTCGGCCGCGTCCTCGATCGTGACGATGCGCTCGTCGCCCGGAATGAAGCCCGACAGCACGTTCAGCAGCGTGGTCTTGCCGCTGCCCGTGCCGCCCGACACGAGGATGTTCACCTTCGCGCGCGCGAGCGCGTCGAGCACTTCGGCCATCGGCGGCGTCAGGCTCTGCAATTCGACCAGGTCGGCAACCTGCAACGGATTGGCGGCGAAACGGCGGATCGACAGCAACGGACCGTCGATCGCACAGGGCCGGATGATCGCGTTCACGCGCGAGCCGTCCGGCAAGCGCGCGTCGACCATCGGGCTCGATTCGTCGATATGGCGGCCGACGCCGGAGACGATCTTCTCGATGATCTTCATCAGATGCGCGTCGTCGTAGAAGGTCACGTCGGTCGCTTCGAGACGGCCACGGCGCTCGACGTACGTATGACGATGCGTATTCACCAGAATGTCGGACACGGTCGGGTCGCGCAGCAGCACTTCGAGCGGACCGAAGCCGAACATTTCGTCGTGCACGTCGCCGACGAGTTGCCGGCGTTCGAGATCGTTGGCGGGCGCCTTCTGATCTTCGAGAATGCGGCCGATCAGCGTCGCGATCTCCTGGCGGACCTGCTCGGGCGGCAGGCGCGACAGCCGTTCGAGCTCGACGCGTTCGAGCACCGCCTGATGAATCTCGCGTTTCAGTTTCTGGTAGGCGCCGCGCAACATGCCGGCGCCCGCCGGGTCCTGGCGTTCGCCCAGCGGCTGCACGCGTTGCGCGGAAATCTGCTCACGAAGCGACATGACGTTCCCCTGTTCTGATCGTGTAGCGTTGGAGCACGGTTAAAGCGTTTCGAGTTTCGGCGACGGCTGGCGGCCCAGCAGCCGCCCGAACAGCGACTCGCCCTTCGCGCGCGAACGCCCCGGTTTGGTCGCGCGTGCCGCGATGTTTTCGGCGAGCGCCTGCAGGCTGCGCGCAACCCCGCTGCCGCGCGCGGTCTTCGACACCGGCAGTCCCTGGTTCATCGCATCGGTCACCGTTTCGGCATCCTCGGGGATCACCTGATACGCGCTCATGCCGAGCACGGATTCGAGCGCCGCGCGCGGCCGCTCGCCGTGCCGTGTATAGCGGTTCAGGATCAGCCGCATCTGCTCCTGCGCATAGCCGAGCGAGCAGAGAATCTCCTGCAGCCGGCGGCCGGCCCGCACGTGCGGCATGCTCGCCTGCAGCACGAGATGAATCTGGTCGCTGCGATCGAGCGCGAGCATCGACAGCTGGTTCAGCGTCTGGCCGAGATCGAACAGCACGAAGTCGTAATGCGGCGCGGCGACGCCGAGCAGCCACTCGAGACGGTCTTCCTTGATCTCGGCCGCCTTCACCGGGTCGCCCGCGCCGGCGAGAATATGGAAGCTGTCGCTCACGTGCACGAGGCTCGTGTCGAAGAACGCGGCATCCATGCGTTCGATCTGCGCGCAGATTTGCGGCAACGTCGACGGCGGCGTCTGGTCGGAGACCAGAAACGCGGCATCGGCGAACTGCTGATTCAGATCGATTAGCAAAACGCGCTTTTTCTGCGGCAGAGTCGCGATCGCATGCGCGACGTTCGCGGCGATGAAGCTGGTGCCGGCGCCGCCCTTGCACGACACGAACGACAGAATCCGCGTATCGCGCGTGCCGCCTTGCAGGCTCTGCGCCTGCGCGCGCTGTAGCGCGTCGCCGAACTGGCGCGAATCGAGCGGCCAGTTCAGCACGTCGCGAAAGCCCGCGCGCATCGCGGCGATCAGCGTCTGCGGCGATGCGTCGGGAATCAGCAGGATGCAGGTGAGCCGCCCATGCTCGCGATGCAGGCGCTCCACCACCGCGAGCTCTGCGTCCTTCAGCGACGCGGCGTCGACGATCAGCACGTCGAACGCGTCGAGCGTGTCGCCGCGTTCGCCGAGCAGCGACGGCGTGCCCATCGCGCGCGTGATCCGGTAGTCGCCGGCTTCGCCGCTCAGATGCGCGATCTGCGCGAGCCGTGCGCCGTCTTCAGAGAGAGCCAGGATGTTGATCATGATGTTCCCAACCGAGCTGTCGAATTAACCGGCGGACGGCGCGTCCGCCCCATGCGCCGCGTTCGCCATCACTGACTGCCGCCGCTGCTGCCGATACCGATCACGAACGGATTGAACGTCGTGACCGGCGTCTGGAACGACTTGTCGTACTGCTGCTGCGCGGCGACCGCGGCCTTGCCGTCGACGCCCGGTGTGGATGGCGTGTGCTCGCCCGCATGCGGATCGATGATCTGCATCTGCGTCACGGTGCGCACGGCGTCGCCGACGTGTGCGTCCCAGATCGGCGAGCTCGACATGCAGCCGCTCAACGAGCCGCCCAGCATCAGCAGCAACGCCGCGCGGCGCGTGATCGGAAGATGTTCGGATTTCATGAGAGTCTCCTTCGCGGCGCGTTACGGGTTGGGCTGTGCGCCCTTGATCGTCGGGTTGCCTGGGCTCACGGCGTCGGCTTTGGCGAGTGCGGGTTCGGCGTTGGTGTGCGCTTGCGCTGCCGACGCTGCCGTTGCGGTCGTCTTGTCCGGTGGCGGCACCGCCGCCGACGGTGCCGGCCGGTCCGCCTGGGTGTCGGGCGGCAGCAGCGCGGCGGGCGCGGCCGAGCCTTCGGTCGGTGCCGGCGTCGGAACCGGTGCGGGCAACGCGGGTTGCGTTTGCGGTTGCGCGGGCATCTGTGGCGCATTCGGGTTCGCGGCGCCCGCTGCCTGCGCTGCGGGCCGGCGGCCTTCCATGTTGCCGGTCGCGTAGACCGTGCCGTCGGATACACCGGTGAAGCTATCGGTCGGCAGCGGATAGTCGCCCGCCGGCAGCGGCTTCACCAGATGCACGGTGACGATGAAGATCAGCTCCGTGCGATCCTGCTGGAACGACGTGCTGCGAAACAGCGCACCGAGCACCGGCACTTCGCCGATGCCGGGCAACGCCTTCAGCGAGCCGGTGATGTTGTTCTGGATCAACCCGCCGATCGCGAAGCTCTCGCCGTCGTTCATCTGCACCGTCGTCGACGCGCGCCGCGTCGTGATCAGCGGCAGCACCGAGGTGTTGCTCGTGCCGCTCGCCGACACGGTGACGCCGTTCGGCGACAGTTCCGATACTTCCGGCGCGACCTTCAGATTCACGCGGCTGCCCGCGAGCACGGTCGGCGTGAATTTGAGGCCGACGCCGAACTCTTCTTCCTGCAGCGTGATCGTCGAGCCGCCCGAGCCGTTGCTTTGCGACACCGGAATGAAGACCCGGCCGCCCGCGAGGAACGACGCTTCCTGGCCGCTCAGCGTGACGAGGTTCGGCTCCGCGAGAATCTTGCCGAGGCTGTCGCTCTTCTGCGCGTCGACGGCGATATTGAACGGCCTGTTGTTCGCCTTGCTCACCGCGATACCACTGCTGACACCGGCGAGCAGGCTGCTCACGAGCGCACCGGTCCACGAACCGAAGCCGCCCTGGATGTTGACCGCCGCGCCCAACTGATTGAGCAACGTCTTCGACACCTCGGCGACCTTTACTTCGAGCATCACTTGCTGCGGCGAATCGACCGTCATCATGTTGATGACTTCGGAACCCTTGCTAACACTCGAGCTTTGCTGCGAGATCGTACCGCCGTTGCCAAAGCTCGCGGTGCTCGCCTGGTCTTGCTGGGTGGGCTGCGCGCCCGCGTAAGCGCCGGCGATGCTCATCGCCTGCTGCGCAGCCTGCCCGCTCGACACGCGGCCCGCGAGCACGAGATTGGCGGCCGCGCTCGACACGCGAATGCCGCGCTCGTTCGGCAACAATTGCGCGAGTGTGCGTTGCAGGCCTTCGGCATCGACGCCGACGCTCACGTCGATGATCTGGCATGCGCCGCTGCGGCCCTGCACGATCATGTTCGTGGTGCCGACGCTCATGCCGACCACGTACAGCGTGCGCTGCGACACGAGCGTCGCCTGCGCGACGACCGGATTGCCGAGCGTGCGGTTGCGCGCGGCCTCGACGAGCGGCACCAGAATCGACTTGCCGACTGCCACCGACACGCTCGATTCGTCGCGAATCTCGCCGGTGCAGTTCGGCCCGGTCAGCTGCGCGGGGGCGACCATCCTGCCGCTCGTCGCGCCGGTCGGCATCGGCGTGTTGCTGACCAGCATCGGCACGGCGCCCCGGCCGACCGGCAGCGGCGCTGTCTGCGCACCCCAGCCCGGCGGCACGTGCGCGGCGGCCATCGTTTGTGCCGCGCTGTCGTGCGCGGCCGTCAATCCGGCGCATAGCGCGGCGGCGAGCACCGTGCCGCCGAGCGAGCGGCAATGCTTGCCGCCACCGGATGAGAACCGTTGTTGTGTTTTCATGTTGCTGCCCCCGTCGCTCGATAGGTGTGAACCGAGACGTCTTTTGATTGCCTTCTGATTCAGATCGCGACGCCTGACGTGAACTCGCGCAAACCCGCGCGCCGCGACCGCGCTAGAAACATTCGACGCTGCCCGTCACCCCCGACAGCACGCCGACGCAATCGCGCCTGGGCGCCGGACGCGCCGCATAGTGCGTGCGCACCGGATGCACATCGGGCGCCGCCGGCGCCGAAGCCGGCACGTCGAGCAAGGTCAGCTTGGTCGCGCCGCCGGTGCTCGGGGTCTGCTTGTCCACCTGATTGCGCAGCACCAGCGACAGGGTGCCGACGCTGCGCGCGAGGTCGAGCTTTTCGGCCTGCTCGGGCGTCACCTCGAGCGTCACCGCGTTGACCACTTTCGGCGCGGTGTCATCGCGGCTGACCTGCTGCGCGACCGCTAGCACGAGGATCTTTTCGAGCACGATCTTCGAGATGCTTTGCGGCGTGTCGGTCTTGTTCGTCTGCTGCGTATTGACGATCACGTCGACGTAGTTGCCCGGCAGCGCGAAGCCCGCGACGCCGACCACGTCGTTCACGCGCACGGTGATCGCGCGATTGCCTTCACCAATCACCGCTGACAAGCCACCTTTCGTGCCCTGCGGCGCGAGCTTCGATTCGAGCACCGGCTCGCCGGGCGCGAGACTCGTCAGCAGCACGCGCCCTTCAAGCGCCTTGCCGTCGGCGAACGCACCGGGCGGCACGCTCGAAGTCGGCCAACTGACCAGGTGGATCAGGTTCTGGTTCAGCGGCTGGCCGAGGCTGATTTCCGACGACGCCACCGCAACCGACGTCACCGCGCCCGACGACGTCTGCAGCAGCCAGCGCGACGCGAAACTCACGGCCGCGAGGCCCGCCAGCACGGCGATCGTCAGCATCACTAAAGCCCGACTGTTTTTCATGGCAACACTCCCGCATCGTTCAGTGGAAACGTCCGGCTATAGCGCGGCCGCGAACAGCATTCCGAGGGTTCCGGCCGCGATCGCGACGCCGTAGGGAATCGACCCGACTGATTCGGACCGCGCATCGATCAGGTTTGGCTGTCCGAGCGGCGCGACGACGAGGCCGCCGATCAGTTGCCGCAGATTCGCGAGCACGCGCGCGAAGCGGCCGCGGCGCAGCACGATCAGCAGAGACCAGAGCCCGCCGAGCAGAAAAGTGGCGAGCGCGATCCGCCAGGTCAGCGCGGGTCCGACCCACGCGCCGATCATCATCAGCAGCTTCACGTCGCCGGCGGCCATGCCGCCCAGCAGATAGAACGGCAACAGCAAAGCGAGGCCGCACGCCGCGCCGATCAACCAGTCGAGCGCGCCGGCGAGCGGCCCGTGAATCGACATCTGCACGGCAAGCGCGACGGCGAGTCCGAGTGAGATCAGGCGATTCGGAATGCGCCGCGCGCTCATGTCCGTGCTCGCGGCCACGATCACCAGCACGATCACGCACAGCGGTACAGGATGTGGCGGCAGAGGTGGCAGCGTCATGATGACCTCGTCAAGGATGATTGAGCCGCGTCAGACCGAGGCCGCGAGATTGTTGAAGATCGTGCTGAGGTTGGTGCCGAGCGTGGTCGCGCCGCCGATGATCAGCAGTGCAATCAGGCCGGCGAGCAGGCCGTATTCGATGGCGGTCACACCGTCCTCGTCGTGAATGAAACGTGCTGCGCGAGCAATCAGGTTCTTCATGACAGACCTCCTTTTTCCAGTGGGAAGGGGACGGACGAATCGCGAGGTTCGTCCGTCGACTCGAGGACTCAGACCGAGGCCGCGAGGTTGTTGAAAATCGTCTGCAGATGCGTGCCGAGCAATGTCGCGCCGCTGATGATCAACAGCGAGATCAGGCCGGCGAGCAGCCCATATTCGATGGCGGTCACGCCGTCTTCGTCACGAACGAAACGGGCTGCGGCAGCGATGATGTTCTTCATGATTCGACTCCTCTGGAAGACTAACTAATGGAACCCGTTACCAGGATTGGCGTGGGCGATGGGACTGCGGGTACTGCAGGGAACTGCGGGAAGCTGCTGGCTGGTTTCGCCGCCCGATCAGCGTCGCGCGGTGTTTGATCTGCATGGTCGCAACGCTGGGCGACACGAACTGGAGGAAACGGGGAAAGTGAAGCGGCAGCTGCCGGGCGAGCCGCAGCATCGCGGCCGCGTGCCGCTGGCGCAGCATGGCCGCACGATGTGCGCCGCACACGGGCCTGGTATCGCCGCGCAGTCGCGTGATCTTGTTGTGCATACATCCCCCGTCTTTCGTGATTTTTTTCTTGGCGTCGGCTCGAGGCCGGCACCCGCTAGTCAGTCGACGTTGGCTCTCTCTCGCCATGGTGTGCTGCCTGTTCAGGTCCGCAGCATCGTGTCGTCGACTTCCGCGCACTCCCTATTGCAAGGACGGGACCAGCTTTGCGAAAACAGCGTAACGACGCGGGTTCGAGCCGACTGGCCCCCAGCCTCGCGCCCTATTCGCGTCCGAAATGTCCGAATGCGCAACGTTTTGCCTGACCCGCCGAACACTTCGCGGATCGCGTAATGCCCCGCCGGGCAAGGCTCGGCATTTTTTTCCCAGGACTTTCCCTACTCCGGTAAAAAAGAAATTCCATCGAAAAATCGCTGTTCCCGAAGGGCGCGCCGGTCCAAAGCGCCTCATCGGCGAGACGGCTTGGTGCGTTGGCGCACACAAAGCTGGCCGTTTGGCCCGCTTTTTGGCGGAGTCGGCAGTGCGCGGCGCGCGGCCAGGAAAACGCGAGCTTGAAAGTCGCATCAATTTCCGCCAACAATGAGCTGACCGGTTCAGCGCAACGACACGGTTTTTAATTCGATGTCACGCGCCGACACATACAAGACGGAATCTATAAACAGAACGAACGGCGGGTCGATAGACCCGATCCGGATCACGCGGGGGGCGGGGATCATGTACGCATCACAACTACGCATGCGCAGCGGCGACAGCGAGATTCACGGCTGGCTTACGCCCGAGCGCATCGTCTTCTACTGCTGTGGGATGTGCGTGCTGTACGTGGGGATCATCGCGTTGTGGGCCTATGCGAGCCACGGCTTCACCGACCCGCGGCTCACGCGTCCCGGTGAGGATTTTTCAATTTTCTGGTCGGCCTCGTATGGACTGCTGCACGGTTCGGCCATGCAGATCTATGACCACGCGTCGTTCGACAAGCTACAGCGCGCGCTATTCACGAACGTGAGCCACGACAGCGTGATGCCCTGGCTTTATCCGCCCACGTTCCTCGTGCTGATCGCGCCGCTCGCGCTGTTACCGCAGCTCGTCATGTACTTCGTGTTCGTCGGCGGCGGCATCGTGCTGCTCAGCGCGGGCACGCTGCGCGTGTCGGGCCTTGCCGACAGCTTCAGGGGCTCGCGCTTCGCATGGTTCGTCGTCGCGGCCTCGCCGTGCGTGTTCGTGCCAGCCATCTTCGGCCAGAACTCGCTGCTGACCGCCGGCATCGCCGCGCTCACGCTGCATTGGCTGCGCCGGCATCCGGTACGCGCGGGGCTGTGCCTCGGTCTGCTCGCGATCAAGCCGCAGATGGCCGTGCTGTTTCCGCTCGTGCTGATTGCCGCACGCGCATGGCGCACGCTGGCGGCCGCCGCGTTCAGCGCGGCGCTGTTCGGCGCGTTCAGCGTGCTGATATGCGGCGTGCAATCGGTGCGGCTCTTCTTCCTCAACGCCGGCATTGCGCGTGAGACGCTGCTCGAGCAATGCCGCGGTTACTGGCTCGCGTCGCCGACAGCGTTCGCGGTGCTGCGCGAGGGCGGTGCGCCGATCGCCGCGGCCTTTGCGGCCCAGGCCTGCGTCGGGTTCATCGCCGCGGCAGCCGCATGGCAGGTGTGGCGAAACACGCGCGACACGCGGCTGCGCGCGGCGAGTCTCGTCGTCGCCACGCTGCTGACGAACCCCTACGTGTGGCACTACGAACTGGCGTGGCTCGGCATCGCGACGGCCTGCCTGACCGCGCTCGGCATCGGCGAAGGCTGGCTGCGCGGCGAGCAGAGTGTGATTGCGCTCGCGTGGCTGCTGCCAGCCTATGAATTTTTCAACCGCACGGCCGAGTTGCCGCAGATCGGCCCGATCGTTCTGCTGCTGATGCTGCTGATGGTCGTGCGCCGCGTGCGCGTGGGGGACGAAGAACGCGGCGAGCGCACCACCCTCGCCTATTCGCACGCGGTTCAAATCATTCGATAAACGGGGAAGCGTCATGCCAACTCATACAACCACGCCACTAATCTCACTCGTCGTGCCGTTCTACAACGAGCAGGACGCGGTGGAACGCTTCTTCGCGGCGGTCGTGCCGGTGCTGGAATCGATCGACGGCACGCGCTTCGAGATCGTCTGCATCAACGATGGCAGCAGCGACGCGACGCTCGATCGGCTGATCGCGCAAAGCGGCCGCGACCGGCGCATTCGCGTGATCGACCTGACGCGCAACTTCGGCAAGGAAGCGGCGCTGACCGCCGGCATCGACGAAGCGTTCGGCGATGCGGTGATTCCGATCGACGCGGACCTGCAGGACCCGCCGAGCCTGATCCCGGTGATGGTCGAGCATTGGCTCGCGGGCGCCGAAGTGGTTGCGGCCAAACGCACGAACCGCCTGTGCGATACGTTCGCCAAACGCACGGCGGCCGCGCTCTACTATCGCGTGCACAACGCGCTGTCCGAAGTGAAGCTGCCGGAGAATGTCGGCGACTTCAGGCTGATCGATCGGCAGGTCGTCAACGCGCTGCGCAGCCTGCCGGAGCGCCGTCGCTTCATGAAAGGCCTGTTCGCGTGGGTCGGCTACCGCACCGTGATCGTCGAATACGAACGCGAGCCGCGCAGCGCCGGTCACTCGAAGTTCTCCGGCTGGCGGCTGTGGAACTTCGCCCTCGAAGGCATCACGAGCTTCAGCACGGTACCGTTGCGCAGCTGGACTTATATCGGACTGTCGATCGCGACACTCGCGTTCGTCTACGGCGGGTTCGTCATCGGCCGCACGCTGTGGTCGGGCAATCCGGTGCCCGGTTACGCGTCCACGATCTCGGTGATGCTGTTCATGGGCGGCATCGAGCTGATCGGCATCGGCGTGATCGGCGAATACGTCGGCCGCATTTACCACGAGTCGAAGGAACGGCCCGTTTATCTGGTGCGGCGTCGCTATCAGGAGAAGAGCAAGGTCAGCATGTTGCCGGGCGTGCGTCAGGATGCGCGCGCGGCGCACGTGGCGCGCGTCGAACTGACACGCAGGCGTGCCGCGCCGCGGTTTCGCGTAGTCGGCCACTGAAAGCGGAGGAGTCCACCATGTCTCCCGATGCCTACCTGGAAATGGCCGAGACCGAAGCTGGGCACTGGTGGTTTCGCGCGCGGCGCGACGTGCTGCGCACGCTGCTCGAACGGCTCGCGTTACCGCGTCGCGCAAGCGTGCTCGAAGTGGGCTCCGGCACCGGCGGCAACCTCGACATGCTGGCCGGCTTCGGCGCCGTCAGCGGCCTCGAGATGGACCCGACCGCTCGGGCGCTGAGCGCGCGCAAGACCGGCAACCAGTTCGACATCCGCGCGGGCCACTGCCCCGACGAAGTGCCATTCAACGGCGAACGCTTCGACCTGATCTGTTTCTTCGACTGCCTCGAACACATCGCCGACGACGCCGGCTCGCTCGCGCGCATGCGCGACCTGCTGACGCCGGGAGGCCGCATCATCGTGACGGTGCCAGCCGGACAAAGTCTCTGGAGTGCTCACGATGTTTTCCTGCACCACTACCGCCGCTATAGCCGCGGCTCGCTGATGCGCTGCGCGGCCGTGGCCGGCTACGAAGTCGAACGCATCAGCTATTTCAACACGCTGCTGTATCCGGTCGCGGTGGCCGCGCGCTGGGCCGACCGGCTGCTGCGTCGCAAGCATTCCAGCGGCGACGCGATTCCGCCGTGGCTGCTCAACGCGGCGCTGTACCGCATCTTCAGCGCCGAGCGCCACTGGCTCGCGCATGCGCCGCTGCCTTATGGCGTATCGCTGTTCGCGATCCTGCGCAAGCGCGAGGGAGCGTCGCGATGATGCCGGTCGAACGGGTCAGGCTGATGCGCTTTGGCGCGAGCGGCGTCATTGCGACCGGCCTGCATGTATGCATTGCGCTGACGCTGATCGCGGACGCCGGCATGTCGCCGCCGTGGGCCAACGCGATCGCGTTCACCTGGGCGACGGCGGCCTCTTATCTTTTGAACACGTTCTGGAGTTTTTCTGCGCTGCCTGCGTTGCTGAACGCTGGGCGGTTCGTGGTCGTGTCGCTGGGCGGTCTGACGTCGACCGCACTCGTAGCGCACCTGACGCAGCTTGCGGGCGGGCCGCCCGCGCTCGGTATCGCGCTAGTCGTGTGCGTGGTGCCGCCGCTCACGTTCGTCGCGCATCGGTGCTGGACGTATCGCTGAATACGAAGCACGCACAAGGCGACTCACGGCGCGCGCAACGCCTTCTGACACGCCGCGAGTACCGCGCCGGCCGCCAGCAGCAGCGCCGAATACACGAGCCCGCGCGCGAGCCCGGCGCCATCCGACACCCAGCCGATCACGACCGGCCCGACGATCTGCCCGAACGCGAACACGATCGTGAAGGCGCTGATGCCCTTCGCCCAGTGGCTCGCGGGCAGATTGTGGCGCACGAACGCGGTCGTCGACGTGACCGCCGACAGGAACGTGGCGCCGAACAGCGCGCCCGAAACGAACGCGACCCACGGCTGCGTGAAGAGCGCGGGCAGCAGCGTCGCGATCGCCAGCAGCGCGTTGAGCAGGGCGAGCGCCTGGCCGCCGCGCATGCGATCGAGCAGCGTCGACCAGATCCGCGCCGACACCACGGTCGCCGCGCCGAGCAGTAGATAGAAACCGGTGACGACCGCCGCGCTCATGCCGGCGTTGCGCAGCAGCGCGACGATGAACGTCATGTAGCCGATATAGCCGACGCCGAACAGTCCGTAGCCCGCGAGCGCGGCCGCGAAGTGCGGCCAGCCCGGGGCGGGAGTGGCGGCGGCTGCATGCGCCGCAGCCGCCGCGCTCGGGTACGCGCGCTCGATCCTGCGCGACGCGCCGATCGCGACCGCGGCGAACAGCGCGCAGGCCGCCGCGAGCGCGAACCACGCGAATTGCCAGCCGTGGGCGGCATCAAGGATCGCCACCGGCACCAGCACCGACGACGCGACGATCCCCCAGCCGGTGCCGCCGTAATACAGACCGAGCACGAGTCCCGCGTCGCGCGGTCGCGCCGACGCGAGCCGCACCGCAAGCACGCCGCCGCCGATGAAGATCGCCGCGCTGCTCGCACCGGTGATCACGCGCAGCGTCAGCAGCGCATGCGTGCTGGCGGTGAGGCCGCTGCCGGCCATCAGCAGCGCGGTCAGCACGCAACCGGCCGCGAACAGCGCGCCGGCCGACCAGCGGCGCGCGAGGCGCGGAAACACGAGCGCGCCGAGCAGATAGCCGAGCGCGTTGGCGGTGTTCATCGCGCCGGCCTGCGCGAAGCTCCAGCCGAGGTCGAGTTTCATCGACGGCAACAGCAGCGCGTACGCGAAGCGCGCGAAGCCGAGCGCTGACGCGCTGCCGAGCGATAGCGCGGCGGCCAGCAGCAGGGTCGGCACACGTTCGGCGGTGGTCGTTGATGGGGCGTGCGATGCGGTGTCGGCGGAACGGGAGGACATGGGCGGACGGACGTAAACGGGAACGCTGCGAGCCGATTCTACCTGGAGCGACGACGAAAGTCGCGCAATGTGCGCGGCTTACCCGCCCGCCCCTTCCGGCTCATGCGGCATGAGCCGCGCCTTCGCGTGGCGCATCTTTTCCAGCGTCTCGGGCCCGGCCTTCAGCGCGACGCCGATCGCGAGCGCATCCATGATGCACAGATGCACGAGCCGCGACACGCCCGGCGTGTTCGGATCGATCGGGCTCGCCACGCGCAGCAGCAGCGGAATATCGACGAGCCATGCGAGTCGCGAGCCGACGTTGGTCAGCGCGATCGTCGTCGCGCCGCGCTCCTTCGCGATCTGGATGCTTTCATTCACTTCGACGCTGCGCCCCGAATGCGAGATCGCAAACGCGACGTCGCCCGGCTCCATCAGACCCGCGTATAGACGCTGCAAATGACCATCGGTAAACGCGGCCGCCGCGATGTCGATGCGCAAAAAACGCAGCGCCGCGTCCTGCGCGACGAGCCCCGAGCCTGAGCCCACGCCGAAGAAAAACACGCGCCGGGCGCTCGAAAGCGCCGCGATCGCGCTTTCGACCACGGCAGGATCGAGCGCGCCGCGCGCATGCGTGATGCCGTCGATCGCCGCTTCGCCGACCTTGTCCATCAAGGTCTGCACGTCGTCGTCGCGCGCGACCGCGGTCGATGCATACGGCAGCCCGCCCGCGACGCTCTGCGCAAGCTGCATCTTGAAGTCGCGCAGACCGTGCGCACCGATCGCGCGGCAAAAACGCGTGACGGAAGGCTCGGATACTTCGGCGCGCTGCGCGAGTTCGGTGATGCTCGCGCGCATCGCGAAGTCGACGTCGGCGAGCACCATGTCGGCGACCTTGCGCTCGGCGGGCCGCAGACTCGCGAGTGCGTTGCGGATGTGGGGAATCAAGTTCGGTGCGGACACCCGGTGTTCCTTAGGGGCTGTTTCATATGGATCCGCGTCGCTCGCAGCTTGTTCGGCTTGAATCGGCCTGATCAAAGTTCAAGCCGCACGCGGTTCAGACCAGCCTGCGTCCACTCTCCGTATCGAACAGATGGATGTGTTCGGCCGGCAGACGCAGCGCGACACGCTGACCGGGCTCGATCTTCGAGCGCTCGCGCGTGGTCACGCACCACGAAGCGCCGCCTATTTTCCCGTACAGGTGCGTTTCGGCGCCAGTTGGCTCGATCACTTCGACGTCGAGCGCGGCATCCGGTATCTGCGTCGTGATCTCGACGTGCTCGGGCCGCACGCCGAGCGTGGCCTTCGCACCGACCACGGCCGACGCAGGCGTGCGTTCGAGCGCGACCTCGCTGCCGTCCGCGAGCTTCAACGCGAGGCCCGCACCCTGCGTGCGATTGACGATCACGCCCTCGGCGAAATTCATCGAGGGCGAGCCGAGGAAGCTCGCGACGAACAGATTCGCCGGCCGGTCATAGAGTTCGAGCGGACGGCCGATCTGCTCGATACGTCCCGCGTTCATCACGACGATGCGATCGGCCATCGTCATCGCTTCGATCTGGTCGTGGGTGACGTAGATCACGGTGTTCTTCAAGCGCTGATGCAGGGCCTTGATTTCGGTGCGCATCTGCACGCGCAGCTTTGCGTCGAGATTCGACAGCGGTTCGTCGAACAGGAACAGCGACGGCTCGCGCACCACCGCGCGGCCCATCGCCACGCGTTGCCGCTGACCGCCCGACAATGCGCGCGGCAAGCGGTCCAGATAGTCACTGAGGTTCAGCATCTTCGCGGCCGCATCGATGCGCGGCTTGAATTTCTCCGAGGATTCCTTGCGGATTCTCGGACCGAACGCGATGTTTTCATACACCGACAGATGCGGATACAGCGCGTAGCTCTGGAACACCATCGAGATGTTGCGCTGCTGCGGCGCGAGCGTATTCGCGCGCGTGCCGCCGATCATCAGATCGCCGCCGCTGATTTCCTCGAGCCCGGCCACCATCCGCATCAGCGTGCTCTTGCCGCAGCCCGACGGACCAACCAGCACGACGAACTCGCCGTCGTCGATGTCGAGATCGATGCCGTGCACGACCTGGGTGTCGCCATAGCGTTTGAAGATGCCGCTCAGTTGCACTGCTGCCATGCTGTCCTCATTGTCTTGCTGTGTGTTGTATTGCCGATGTTGTATTGCCGGTGCCGTAGTGCACGCGCCCGCGCGCGGCTCAGAACGACTCGAGCGTCAGCTCCTGCGCCATCAGGCGGTTGCCCGCCATCAAGCCGCCGTCGACCGGCAACGCGACGCCGGTGATCACGCGCGCTTGCGGCGATGCGAGGAACAGCACCGCATCGGCGATGTCGTCGGGCGTCGCGAAGTCGCGCAACGGGTACCACTTCTTCAGTTCCTCGAACACCTGCGGATTCTTCTCGACACGCGCCTGCCACGCCTGCGTCTTCACAGTGCCCGGACACACGATGTTCGCGCGAATGCCAAAGCGGCCCAGCTCGAGCGCGAGCGCCTTCGTATAGCTGATCAGGCCGGCCTTCGCGGCGCTATATGCCGGATGACCGAGCGCGGCGAGACCGTTCACCGAGCCGATCAGCACGAGCGCGCCGCGCTGCCGTTCGATCATCGACGCGCGCACCGCCTCCACCGTGTGATACGTGCCGTTCAGATTCAGATGGATGTCGCGCTGCCAGCTTGCGGCGTCGGTGGTCGCGAGCGACGCGCCGAGCGCCGCGCCCGCGTTCGCGACCAGTACGTCGACCGGTCCACGCTGCGCGACCGCCGCGGCCACCGCGTGCTGCACCGCAGCGGCGTCGCCGAGATCGACCGCGACCGGCACGACCCGGTCCGCGCCCTGTTGCGCGCCCTGTTGCGCGCCGAGTCGCGCGCTCAACGATTGCAGCGCGGTCGCGTCGATGTCGAGCGCGAGCACGGTGTCACCCGCCTCGACGAAGCGCTCGCATAACACGCTGCCAATACCGCCGCATGCGCCCGTTACCAATACGACACGATCCATGTGTTCCTCGCTCGTTGGCCTGGCCGTTTCGGCCGTCTTGCCGGCGCCGGCCGCAACCCGGCTCGCGCTACGCGCAACGCTGTAAATTTCCTACATATCCCACCCGCGACGACTGCCGGCCATCCCGAAGAGTGGGTTTCCATCTCCCGTCGCGCCGTGCAGAATACCCCATGCTTTACAGCATCTTATGCACAAAACAGCCCGAGAAAAAATATCGCAGACCCTACGTGACAAGCTATTTTGCGTCATGTAGGATTTTTTCAAACAATTTACCCAAGGCGGCCGGCGACGGCAGCAAACCACCCACAGGAGAGAGAAAAATGTCGTTGCATGCCCGTGCTTCCCTCGCGCTAGGCAAAGTCGCCGTGGCGCTCGCGTTTGCAGGTATCGCCGCCTCGGCTCATGCCGAGACGGTCCGCGTGACGGTCGCTCACTACAGCGACGCGACCGCGCCGTACTTCGAGAAAATGGCCCGCAACTTCGAGAAGGCCAATCCCGGCACGACCATCAAGATCGAAGACGTGAACTGGGACACGCTGCAACAGAAGCTGCAAACGGACATCTCCGGCGGCGCCAACGCGGACCTCGCGATCGTCGGCACGCGCTGGCTGCTCGACTTCGTGAAGGACGACGTCGCCGAGCCGCTCGACGGCTATATGGACGCGAACTTCAAGGCCCGCTTCATCGGTCCGTTCCTGGCGCCTGGCCAGATCAACGGCAAGACCTACGGCCTGCCGATCGCCGCTTCCGCGCGCGCGCTGTACTACAACAAGGATCTGCTCGCGAAGGTCGGCTACCCCGACGGCCCGAAGACCTGGAATGAAGTGATCGATGCATCGAAGAAGCTGAAGGCGCAAGGCATCGCCGGCTTCGGTCTGCAAGGCAAGGAAATCGAAACCGACGTCTACTTTTACTACGCGCTGTGGACGATGGGCGGAGAAGTGGTCGGCAAGGACGGCAAGGCCGCGTTCAATTCGCCGGCGGGCGTGAAGGCCGCGACGATGTACAAGCAGATGATCGACCAGGGACTCACGCAACCGGGCGTCACCGGCTATAGCCGCGAAGACGTGCAGAACCTGTTCAAGCAGGGCCGCGTCGCGATGGTGATCTCCGCGCCGTTCCTCGCCAAGCAGCTCAAGAAGGAAGCGCCGAACCTGAAGTACGGCATCGATCCGGTGCCGATGGGCACGACGCACGCCACCTACGCGGTCACCGACTCGATCGTGATGTTCAAGAACTCGAAGGTGAAGAAGACCGCGTGGAAGTTCCTCGACTATCTGTTCACGAAGGAACCGCGCGTCGAGTTCACGACGACCGAAGGCTTCCTGCCGACCACGAAGGCCGAAGCGGCGGACCCGGCGTTCAACGATCCGGACATCAAGGCATTCGTCGCGCTGCTGCCCACGGCTCACTTCGCGCCGACCGTGACCGGCTGGGAAGACACCGCGAAGGCCGTGACCGACGCGATGCAGGCGATCTACCTGAACAAGGCGCAACCGGCGGAAGCGTTGAATGCGGCCGCTGCGCAGGCGAACAAGTCGCTCGGTCACTGATACGCGGCTTTTGACAGTAACGAGACGAACAGGGGACGCGCGGCGCCGTAGCTCACGCGCCGCGCGTTGCGCCGCGCCACTCCCACATTCGAGCCTATGCAGCACGATGCACCCTCCGGCCCATTCCGTCGTGCCCGCCGCCAGAGAGCGGGCGCGTCTTACGATCGAGCACGCATGAGCCGTTCCGTTTCTTCGCGCGCGCAGGCGCCCTGGTTGCTGATTGCGCCGAGCCTCGTGCTCGCGCTGTTCATCATCAGCTATCCGATTTTCAACATCGTGTGGCAATCGCTGCATGAGGTATCGCGCTTCGGCGCGATCCGCGACTTCACCGGCGCGCAGAACTTCATCAACGTGTTTCAGGACCCGGTGTTTCTCGATTCGGTACGCCGCACGATCATCTGGACCGTGTGCGTGGTGGGCGGCACGGTGCTGATCTCGGTACCTGTCGCACTGATTCTGAATCAGGACTTTCACGGTCGCGGCGTGGCGCGCACGATCGTGATGCTGCCGTGGTCCGTCTCTTTGACGATGACCGCCGTCGTCTGGCGCTGGGCCTTCAACGACGACTACGGCATGGTCAATGTCACGCTGCAGCGGCTCGGCCTGATCGGCGGGCCGATTCACTGGCTCGCGACGCCCGAGTTCGCGTTCCCCGTCGAAATCGCGGTCGGCATTCTGGTGTCGATTCCGTTCACGGTGACGATTTTTCTTGGCGGCCTGTCTTCGGTGCCAAGCGATATCTATGAAGCCGCGCGTATCGACGGCGCGAGCGCCTGGCAGCAGTTCCGTCAATTGACGATGCCGCTGCTGCGCCCGTTCATCAACATGGCGATCCTGCTGAACGTGATCTACGTGTTCAACTCGTTTCCGATCATCTGGGTGATGACGCAAGGCGGCCCCGACAACAGCACGCACATCCTCGTCACTTACCTGTACGAACTCGGCTTCCGGCTCGGACGGCCCGGCGAAGCGGCCGCCGTTTCGCTGATCATGCTCGTGATGCTGTTCGTGTTCTCGATCGCTTATCTGCGTCTGCAACGCGCGAAAGAAGGAGTGCCATCATGAGTCTGAGCGCGAAGACGAAACGCTCGCTGTGGTGCTGGATCGCCCTGACGCCGCTCGTGATCGTCATACTGTTTCCGTTCGCGGTGATGTTCTTCACCGCGGTCAAACCGGCCTCGGAGATCTTCGTCTATCCGGCGCGCTGGCTGCCGGTGCAGTGGCAGTGGCGCAATTTCATCGACATGTGGGACGCGGCCAACTTCGGCGTCGCGCTGCGCAACAGCACGATCATCAGTTTCCTGTCCACCGCGCTCGCACTCGCGGTGTGCCTGCCCGCCGCTTACGCGCTCGCGCGCTTCCCATTTCGCGGACGCGGCCTGTATCGGCAGTTCCTGCTCGTCACGCAGATGCTGTCGCCGATCCTGCTGGTGGTCGGCCTATTCCGGCTCGCGGCGATGATTCCGTGGGGCGACGGCAACCTGGTCGATTCGAGGATCGGCGTGATCGTGTCGTACGCGGCGTTCAATATCGCGTTCGCGGTGTGGATGCTGTCGTCGTACTTTCAGACCGTGCCGCAGGATCTCGAGGAATCCGCGTGGCTCGAAGGCTGCAGCCGCACGCGCGCGGTGTTCAAGGTGTTTCTGCCGCTCGCGGTGCCGGCGATCGTCGTGACCGCCATCTTCACGTTCATCAATGCGTGGAACGAGTTCGCGGTCGTCTATACGCTGATCCGCTCGCCGGAAAACAAGACGCTGACCGTGCAGGTGACCGATATGGTCGCGGGCAAGTACGTGGTCGAATGGCATCTGGTGATGGCCGCGACCTTGTGCGCGACGTTGCCGGTTTCGATCGTGTTTGCGTGGTTGCAGCGTTATATGGTGAAGGGGCTCGCGCTCGGCGCGGTGAAGTGAGTGACTGCGCGGCACTTACTTGCCGCGCAGTGTTCGCTTGCGGGTCGTGCGTCAGTCGGTGCCGCGCACGATGCGCAGATCGCGTTCGACGCCATCGCCCAATGCGGCCAGCGCCTTCTTGTACTCCTCGCTTTCGTAAGCGGCGACGGCCGCCTCGTACGTCGGGAACTCGATCACGACCGTGCGCTCCTTGAGGCCCTGCTCGCGCGCCTCGTCCGCCACGCCTCGCACGAGGAACTTGCCGCCCGCCGCCGCCACCGCGGCCGGGGCCAGTTGCGCGTATGCGGCCAGTTTCTGCGGATCGTTCGTCTTGCGGTACGACGACACCCAATAACCTTTGCTCATTCGAATCTCCTTGTGTGATGGACCAACGCGGGACTAAAGCGGACCTAAGCAGTCGCGGTCTTACATAGTAGCAAAGCGGGCTGGCTCGCGATGCCGAGCGGTACCGCGCCGCCGCGCGCCGCGCGCCGCGACTTGGACAGCATCTGCCACCACCAGCACGTGATCGCGCATAACGGGAAGTGTCTCTTTCAGCATCGCCAAAACGATTTAGCCATTAAACGTTTTGTGCACTAGGCTTGCCTTTGCACACTTCAAGCGATGGACCAAAGGAGACAATGAATGAGCGAGCGATACGAGTCGTTTTGTGCATGCTGCGGCGGTCCCGACCACCGGGCGATGAGCCGACGGACTTTCATGAGCCTGCTTGCGGGTAGCGCCGCCGGACTCGCCATGCCGCTGGCGTTCGCCGCGGACACACCCGCCGTGCCCACGATTGCTTATGACTCGATTGCCAACCCCGTACGTTTGCCGAACGACAGGTACTTCGGTGAATGCTCGGGCGTCGCGCTCAATTCGCATGGCCATATCTTCGTGCTGTCGCGCGGCAACACCACCGGCCCCGCATATGGCGCGGCCGCCGCGCAACTGCTCGAGTTCGCGCCCGATGGACGCTTCGTGCGCGAGATCGGCCACAACCTGTATGCGTGGTCATTCGCGCACACGGTGAAGGTGGACCGGCACGACAACATCTGGGTCACCGACAAGGGCTCGGACATGGTGATCAAGTTCACGCCGGAAGGACGCGTCGCGATGGTGTTCGGCCGCAAGCAGGAAGCATCGGACGAGGAGACGGCGCCGCTCAAGCATCCGAATCCACCGCTGCCGTCCGAACCCGGACGCTTTCGCCAGGTGACCGACGTCGCGTGGGACAAGGCGGGCAACACCTATATCAGCGACGGATACATCAATTCGCGCGTCGCGAAGGTCGATCGCGACGGCAACTGGCTGAAGTCATGGGGCGATCGCGGCACGGGACCGGGGCAGTTCCATACGCCGCATAGCATCGCGGTGGATGCGCACGACCACGTTTATGTGGCCGATCGCAGCAACCGGCGCATCCAGGTGTTCGATACCGAGGGCACGTTCCTGCGCCAGTTCACGATCGACGTACCGGTGCCGCCGGACGCGCGCCCCGCGATCGGCAACATGCCGAGCGAAGCGGACCTCGCCGCGGGCACGTTCGCGCCGGGCTCGCCCTGGGCGATCTGCATCTCGCCGGGACCGAATCAGGTGCTCTATAGCGCCGACGCGTTTCCGGGCCGCATCTACAAGATGACGCTCGACGGCAAAGTGCTCGGCGTACTAGGCAAAGCGGGCAAACAGCCGAAGCAGTTCGGCTGGATTCACGAGATGGCGTGTCCTTCGGAAAACGTATTATTCGTTGCCGAGTTGCTGAACTGGCGTATTCAGAAACTGGTTCTGCATGCGTGATGGACGAGGGCCGCCGCGTTCGTCTGTGATGCAGACGCGGACCGGCCCTGTCGATGTCAAGCCGTCTCAGTCGTAACGACGATGCTTGTGATGGTGCTTGCCCGATTGGTAGCCGCGCGAGTAGTCGTTGGCATACGAGTTCGAGCGCGAGATGTTGCCGCCGAGCGCCGAACCCGCGCCGCCGCCGAGCGCGGCGCCGACCAGGCCGCCGGTGCGGCCGCCCATCGCGTTGCCGGCCGCGGTGCCCGCCCCGCCACCGAGCGCGCCGCCAATGATCGCGCCGGTACGTTCGCGACGATTCGACGTGACCGCGCCGCCCGCCCCGCCGCCCACCGCGCCGCCGATCACCGCGCCGGTGCTGCCGCCCACCGCGCCGCCGACTGCCGCGCCAGCGACGCCACCGAGCGCGCCACCGAGCATGTTGTTCATATCACCGGCGAGTGCCGGCAACGACGCCGCGGCGCTCAATGCAGCCACGGCAACCATCTGAATGATTTTCTTCGACATATCGGGTCTTTGTTTTAGTGAGACGGCGCCGAGTATAGCGGGGCTTTCGAAAGGCCTTTGTAACCACGACAGTCCGTGGCGGTAAGACGTGTAACAAAATGAATGGGGCATTGTTCTTTGCGGTGACCGTGAAAAAACAAGGGCCGCTCGTGATGAGCGGCCCCTGAAAATTGAATGCCGATCAGTGAATCGAATCTATCCTTCTACCCGCGCCGCTTCTTCTTCAATTCGATCGTCTCGAACAGATCATATTCCGGTGTCGGCGTCTGATCCGCGCCCGGCGCGTGGTAGTAGTTCATCGTGATCGTGGTGTCGCCGCCGCGCTGCCCCGGATCGTAGTCGAACACCGCGATGCCGTAACCGGTGCCGGTGTCGCGTTGGGCGGACCAGATCGCGTCTTCGACCGCGTCGGCGCTCGCGCGCACGAACGTGCCCGCGGTCGTCGACGGCACCGGGCGATTCGGCTTCGTGAAGATGCGCGCCTGCGGCAGGCCTGTGCCGGCATCGACGCCGTACACGTCGAGCGGCGCGCTCGTGCCGCCGCCGCCGAGAATCAGGTGGATCGTGCCGTGGCTCGTATCGAACGTCGACGCACCCGCCGATACCGCCGACATGATCGGCTTGGGCTGCAACGTATCGACCGGGTGCCCCGTCGCGATGTCGGTGCCCTTGTTGTGATTGCAACCGCGCACCGGATAGCTGCGCTCGTAGTCGTGATCGTGACCGCACAGCACGAGGTCCACACCATAGCGATCGAACAGCGGCAGCCACGCTTCGCGAATGCCCTTGTCGGAACCATTGCCGGTCTTCGACGAGCTGAGCGCGTCCTGATGCATCTGCACGATGATCCAGTCCACGTCGTTATCGTGCGATGCATGCTGCAGCACTTTTTCGAGCCAGCGTGTCTGCTCGCCATTGCTATAGCCGCGCACGTACAGCGACGTGCCCGCCGGAATCGGCGGATTGCCGGTACTCGCGACCGGCGTCAGCGGCGCGGGCCCGGCGACGAAAGCGGCGGCATCCTGATAGACGACGTCGTCCGCATCGAGCGAAATGAACAGCACCGAGCCGACGCGGAAGCTGTACCAGCGGCCCGGGAAACGCGTGTGATTATCGGGCAGCACGTAGCGCGACAGATACGACGCAAGGCCCTGCTCGCCGTTGTTGAATTCGAGCTCGTGATTGCCGGGACACGGCATCCACGGCCGGTTCGACGCCGACGTCTGCGCGTTGTTGCCGAAGTCGCGCCACACCTCGGGCTGCTGCGTCGGATTCAGATTCGCATAGCAGAGGTCACCGTTCAGCAGATGGAAGAGCGGCTGAAAGCGCTCGACGGCCGCCACCGCGAAGCGGCTTTGCGGCGACGACAGCACCCAGTTCGTATTCGGCGTCGCGAGATCGCCGTAGCTCGTCCAGCGAAACGGCGCGCGGCCGCGCGGCGCAGTACGAAAACTCGCGGTGAAGGGTTGCGCTGCATTGCCGTCGTTATCGGCCGTCACTTCGTACTGATAGCTCGTGTCGGCCTTCAACTCGCGCACGCGCGCGTGATAGTTGAATACGACCTCGCCGTTGAGGCCGTCGGTGTACGTGCTTTGCACCGCGTGCACCGTATGTTTCGCGTGGTCCCCGTTATTGGCGCCGCTTATGCGCACCTGCGGATTGACCGCGGGCGCGAGCGACGACCACGACACGGTAATTTCGCTCGTCGGGTCGCTGCCCCAGGTCAGATGGATCTGTTCGGGCGTGCCATCGGGTGTGCCGCTATTGGCGCCGCGCGCGGTCGATGCGAGCGCGCCCGCCGCCGTCGCGAGACTCGATGCGCCGGCGAACTTCAGAAAGCCGCGACGCGAGACGATCGATGCGCCGTGCTCATCGGCAGGCGTTGTCTTGACGATTTTTCTGTTCGACATGTCCGGTATGGTTGTTCAGGTGGAAGAATGCCAGCGCAAAACAACGCCCCGCGGGGCGAGCGCGGACGGAAAGTGACGGACGATCGTAGCCGGACGGCGATGACAGCCCGATGAAAGATCGGGCGAATAGCGGAAGGAGGGTTCGATATCGAAAGGCCTATAAAAACAGATTGCCGGTGCAGCGCGTGATTCGATCGCGCGCATGCAACCGGCAATCCGCTTGACGTCCGTTCAGGTCTGGGAGCTTGTATCGTCCGCGGCCTGAGCGTTGTCGGCGTCGTCCTGCTTCTCTTCTTCTTTCTTTTCCACCAGCGATTCCAGCTTTCCAGCGCCTTCGAAACCGGCGATAGCGGCCACGCCTTTGGTCAGCAGACCCGCTTCGGGATCGACTTTCTCCGCGGCTTCAACGGCGGCAACCGCACCGGCAATCTTGCCCACTTCGTCCAGAAGTCCCATGTCGTGCTCCCACAAAAATAAGTGAAATTGCATCGTCTCACGAACTTCGCGGCATGTCCTCAAATGTTAAACCGCTTGACCATGAAGCTTTCGGACTGAAATTTAAGCGGCTGCCTCACACGCGCGCGGGCGGCTGCGGATTGTTTCCGGGATTCGTGTCGTACCGTGACACGCGAACAATACCGTTCGCGTCGATCAGCTTCGACAAGCCGGCCTCGAGAGCATCGGCGACGTCCTTGTCATACACTTCGTCGCCATTCACATGGAGCGTGAACGACTGCAGGTACTTCGCTTTCTTCTCCGGGTTCTCGATGGTTTGCCGTGTCCATTGATAAAGCGGGTAGTTCTCGATGCCCATTCTCTGCGCTTCGCTCACGTAGTCCGCGAATGCATCGAACTGGCATTTGAGCGTTGCGTGATGCGTTTGCAAAATGGCACGTAGCGCTGGATGCGCGGCGCACGAAGGGTCCGCGCGCAGCGAGTTGGCGAGTTCCATCGACGCGGTGATTCGCAGTTGAAATTGCAAGGGAGACGACATCACGACCTCGATCGCATCGGTAACGGATATCAAAAGTCCGCAGGCGCGGCCTTGTCGGCGACACGCGCGTCGAGCACCGCTTCGCACTGCTCGATTTCTTCGTTGCACATCGGCTTGCCGAGCAGATAACCCTGCGCATGCGTGCAACCGCATACGCGCACGAAATTGAGCTGCTCCTGGGTTTCGATGCCCTCGGCCGTGGTCGGCATGCCGATCTCGCGCGCCAGCGCGACGATGCCGCGCACCACGGCCGCCGATTCGCGCCGATGCACGGACTCGCGGACGAACGAACTGTCGATCTTCAGCTTGTCGAACGAGAAGCGCACGAGCGTGGACATCGTCGAAAAGCCGGTGCCGAAGTCGTCGAGCGCCAGCCCGATACCCAATGCGCGCAATCTGGTGATATTGCGGCGAGTCACTTCGTCGTCGTTCAGCAGTGCCGTTTCCGTGACCTCGAGGTTGAGCCGCGTCGGCGGCAGCCTCGTTTTCCGAAGTATTGCCGTCACCGTCGATGCGAACGATTCCTCGCGCAATTGCACCGGCGATACATTGACCGCGACGATCACCTTGTCGCGCCACGCCGACGCCGCCATGCACGATTGCAGCAGCACCCATTCACCCAACGCGAGGACCAGGCCGGTGCGCTCGGCGGTCGGAATGAACGCGGACGGCGACAACTCGCCGCGCGTCGGATGGGCCCAGCGAATCAGCGCCTCGCGGCCCGCTACCGCGCCGGTATGCAGATCGATGATCGGCTGATACTCCATGCGCAAACCATTGAACGACTTCAGCGCGCCTTCGAGGTCGCTGCGCAGCAGGCTCAGGCTTTCGTCGGATACGTGCTTCTCGGCATCGAAAATCGCGAACGCGCTTTTGCCGCTGCGCTTGACGCCGTACAACGCGCGGTCCGCGCAGACCAGCAATTGCGGACCCGTTTTCGCATGTTCAGGATAGAGCGCGATGCCGACGCTCGCGCCGATATGCACGAGCGCTTCGCTCAACACGAACGGCCGAGCCAGCGTTCTGACGATGCGATCGGCCAGCACGCGCACGTCGCGAAGCTGCCCGGCGTCGTCCGAAATCGCGACGAACTCGTCGCCCGCCAGGCGGCCAACGTGGTCGCCGCTCGGCAGCAGATCGCGCAAACGGGAGGCCGCTTCCTGCAGAATCTGGTCGCCGGCGGCATGACCGAGACTGTCGTTGATCGCCTTGAAGCCGTCGAGGTCGATCAGCAGCACCGCGAACGCCTCGCCCTGCCGCGTCGAACTCTCGCCGGTGCGTTCGATCAGCAGCTCGTTGATACGCGCGCGATTCGGCAAACCGGTCAGGCTATCCTGGCGCGCGAGGCGATGACTGTTTTCCCGCGCGAGCAGCAACGCAACGGTGTCGCGATTACTGCGCAGCGCGACCGTGAAGAAGCCGGCCGCGCAAAACGGAGCCTGAAACAGCAGCACGAGCTTGCCATTGCCCGGCGACATCGCCGCGCCGACACTTAGAAAGCTGAGAATAAAAACGATCTGCAATAACGCAAGCCGCGGCGTGCCCGCATTGCGTCCGGACAATCCGCCGATCACACCGACCGCACAGACGTTTCCAAGCAGAAAAAGCGTGGGACTTCCGCTGATATTGCACAGGAATGTGCCAAACCCGAATAACGCGCTCCACAACAGACTCGCGAAAATAAACGCGGAAGTCGGCGTGGGCAGCCCAAGGGCTGCCCGCGTGCGGCATAACCAGATCAGCGTGAGCCGCGCGATCAGCAATGCGACGACCGCAATACCCCACGCGGCATATAGAGGAATCGGATAAAGATAATACGCGGTTGCGCATACGCTGATTTCGCAAATCGACGCGAAAACGATCGATGCGGTTCGCGTGAACAGGTTGGCAAGCAGAATCTGCCGGTTGTCCGGACTCAGGTTCTGGGCCGAGGACACGACCCACCTGGAAAATGGAGACCTTGGTTCGGTAAAAGCCATGACCTGCGCATTCGACGGTGGGTGGGTCCGAATCGGCATGCGAATGGACGGCTCGTGCAGCGATTACATCAACATAAAGTATCAGATTAATGCATGCAATGGTGTGAAATGACCGGCAGCCGTGGATCAAAAGCACTGCATGAGCGCGAATCCCGACTTGCTCGATGGAGTACGAGCGTTCGGATTACATGTTGTTGCGGCGCAACGGACCGCTCGATATAGCGCGATTCCGAAGTTGCGGAACGGCAATAAAAAAAGAGGAAGATCGTGGCTCTCCCTCTTTGATGATTGTCGCAGCCTCGGCTTCCCGAGTCGCGATCGCCGGCCTCGCTTAGTCGTACAGCACGGCTGCGATCTTCGGATCGTTCATGTTGGTCTTGTCGTACCAGTAAAAACCGGTGTCGATCTTCTTCGGCAGCTTCTCGCCGTGCAGCGCCTTGACCGCCGAGTCGACCGTGCATTTGCCGATACCGACCGGATTCTGCGTAATCGCGCCGGCCATCAAGCCCGACATGATGTTCTCCTTCTGCTCCTTGCCGGAGTCGAAGCCGATCAGCACGAGTTTCTTGCCCGATTCCTTGACGCCGATCGCCGCGCCTTCCGCGGAACCTTCGTTTGCACCGAAGATACCCTTCAGGTTCGGATTCGCCTGGATCATGGTCTTGGCGATTTCCGCGGACTTCAGGTGATCGCCGGCGCCGTATTGCACGGACACGATCTTGATGTTCGGATGCTTCGACTTGATCTGATTGACGAAACCGTCGCGGCGATCGACACCGGTGCGGCTCGTCTGGTCGTGCACGATCACGCCGACTTCGCCGGAATTGCCGATCAGCGCGGCCATCTTGTCGGCGGCGAGCGCGGCGGCGGCGACGTTGTCCGTCGAGCAGGTCGTCACCGGAATATCGCTGTCGACGCCCGAGTCGAATGCAATCACCGGAATCTTTTCGTTCTGGGCGCGCTTGAGCAAGGGGATGGCCGCCTTACTGTCGAGCGCCGCGATGCCGAGCGCCTGCGGCTTCTTCGCGAGCGCGGCCGACAGCATGTCGATCTGCTTATCGACCATCGCTTCCGTTTCCGGTCCCTCGAACGTGATCCTGACGTTGTTCGCTTTCGCGGACTGCTCGGCGCCCGATTTGACGGCTTGCCAGAACTGATGCTGGAAGCCTTTCGAAATAAGCGGAATATACGGCTCGTCCGCATACGCGAGACTACTTCCGCCGACGAGCGCACCGACACCGACCACGATACCGATCAGTCTTCTCTTCAACATGGGGCCTCCTCCAATGGTTGGGCTATCAAGCCGCTATCGAGCTTTCGAGGGAGCCTTCACGTGCCCTCTCTCTCCTGCTCCTGCGTTCCCTGCTTATTTGCTGCTTCTGCTCCTGCGTCAACTTCTCCGGCTGCGCCGCAGGATGTCCGCATACACCGCCAGAATGATGATCAAACCGGTCACGACGATCTGCCACTCCTGCGCGACCGACATGATGCGCAGTCCGTTGGTCAGCACGCTCATGATGAAAGCGCCGATGATGGTGCCGAGTATCGTTCCCGAACCGCCGCTCAACGACGTGCCGCCGATCACGACCGCCGCGATCGCATCGAGCTCGTAGCCTTGACCGAGCGCCGGCTGCGCCGAATTGAGCCGCGACGCGATCAGCAGACCCGCGATGCCGCAGATCGCGCCGCCTACGCCGTAAATCGCGATCTTCCAGCGATCGACATTGACGCCCGAGAGCCGCACCGCTTCCTCATTGCTGCCGAGTGCGAACGTATAGCGGCCGAGCGCGGTGCGATTGAGCGTAATAGAGCTGACGATCGCGAGAAAGAACAGGATCAGTACCGCATTCGGAATCGGCACGCCCGGCAGGAAATAGCCGATCAGCGAGTCCTGGGAAATACGGTAGAAGTTCTCGGTATCGGTGAAATAGATCGGCTTGTCCGCCGACACGACGAGTGAAAGACCTTTGAGCAGCATCATCATGCCGAGCGTCGCGATGAATGGCGGGATCTTCATTTTGGCGGTCAGCGTGCCCGATACCGTGCCGCATACCGCGCCCGTCGCGAGTGCCGCGAGCACGCCCATCCACATCGGCAGATGCCAGTACGTGAGAAACACGCCGCAAATCACGGCGGTAAATGTCATCAACGTACCGACCGACAGATCGATGCCGCCCGTAATGATCACGAACGTGGCGGCGATCGCCAGCACGCCGTTCACAGCTGTCGCCTGAAAAATGCCGAGGATGTTGTCCATCTGCATGAAGGACGGCGACGCGAAACTGAAGAACACCAGCAGCAGGATGAGGCTCGCGAACGCGAGCATCTTTTGCACGGCGGTCGGCGCGAAAATTCGGGCTTTCAGCCCGGAAGTGCGCCTTTCGTTGTCCAGCGCCGCGGTATCCGTTCGCAATGTCATGTCGTAGACCTCTTCAGGCTTGTACCGTTTTCAGGGTTTCGCGCAGCGTCGCGAGATGCATGATGCGCTCCTGCGTCGCTTCGCTGGCGGACAGCTCGCCGGTAATGCGGCCTTCGCACATCACGACGATGCGGTCGCTCATGCGCAGAACTTCCGGCAGCTCGGAGGAGATCATCACGATCGCCTTGCCTTGCGCCGCCAGCGAGCGCAGCAGCTTGTAGATTTCGCTTTTCGCGCCGACGTCGATGCCGCGCGTCGGTTCATCGAAGAACAGTACGTCGCAATCGCGCTCGAGCCATTTCGCGATCACGATCTTCTGTTGATTGCCGCCCGACAGGAGCCTCACCTGCTGCGTCGCCGAAGGCGTGCGAATCGCAAGCAGCTTGATGAAGTGCTGCGCTCTTTTGCGAATCTGCCCGCGGCGCAGAAACATATTGATTGACAGGAACTTGCCGAGATCGGCCATCACGATGTTCGATTCGACATCCATTCCCGTAGCGAGACCGAAGCGCTTGCGATCTTCGGACAGGTAGCCGATGCCGCGCTTGACCGCATCACTGGGCCTCTTGATCGACGCCTTCACGCCTTTCACGAGTATCTCGCCCGATTCGACCGGATCGGCGCCGAACACCGCGCGCGCGACCTCCGTGCGGCCCGCGCCCATCAAGCCTGCGAAACCGAGTATTTCGCCCTTGCGCAATTCGAAACTGACGTCGCGCACGAGCGGACCTGCGACGAGATTTCTCACTTCGAGCGCGAGTTCGCCTTTCACCGGCGCGCTCTCGACCGGCGTCACGTCGCCCAGCGTGCGTCCGACCATCATGCCGATGATCGTCTCGACGGCGGTGCCCTCGGTCGGCACGGTGGCCACATACTCGCCGTCGCGCATCACGGTCACGCGATCGGTGATCTGCTTCAACTCGTCCATCTTGTGCGAGATATAGACGACCCCGACGCCGCGCTCTCTCAATTGACGGATGATGCGGAACAGCTCGGCAATCTCGGCATCGTTGAGCGCGGACGTGGGTTCGTCCATGATCAGCACGCGCGAATCGAAAGACAGTGCTTTCGCGATCTCGACCATCTGCTGACTCGCGACGGTCAGCGTGCCGACCATCGTGCGCGGATCGAGTTTCACGTGCATGCGGGCGAGGATCTCGCTTGCCTGCGCATTCAGCTTGTCTTCGTCGAGGAACAGACCCAGACCCTTGCGCGGCTCACGGCCGATAAAGATGTTCTGCGCGATGCTCAGATGATTCATCAGTTGCAGTTCCTGATGAATGATGCCGATGCCGACAGCTTGGGCGTCGCGCGGACCTTGAAAATCGACGGGCTTGCCGTCGAAGAGAATTTCGCCGGAACCGCGCGTATAGACGCCGGCGAGAATTTTCATCAGCGTCGACTTGCCCGCGCCGTTCTCGCCCATCAGCGCATGGACCTCGCCGGCCATGAGTTCGAACCGGACGTCATGAAGCGCTCTTACGCCCGGAAAGCTCTTGCAAAGATTGTTGACGGAAATGAGTGGGTTCATGTGCTGGTCTGTCGACGGCTGCCTATATCACCAACGTTGTTACGGTGGAGCTTTTTTGCGGCTTGAACAACGGCTTTCATTCCAGCGTTCATTCAAGGCGCGAACAGGTCGGGCCGCTCTTTTGCGGACCGCTGCAATTCGGCGACGACCTGGTCGAGATGATCGTGCATCGCTCTCGCGGCCGCATCGCCGTCGCCGGCGCAAAGGGCCTTGAAGATGCTCTCGTGCTCTTCCAGCGTATGCGTGAGCCGTTCTGGACTCGCGAGCAATTGTCTCGCGCGGTCCAGCGCATTGCGCGACACCGCGACGATCTCCTTCACGCGCGGCAGCTTCACCGCGTCGAGCAGGATTTCATGGAAAGCCAGATCGAGCGCGTGAAACGCCAGACGTTCGCCACTTCCAGCCAGACTGCGCTGCTGATCGAGATTGCTTGCCAATGCGTCGAGCGTCGCCGTGTCGTGCATCAGCGCGACCCCACGCACCGTCTCGACTTCCAGTGCGCTGCGGATGAACAGATGCTGGCGGATGTCGTCGAGCGCGATCGGTTTGACGCGCGTGCCGCGTTGCGGCAAAACCTCGACGAGACCCGCATGCGCAAGCCTCGCCAACGCGGATGACACCGGAAAACGCGACACCCCCATGCGTTCGCACACGGCCATCTTGTCGATCATCATGCCGGGTTCCAACGCCAACGTAACAATCGCTTCTCGCAACGCCGCCTCGACCGCGTCGGTCAAGCTGCCGCGCTCGCCGCCGCCGACTTTTTGCAGTGCGACATACGGATCCCCGGCGGCATTCTCAAGTTCGGTCGAGGAATTCACGAAGGCCTTGATTTCGAGAAGACATGCTAGCATGCTAGAAAGTGAATGCCGCGTTGTCAACGCGTACAAATGCTTGGAAATACCTAGGGATGCTTGGTATCTGGCCACTCCGGGCTTACCCGTACGCGCAGCAGGAACGCGCACACAGAGAACGTGCGCACGAAACCGATCCGTCTGCGTCCGCGGACGACAAGCCGAGAGCCACAGCCCCGGAGGGTGCGCAGATGACAACGATCACAAGGCTGTCCGTTCGGGACATCCGGTTCCCCACCTCACGTTCGCTGGATGGCTCCGACGCGATGAATGCCGCGCCGGACTACTCCGCCACTTATGTCACGCTCGAAACCGACACGCCGAATCTCACCGGCCACGGCCTCACGTTCACGATTGGCCGCGGCAACGAAATCTGCGTGACCGCCGTGAATGCACTCACGCCGTTGATCGTCGGCAAGAAGCTCGAAGATATCGCTGCAAATATGGGCGCTTTCTGGCGTGCATTTACTTCGGATAGCCAACTGCGCTGGATCGGCCCCGACAAAGGTGCGATTCATCTTGCCACCGCGGCGGTCGTCAACGCGGCGTGGGACCTGTGGGCGAAATCCGTCGGCAAGCCGGTCTGGAAGCTGCTGGTCGACATGAGCCCGGAAGAACTCGTGCGCTGCCTCGACTTTCGCTACGTGACGGATGCAATCACGCCGCACGAAGCACTCGCGATGCTGCATCGTCATGCGAAGACCAAGGGCGAGCGTGAAAAGGAAATGCTCGCGCACGGCTATCCGGCCTATACGACATCGGCGGGCTGGCTCGGTTACGACGACGACAAGATTCGCCGTCTCGCGCGCGAAGGCGTCGCGCAGGGATGGACGCATTTCAAGCAGAAGGTCGGCGGCGATCTGGAGGAAGACGTACGGCGCGCGCGCATTCTGCGCGAAGAGATCGGCGAGAACCGGAAGCTGATGATGGACGCGAACCAGGTGTGGGGCGTCGATGAGGCGATCGCGAACATGCGCCGTCTCGCCGAGTTCGACCCGTGGTGGATCGAGGAGCCCACGAGTCCCGACGACATCCTCGGTCATGCGGCGATTCGCCGGCGGCTCGGTTCGATTGGCGTCGCAACCGGCGAGCATTGCCACAATCGCGTGATGTTCAAGCAACTGCTGCAGGCGCAAGCCATCGACTTCTGCCAGATCGACAGTTGCCGGCTCGGCGGACTCAACGAAGTGATCGTCGTACTGTTGATGGCCGCGAAGTTCGGTGTGCCGGTGTGCCCGCATGCGGGTGGTGTCGGCTTGTGCGAGTACGTGCAGCATATTTCGCTGTTCGACTATATCTGCGTGTCGGCGTCGCTCGAGAATCGCGTGCTCGAATACGTCGATCATTTGCACGAGCATTTCGTGGATCCCGTGGTGATCCGCAACGGGCACTATATGCCGCCGCAAAGGGCCGGGTATAGCATCGAGATGCTGGAAGGGACGCTGGACAGGTACTGGTATCCGGAAGGAGAAGCGTGGCAGGAATGATGCCGGAGGAAGGGTTGGTGTCGTCGCGCAGATCGTCGCGGCGACGGGCGACCGGCTCGAGCGCGTGGCACGCATCGTGCGCCTGAACGTGTTCATCGCGAGCACGCCGGCATTCAGTGCTCAAAGCACGGTTGCCAATGGCGCGTAGGACGTGATGGTGCAGATCTTCGGTGACGCCGGCCGTCACGCGCGCAGCGCGGTGGATGTTGCGTCGCTGCCGGCAGGGGTCGCCGTCGAGGTCGAAGCGGTTGTCGCCTTGCAGAACGTCTGAATTCAACTCATACACTCGGAGCCGCCAATGTCTTCTCCGCTGTCGCCCGCTGTCATCGACGCAATACGCGCCCGCACACCCGGTGTGCGCAGTACCACGCACTTCAATCATGCGGGCGCGTCGCTGCCGTCGGCCGCCACGCTCGAAGCGATTCACGCGCATCTGTTGCGCGAAGCCTCGATGGGACCCATGGAAGCGGGCGCGGCTGCCCGCGAACAGACCGAACGGGCGCGCACGCTCGCCGCGCGACTGCTGAACGCTCAGCCCGCCGAGATCGCGTTGACGACGGGCAACTCGCCGGGCTGGGGCGCTGCTTTCGCGGCATTGGGTCCGTGGCGCGAGGGGCAACGCATCCTCGTTGCGCGGCACGAATGGGGCGGCAATCTCGCGACGATGCGCCTTCTGGCGCAGCGCGCGGGCGCATCGATAGAGACGATTCCTTCCGATGAGAGCGGCAGGGTCGATCCTCGCGCGCTCGAAGCGATGCTCGACGACCGGGTCCGACTGATTGCGCTGACGTGGCTGCCGGCCAATGGCGGACTGATCAATCCGGCCGCCGCGATTGGGCGGATCGCACGCCGTCACGGCATTCCGTATTTCATCGATGCGGCGCAGGCCGTCGGACAGCTTCCGATCGACGTCGTCGAAGTCGGCTGCGATGTGCTGGCCGGCGCGGGCCGCAAGGCACTGCGTGGACCGCGCGGCACCGGGCTGCTATACGTCCGACGGGATTTTCTGCCCCGCTTGACGCCGGCCTTCGTCGACACGTATTCCGCGCCGCTCGACGTCAATGGCGACCCTGTACTGCGCGACGATGCCGTGCGTTTCGAATCATCGGAAGCGTCGCTTGCACTGCATTGCGGATTGGCGAATGCATTGGACGAAGCGCTGGAAATCGGCATCGACAACATCCGCGCGCAGATCGATCGGGCCGCGCAGACATTGCGCGAGCGGTTGGCCGCGATGGAGGGCGTGTGGGTGCTCGACCAGGGTGTCGAGCGATCCGGTCTGGTGTCGTTCAACGTCGCCGGACTCGATGCCATGTCGGTGCGACGCGCGTTGGCGGCACAGGGCATCACGATCGGCTCGAATGGCGTCGCGTACACGCCGTTCGATATGACTAGCAGAGCGCTGACACAGATCGCGCGCGCATCGGTCAGCTATCTGACCACCGACGCCGAAGTTGATAAATTACTGGCTGGGATAGGGACGTTGACGCATTGAGCACTCGAGTCAATGAGAACTTTGCGTCAGTCAAATGAATGGAAACGTCTCTTTCAACTCAATCGCCCGCACACGACCATGAACTCCGCCTCATCGCACCGCCTCGATTTATCAAAGTTTCCGCGCCATGCGCTTCTCGAAGGCCCGACGCCAATTCAGCACCTTGCGCGTCTGAGCGCTCGCCTCGGCGGGGCGGACATCTACGTCAAAAGAGAAGATCTGACGGGACTAGGTGGCGGCGGCAACAAGTTGCGCAAGCTCGAATTCCTGATTGGCGAAGCGCTCGCGCGCGGCGCGGACACCATCGTTACCGTCGGCGCGCGGCAATCGAATCATGCGCGCCTCACGGCGGCCGCGGCGGCTCGCGTCGGACTTCGATGCGAGCTGGTGCTGACGAGAACCGTGCCACGTTTCGACCACGACTACATGGAGAACGGCAACGTGTTGCTCGATGCGCTATTCGATGCGCGCGTGCATGATCTTCCCGGCACGGTGAACGCATTGCAATTCGCGGAGGAACGCGCGAACGAGTTGCGAGCGCAGGGCCGTAACGTCTATGTGTGTCCGTTGGGCGGTTCGAGCCCGATCGGTTGTCTCGGCTACGCGGACTGCGCAGCTGAACTCGTCGCGCAATCGCAAGCGCAAAACGTGGCCTTCGATCGCGTCGTGGTGCCGAATGGAAGCGGCGGCATGCATGCGGGGCTGGTCGCGGGTTTGGTTGCGCTGGGCCTGGATCCGTCGCGTGTTGCCGCATTCACGGTGTATGGGAATGCTGGCCACGCGCGCACGGTTACTTTGGATAAGGCGAATCAGACGGTCCGGCTGATCGACCCGGGCCTAAGCGTGAGTGATGACGCGATCTCGATCGACGAAGAGCAGCTCGGACCCGGCTATGGCATTCCAACCGATAACATGCGCGCGGCTGTTCGGCTGATGGCATCGACGGAAGGTCTGTTGCTCGATCCCGTGTATAGCGGCAAAGCATTTGCGGGTCTTGTGGAAAACGTGAGCAACGGGAAGTACAGTGCCGGACAGAAAATTCTATTCGTGATGAGCGGCGGGCTTCCGGGGCTATTTGCCTATCGGAACGAGTTCTGAGCGCAGAAGCGGAGACAACGCGATGGTCTGATATGGCCGCCGTTGTCTGAAGAAAGCGCGAAGCGCTTGAAGATTCGAATCGACGATTCGAAATGGTGCCCAGGGCGGGATTTGAACCCACACGCCTTTCGGCGCTACCCCCTCAAGATAGTGCGTCTACCAATTTCGCCACCTGGGCAGAGGGGCGCCATTGTATCAGCTCGATTATTTTTTTGAAGCCCCTCGCGCGATATTGTTCTGAAGTTGCAATACCGGTCGAAAAACCGACGAGGCGTTCACCCCGTATTGCTGCCCGGCGAACAATTCGAGCGCGGCCCGGCGCCTCGCAAGAGCTGGTAAGGTCTGACGCTTGTGGGCCGCTAACCTGGGTGAAAGCGACAAATGGCGGACCGCTATGCTCGTAAGCTGATGCGCTGAAAGAGCGCCCTTCACGCCGAACATATCATGTCACCACGACGTACATCTTCTTCGCGACTTCGGTATCGTCTGTTTCTCGCGTCGCTGCTGACGTCGATAACGCTGCTGCAGGGTTGCGCAACGACGGCGGAGAACCTTGCCGTAGGGTTTGGTCTCGGCGCGGTCGGCACCGTGTCGGCGTTAGGCTGCCTGCTCGCCTGCGAGATGGCCAATCCGCACTGGTGAAAGGCTGCACGGCGCGCGACGAGCAGCTAGTATTCGAAGCTCGACATCGATGACTAACGAAAACGGAGCCCCTGTGGCACACCCGCCCTTCCACCTCTACACCGACGCCCAATTCGCTAGCCCCTACGCGATGTCCGTCTTCGTGACGCTTCGCGAGAAGCGCTTGCCGTTCGACCTTTCGACCGTCGATCTCGCGAACAAGGCGAATTACGCCACCGACTATGCGGCCCGCTCATTGACGCGGCGCGTGCCGACCCTGATACACGAAGACCTCATGCTGAATGGCGATCCCGTTCCGCACAAGCTCAAGGAGTACGCCACGCAACAATGGCAGCGCGCCAGCGTGCAGCAGTGGGCCCAACTGGAGCGTCCACCGCTATAAAGTCGACCGGCGTGGCTGCCGCCACGCCGAAAAGCCGTCGATAGAAGTAACAAAGACCAGCAAAATAGCTGAATACGAAAGTCTTAAAAGATCCGGTAAAAGCGAATATTACATTCGCGTTTTATCAGAGCTTCGCTGCTCCGCCATGGCGCGATTCCGTGCCCGCTCCCTTTGCTGCCTCGCGCGTACGATGCTGACAACGATCAGCACGATCGCAAGCAATGTCAATTCGATCATTGCGGGAATTCGGATGGGATCATGAAACATGGCGGGCCTCCGTCACATGATTTCATCATAGTACGCCGGGCAGGTCAGCCTGAAGTATTGCGCCGCACCATTGCAATCTTACCGCCGCCATTACACCGGCTTTTATCCAGCCGGCAAAAGCCTCGAGTGACAAATTGAAAACATTCTGTCACGCAAAAACTTACAGGATTCAGATAGCCGTCCCTAAACAGTTTATTTGCGCTAGAGTACGTGAGCGATCAGTTGGATCGTGAGCCGTCCCGACAATTCGAAGGCGTTATCTGTCACGCGTTTGCTTGCGTGTACTGAAGAAGCACCTGGACTCGTTGAAGACATCGCCCATGCCATATTTTCCTGTCGCCTACTGTGGTCCCGCGGCTGTCCCTGAAAGCTTGTGGCTGCGCTGGAATACGGATCCGCCATTGCTCGTCGCGCTCGCGGCGCTCGCATGGTTCGTGGCCAGCAACCGCTCGGCGAATGCACGGGCGGGATGGGGCGCCGTCGCGTTGATGGCCCTCGTGTTCGTGTCGCCGCTCTGCGCGTTGTCCTCGGCATTGTTCTCCGCACGCGTCACTCATCACGTCATTTTGATCGCTGCAGTAGCTCCATTGCTCGCCCTCGCGTTTCCGCTGCCGCGCCTCGCGCATCCGCCCCTCGTGCCGGTGGTCGCCGCTCATGCGGTGATCATCTGGCTGTGGCATGCGCCGGGGCCTTATGCGTGGGGACTCGCGACGGTACCCGGCTACTGGCTGATGCAGATTACTTTGCTTGGCAGTGCATGGCTCATGTGGCGCAGCATCTTCTCGCCGTCGCTGCCGACCGGCCCCGCGCTGATGGCGCTCGTCGCGACGATCGGCCATATGGGATTGCTCGGCGCGTTGATCGTGTTCGCGCCGGTGCCGCTCTACGTCGCGCACTTCGCGACCACCGCCGCGTGGGGGCTCACCCCGCTCGCCGACCAGCAACTCGCCGGACTGTTGATGTGGGTACTGGCGATGATCCCTTATCTCGCGGCAGGACTTTCGCTCGTCTGGTCAAGCCTGCGCGTCAGAGAGCCCGCGCTGTGACGACCCTGCTGAAGTTCATTCATCTGGCCGCGATCGCCGTCTGGTCGGGCGGTTTGATCGTGCTGCCGTATCTGTTCTGGCAGCGCCGCGGGCTCGCGGCGGGCGCCGAACTCGACCGGCTGCACCGCATCACGCGTCTCGTGTTCGTGGAGTTGACCTCGCCCGCCGCTTTCGTCGCGATTGCGAGCGGCACCGTGCTGATTTTTCTGCAGGCCACCTTCGTCGAATGGTTCACCGCGAAGATGGTATTCGTCGGCATCATGGCGATGCTGCATGTGCTGGCCGGCCTCGTACTGCACGATCTGTATCTGCCCGACGGCAGGTTCAGCCGTGCCTCGGCGATCGCGCTGACCATCGCTTATCTGATCGTGATCGTCGCGATCATCTGGATCGTGCTGGCCAAGCCTCACATCGAGTCGAACCTGCTGGCCCCGCATCTGTTCGAGCCCGGCGGACTTGGCCGCTGGCTGCATCACTCCTTCGGCGAAACGAGAATTCCGACGCCATGATCGAACACGAGCTTGCCCCCATGCCAGCCGGCGAAGCCCGTCATCACCGAGCTGAGCACCGACAGCACGAGCCCATGCGGCAGGATCTCATCGGGGTAATAAAGGCGCACGCCCCAGTTCGCACCCGCGAGCGCGACGAGCGTCATCGCGGCGACCGCATGCGACCAGCTCGCTTCCTTCAGGCGGATACCGCGCACCAGCAGCAGCTCGGCGGTACCGACCACGCTCGCAGCCACGCCGCTCCAGAACGCGAAGCCGGCGGCCCACAAGCCGGCGCGAATCCAGAACGGGTCGCCCGTCCACCAGTAGATTACGTCGACGCCCAACGTCGCGACGACGAACGCGATCGGGAAATGCACCATCATCACGTGAATCGGATGACCGACGAGCGCCACCACCGACCCCTTGTCGAGCCGCAACAGCTCGAGCATCACTTCGCTTCGCGTCTCGTTTCCAGCATTGCCTTTGTTTGCCATGATGGTGTGTCCTCGCATCGGGTGCCTGGTGGTGCAAACCATCATAGCTGCTTGCGCCTGGCCGTCCAAGCCGGATCGCTCGCCGCGTTGTCCGGCTGCACCGGGCCGCTCTCGACGCTCGAGCCGTCGGGTCCGGCCGCCGCATCGATCGCCGGGCTGTGGTGGGTGATGCTGGCGGGCGCCGCGATCCTCTTTGCGATGGTGCTCGTACTGTTTCTGATGACGGTCTTCCGGCCCGGCTGGGGCTCGCACGTGTCGCCCGCGCGCTGGATCGTGCTCGGCGGTCTCGTGCTGCCGGCAGTGATCCTGATCCCGTTGATCTGCTACGCGCTGTACGCGGGCGAGTTGCTGCTGCCGCTGCGCGCGCATGCGCCCGCGCGCATCGAGGCGATCGCGCAGCAATGGCGCTGGACCTTCCGCTATCCGGAGCTCGGCAACGTCGAAACCGAGAACGTGCTGCATCTGCCCGCGGGCACGCCGGTCGACATCGTCGTGACCAGCATGGACGTCGTGCACGCATTCTGGATTCCGCGCTTCGCGGGCAAGATCGACGCGGTCCCTGGCCACCACAACCTGCTGCGTATCCAGGCCGATCAGCCCGGCCAGTACGCCGGACAATGCAACCAGTTTTGCGGCATCGGTCACGCGGGGATGCACTTCACCGTGATCGTCGATCGTCCGGAAGATTTTCCGGCTGCTGTCAAAAACGCCGCCGCCAACGGGGAGGTGAAAAAATGAGTGTGCCCGTCGAGCCGCCATCACAGGGCATCAACGCGCTGCGGCTGCATCGCCAGCTTGCCGCGATCTGGGCCACCGGGCCAGGCGTGCAGAGACTTACCTCGGTCAACCATACCGTCCTCGGCTTGCGCATCATGATCACGTCGTTCGTGTTCTTCGCGATCGCGGGGATTCTCGGCATGCTCACGCGCGTGCAGCTCGCGACGCCGCATGCGGCCTTCATGGATGTGGAGACCTATAACCAGGTCTTCACGATGCATGGCTCGATGATGCTGTTCCTGTTTGCGATCCCGATGGTGGAAAGCTTCGCGGTCTACCTGGTGCCGAAGTTTCTCGGCGCGCGCGACCTCGCGTTTCCACGGCTGACCGCTTACGGCTACTGGTGCTATCTGTTCGGCGGCACGATCCTGACCGTGTCGCTGATCCTGCACTCCGCGCCGGACGGCGGCTGGTTCATGTACACGCCGCTCAGCTCGAACGTGTACACGCCCGGACTGAACGCCGACGTGTGGCTGCTTGGCATCACGTTCGTGGAGATTTCAGCGCTTTCGCTCGCGGTGGAACTCACCGTCTCGATCCTCAAGATACGCGCGCCGGGCATGTCGATCGATCGCATGCCGATCTTCGCGTGGTACATCCTCGTCACCGCGATGATGATGATCGTCGCGTTTCCGCCGCTGATTCTCGGCTCGATCCTGCTCGAGGTGGAGCGCGCGTTCAACCTGCCGTTCTTCGATCCGACGCGCGGCGGCGATCCGCTGCTGTGGCAGCATCTGTTCTGGCTGTTCGGCCACCCGGACGTGTACATCATCTTCCTGCCGATGGCCGGCGTGCTGTCGACGATGATCCCCGTGTTCGCGCGACGCCGCCTGGTCGGCTATCGCACGATCGTCGTCGCGATCATCGCGCTCGCGTTCCTGAGCTTCGGCATCTGGGTGCACCACATGTTTACGGTGGGCATTCCACATCTGGCGCTCGCGTTCTTCTCGGCGGGCTCGGCGATCGTCGCGGTGCCCACCGCGATCCAGTTCTTCGCGTGGCTCGCCACGCTGTCGCACGGCCGCCCGCGCTGGGACGTGCCGATGCTGTACATCTTCGGCTTCTTCTTCGTGTTCACGTGCGGCGGGCTGACCGGCGTGATGCTCGCGATCGTGCCGTTCGACTGGCAGGCGCACGACACCTACTTCGTCGTCGCGCACCTGCACTACGTGGTGGCCGGCGCGCTCGCGTTTCCGATGCTCGCGGCGTTCTATTACTGGTTGCCGCTGCTGACCGGGCGCACCGCCGTGCATAACCTTTCGGTGCCGGCGTTCTGGCTCGTGTTCATCGGCTTCAACATGACGTTCTTCATGATGCATCTGACCGGCCTGCTAGGCATGCCGCGGCGCGTCTTCACCTATAGCGGCGACGAAGGCTGGAACTGGCTCAATCTGCTGTCGTCGGTGGGCAGCTTCGTGATGACGATCGGCTTCGCGCTCGTCGTGATCGACATCGTCGTGCAATTGCGTTTCGGCCAACGCGTGCGACGTAACCCGTGGCAATCGACCACGCTCGAATGGGCGATGCCGATCCCGCCCGCGCCGTACGCATTCGCGTCGATCCCGCACATGGACGCCGAAACCGAAAAGGTGCCCCCGGGCCAGCTAGCGACCTCTCTGGCGCGCGGCGAGGGTTACCTCGGTTTCACGCGCAACGGCTGGCAGGAGACGCTAGGCGTGCATATGACGTCGGGCGAGCCCGAACAGCTGATCGTGCTGCCGAACTCGACCTATCTGCCGCTCGTCACCGCGCTCGTGACCGCCGCGGCGGTGCTCGCGATGCTGTTCAAGTTCTATCTGCTGTCGGTCGCATTCGCATTCGTGACGTTTGGCCTCTTCATCTACGCGGGCCAGAGCGCGGGGCACGCGCGCGATTACGGCGCGCTGCCGGTCGGCCGAGGCGTCAGCGTGCCGCCGCATACCGAGGTCGTCGGTTCGCCGTCATGGCTTTCGATGATCTGCGCGCTGATCGCGAACAGCACGCTGTTCACCTCGCTGATCTTCGGCACGTTCTATCTGTGGATTGCCGCGCCGAACTGGCCGGCAGCCGTGACGCCGCATCCGAACCGCGGGCTCGCGCTCGTCGCGGCCGTCGCGCTCGCGGTCGCCGCAGCCGCCACGCGTGGCTCGTTGCGCGCGGCCGCCGCCGAGCGCAAACCGCACGGCACGATCGGGCTGAGCGCAATCGCGCTGATCGTCGCGCTCATCGCCTGCGTAATGCTGATCAACGGCGTGACACCGAATCCGCGCGAGCATGCGCTCGGCGCGACGGCCGCGGCGCTGCTCACGTACATCGCAGTTCACGCGGGCGTCGGGTTGTTGTTCCTCATCAGCAACGTGCTGCGCGTCGGCGCGGGCTTCGTTTCCGCGCGACGCCTGACCGATCTGCGTCTCACCCGCCTGTGGGTCGATTACACGCTGGCGACGGGTATCATCGCGCTTGGACTCGTGCTCGCGCTGCCGAGCCTCGTCGCCGTGCTGGGAGCCAGACCATGAATGCGCGTCCGCTTTCGCCGCGGCGGTTGTGGTGGCTCGCCGTCGGCTTCGCGATCTGGTGTCTCGCGTTCGTGATCCTGTATGCGCTGCACGCGATCGGCTGCGCGTTCGCGTGGCCCACCGGCCCGCTGCGCGCGAGTCTCGCGATCATTCTGCTGCTGCATCTGATCGCGATCGGCTGGCTATGGCGCTATCGCGCCGCGACCCGCGACCCTGGTCCCGAACGCATCAGCTCGTTCATGCATACCGTCGTCGTCTGGACCCTGATCGCGGCGCTGGTCGCGACCGTGATCACGTTCGGGCCCGCGCTGCTGCTCACCACCTGCGTCTGAACGCGGACTGAGCGCGAGCGGGACCGCCGCACCCGGCATGGAGAAGCACCGATGCAGTCTCGAGATCTCGTGCACAAGGCCGTCTGGTCGGTCATCTATCTACTGTTCATTCTCGCGCCGCTGTTTGCGCTGCTGACCGGCACGCTCCCGCCCGCGCGCAACTTCGGCACCGAATTCTCGGTGGCGCTCGGCTATTCCGGACTCGCGATGATGGGCCTGCAATTCGGCCTCACCGCGCGCTTTCGTCACGTGACCGAGCCGTGGGGCGAGGACGTTATCTATCATTTCCATCGACGCGTGTCGCTGCTCGCGGTCAGCCTGGTCGTCGCGCATCCGCTGATCCTGTTCGCGATCCGCTCGGACAAGGTCGCGATGCCCGGCTCGCTGCTCGAGGTACCGTGGGGCGCGTGGTTCGCGTTCCTGTCGATCGGCTCGGTGATCGTGCTGGTGATCACCGCGCTATGGCGCAAGCAATTGAAGATTCGTTACGAGCTGTGGCATTTGTCGCATATCGGGCTCGCGCTCGTCGCGATCTTCGGCGGCGTGCTGCATATGATCGGCTGGGGCTTCTATCTGACCGATCCGTTCAAGCGCACGCTGTGGATCTGCATGACAGTATTCTGGGTAGCGCTGCTGCTATACGTGCGTCTGTTCAAACCGCTCTTCATGATCAGGCGTCCGTACCGGATCGCGGAAGTGCGCGCCGAACGCGGCGACACGACGACGCTCGTGATGCAACCCGACGGCCACGCTGGCTTTCGCTTCAAGCCCGGCCAGTTCGGCTGGCTCAACGTGTGGGGCAGCCCGTTCAGGATCACCGGACACCCCTTTTCGTTCTCGTCGAGTGCCGAGGCCGCGAACGGCCGCGTCGAAATGACGATCCGCAATCTCGGCGATTTCACGAGCCAGGTGAAGACGATCGAGGCAGGTCGGCGCGTGTATCTGGACGGACCGTATGGCGCGTTCACGATCGGGCATCCGACGGACATGCACGTGCTGATCGCGGGCGGTATCGGCATCACGCCGATGATGAGCATGATCCGCACGCTCGCCGATCGCGGCGACCAACGTCCGCTCGTGCTACTGTACAGCGGCAAGACCTGGGACTCGCTGACTTTCCGCGAGGAGCTCGATGCGCTGAAAGCGCGGCTCGATCTGCGCATCGTCTATGTGCTGTCGGACCCGCCCGAAGGTTGGAGCGGGGAAGTCGGGCGCATCGACGCCGCGATGTTCCGGCGACATCTCCCGCCCGAGTTCGCCGATCACGAGTATTTCATCTGCGGCCCGGACTCCATGATGGATGCGATCGAAACGGCGCTCGGCAAAATGAAAGTGCCGCGCATCCGCTACCATTCCGAACGCTACAGTTTCGTCTAGGAGACTTGCGATGCGCCGACTGTTGGCCAACCGTCTCGTCATTGCCACCGGCGTGATCGTCGTGGCGTTGTCGCTTCTATTCGCGTATCTGCGGGTCGGTTCGCTGCATTAGGGCCCGGTTACGCCAAAGACGGGCTCGCGGCGCGCTTTTCCTCATGCTCGAAGGTTGAATCGATATGCCCTACTTTTTTGGAATTGGTCTTCACGTTTTCATCGCGATCTTTTTCGCCGTCCACGCGATGCGCAATAACCAGGGCATCTACTGGCTATTCATTCTGTTTGCTTTTCCGCTGCTCGGCAGCATCGTGTACTTCTTCGCGATCTATCTGCCGGATCTGCGCCACTCGCGCGGCGCGCGGGTGGCCACGCAGGCGATCACGCAATTCGTCGATCCGAATCGCGCGCTGCGTGAAGCGCGCGCCGATTTCGACCGCGCGCCGACCGTGCAGCATCGGATGCGGCTCGGCGAGGCCTTGCTCGCGGCCGGCAATCCGCGCGAAGCGCTCGAACATTTCCAGACCGCGGCGAACGGCCCATTTGCAAACGATCCTGCGCTGCTGCTCGGTCTCGCGCGCTCGCAGTTCGCGCTCGGCGACTACACGGCCGCGGATGCGACGTTGGCGGATCTGTTCTCGGTCAATCCGCGGGCACGCAACCAGGGCGAGCCGGCGCTGCTGAACGCGCGCACGCTGGCCGCGCGGAATGCGCCGGGCGCACGCGCGGCATTCGAACAGGCGCTGACCTGCGCGACCGACGTCGCGCCGCGCTGCCTGTTCGCCGACTGGCTCGCCGCGCAACCGGAAGATGCGGACCGCCGCCGCGCCGGCGCGCTCTATGCGGAAATCGTGCAGGACGCCAAACATTGGCCGCGCCACGCGCGCGAGCATAATCGCGAGTGGCTGCAGCGGGCGCAGGCCGCGTTGGCGGCCGGCGCGGCTCGAGCGTGAGCAAGCCGAGGAGAACTTCGATGCGACGCACGACCCGGTCTTTTGCTTCGGCGCTGTGCGCCGCGCTTGCGGCGATTGCATTCGGTGCCGGTGGCGCTTCGACTTCCGCGCAGGCAACAGGCATGGAGAAACCGTTCGAATGGCCCGCGTCGTTCGTCGTGCTCGGCGATGGCTATCCGCGCTCGGGCGATGCATGCCGGCGGCTCGGCGAGTCGGCCGCGACCGTGAACTATCTCGACCATATGGCGATGCTGGTCGGCTGTCCGGGCTCTCGCGACAGCGCCGCCGTGCGCGCGATCGTCGGGCATCAGCGGCGCGCGCGCGTGGTCGGCGAAGCGGAAGGCGTGACGCTGATTTCGATTTCGACTGAAAGCGCTCAGGCCGGCTCGCAGAACGACCACGGGCCCGTGAAGGAATCGCCTATCAGCGCGAGCGGCACGTTGCCGTGCGAGCGCGGCAACGGACAGACCAAAACGATGTGCAAGTTCGGCGTCGTGCATCACGGCGATCGATCGACTACGGTCGTGGTCTACTGGCCCGACGGCGCCACGCGGGCGATTTTCTTCGGCGTCAACGGCCGGGTAGTCGGCACGGCCGCGTCCGCGAGCGATCGGCCGATGCCCGGCGACACGCTGACGCGCAAGCATGCCGGCATCAATCTGATTTCAGTTGGCAATGAGCGCTACGAAGTCGAGGACACGGTTCTGTCCGGTGGTTGAATTGCGTTGAAGCACATCGGCGCAAGCCATCCGCGGTCGAACGCCTGATTCGACGCGCGCCACGTTCATTTCTATCCCCAGTAACGATGACGCTGACGGCACCTGCGGGATCGAACAACGCGCAGGTATTCATCGATCCGCCGACGTCGAGCAGCGCAGGCGTGCGCTCGCAGCAAGCCGCGTATCTGAGCGCGACGCACTACTGCCCGAGCCTCGCGATCCTGAGCGGCGCGAAGTCGTAAGCACGGTCAGCGCGACGCAGTTATCGATGATTCGTTGACGCGTCGCGCAATCGAAGGCACACTCGCTCACTATGCAAGCCCTCAAGTACCGCCCGACTGCAAAGCATCATCATGCGCATGCCCGCGTGGGACTGCCTGTGGGGACTCGCATACGCATACGCCGCTAGACATCATTCGCAGCGACATGCGCCAGAAAGCCCCGCCGGCAACGACGGGGCTTTTTGTTTTCCACGACCTTTTCCGCTCATCGAACGAAGGATTGCCGCCATGACACAGGAAGCACAGACGCCTGCCGTATCGAAGTGCTTTGCGACGCCCATCGATCTATACCGCGTCCTTGCACGCGTATGGGCCGGCGATACGTCGAGCCCCACGCACGCGTGGTCGTCGACGAATCCCGCGCAGAATCATTGCAGCGTTACGTCTCTGATCATGCAGGACTATTTCGGCGGCGAGATTCTGACGACGCGTACGTCGGGGGGCACGCACTTCTACAACCTGATCGACGGCAGCAGATGGGATCTGACGGTCAGCCAGTTTGCCGAACCGATTCCATTCGACGATACGCGTTCGAGTCGTGAGGCGGCGTTCGCTGATACGTCGCGGGAGAAATACGAACTGCTGAAGTCGAGGCTCGCGCAAAGCCAACTGAAATAAACGCTCAATCAAACGCGCGTGGCCGAACTGCATCGATACGCGGTTGGCCACGCCCTGTCACTTCAAACAATCGCTTCCTGCTTCCCCGGAATGCCTTGCCCGCGCAACGAACACCCGCGCGTTTCAGGCACGTAGATCAACGCAATCGCCCCCACCACGCACGCGGCCATCATGTAATAAGCGGGCACCAGCGCATTGCCCGTATGCGCGACCAGCCATTCGTTCGCCATCGGCGCCGTGCCGCCGAAAATCGACGTCGACACGTTATACGCAATCGCCATCCCCGCGTAACGGACCTGGGTCGGAAACATCGCGGGGAACATCGCCGAGATGCTGGCCAGTTGCGGCACGTACAACAGCCCGAGCACCGCAAAGCCGATGAACGCGCCCGCCACGCCGAGCTTCATCAGCAGGAACATCGGAATCGCCGCGACGAACAGGCCAATCAGCGAAAACCACCAGACGTTCTTGCGTCCCACGCGATCCGAGAACGTCCCCGCGAACGGCAGAAACACCATCATCGCGAGCATGCCGATCAGCGGCACGAGCAGGGACATGTTGTCGCTCATGCCGAGCTGCTTCTGCATGAAAGTCGGCATATAGGCGAGCAGCACGTAGTTGACGACATTCAAAGCAACCACGAGTCCACCGAGTTGGATCAGCGGTTTCCAATAGTCGCGCAGCAATGCCTTCAGCGTGACGCAGCTATGCTGCTCCTTGTGCATCGTTTGTTCGAGCTCGCGAAAGACCGGCGTGTCTTCGAGCCTGGAGCGCAGATAGAAACCGATCAGGCCGAGCGGCGCCGCAATCAGAAACGGCAGACGCCATCCCCACGCATGCATTGCCGTGTTGCCGAGCACGACGGAGCAACCGAGCATCAGAAACGCGCCGAGCGAGAAACCCGACAGCGTCGCGAATTCAAGGAAGCTGCCACAAAAGCCGCGCTTATTGTCCGGCGCGTACTCGGCCATGAAAGTCGCCGCGCCGCCATATTCGCCGCCCGTCGAAAAGCCCTGGATCATCCGCAGAACGACGAGGATAACCGGTGCCCACCAGCCGATGCTCGCGTAAGTCGGCACGAGTCCGACCAGCAGCGTTGCGACCGACATCAGGATGATCGTCAACGCGAGGACGTGCTTGCGGCCGAGGCGATCGCCGAGCGGCCCCCAGAACAGGCCGCCAAGCGGACGTACGAGAAACGAAATGGCGAACGTCGCGAGCGCGAACAACGTGGCCTGCGCGGTGCTGCCGGGAAACAACGCGGCCGAAATATAGCTCAGGCCGTAGGCGTAAATACCGTAGTCGAACCACTCGGTCGCGTTTCCGAGTGCCGACGCCGCGATTGCGCGTCGCAGCAAGCTGCGCGCCTGCGGTTGCGCGCTCTGCGCGGTCCATGAATGTACGTAGTGCATGTCTTCTCCTGGGATGTTTCTATGCGACACAGGCAACGTCGCCCGAATCCACGATACCGACGACCCGCGCCTGCAACGATGTTCTAGGACGATGCAGGCATCGGGGTTTTCCATAAAGCCTGCAACGGATGCGGTAATCCGTACGCGTGCGTCGGCGACGCGTCGCGCGCGTTCGGGAAAAACAACATGATTGGCGTCACGCAGCGCTCCCAGCGCATCAGCGACGGCAGCGTCATCAAATGACCCTGCCGTGGCCTCGCCTCGTTCTCGCCGCAAAGGTCGAGCGCGCGCCTCTCCGCCGATTCACGGCTCTCGCCCTTCGTCAGCATCGGCGCGAGCGTCACGTTGTCGAGCACGCTCTTGTGCGGAAACAGATTGAAGTGCTGAAATACCATGCCGATCTTCTCGCGCATCTTCTGCAGATGCCGTTCGTTCGCGGGCACCATCTGGCCGCCGCGCGGCATATGGAACAACTGTTCGCCGTCCACTTCGATATGGCCGCCGTCGATCGTTTCCAGCGTCATCAGGATGCGCAGGATCGTCGTCTTGCCCGATCCCGACGGACCGATCAGCGCGAGCTTCTCGCCGGGCATCACGTCGAGCAACAGTTCGTCGAGCACGGTCAGCGCGCCATATCGTTTCGTGATCCGGTCGAGCCGGATCAATGGCTTGCTCGCCGGGCTTTCGTCTCGGCGCGCCGGCGTGCTTGCGGAGGCGACCGCGCGCTCCTCGGAGGAAAGACTTGCCGGGGCGATGCCTGAAGCGCTCAACAGATCGGTGACTCGCGCCGTGTTCATATCGATTCGATCCCGTTCATCGCACGTTTAATGCGAACCAGAATACGCAGCCATATTTGCGATCCAGATTGCTCTAGAACAATTCTTTTCTACGCGCGGACAAGGGCGGCGCAGCGTGCACTGCAACAAACACGCAGCGTCCGTCGATAACGTCACGAACATTGAACTAGCACATTCAGCGGCGTTTTTTCGCGGCATTAGACTGCGGCGAGAGATACCCGTGGACGCCCCCTTCACTTGCACCGGGCGCCACTTTCCGCAACGACGTCACGCTCAGAGAGAGGGGAAGATGTCAGATACGACGCAACACGAATCGCGAATCGCGGCGCCCGTCGTGCGCCTGCCGTTCGAACGCGACGAGTACGCCGCGCGTCTTGCCAAGACGCGCAAGGCCATGCAGGCGGCCGGCATCGAACTATTGATCGTGTCGGACCCGACCAATATGGCCTGGCTCACCGGCTACGACGGCTGGTCGTTTTACGTGCATCAGTGCGTGCTGCTCGCGCTGGATGGCGAGCCGGTCTGGTTCGGCCGCGGTCAGGACGCGAACGGTGCCAAGCGCACCGTCTTTATGCAGCACGATCAGATCGTCGGCTATCCGGATCATTACGTGCAATCCACCGCGCGTCATCCGATGGACTACCTCGCGCGCGACGTGATCGCCGCACGCGGCTGGGCCAACGCGAAGATCGGCGTCGAAATGGACAACTACTATTTCAGCGCCGCCGCTTATCGCTCGCTCGTCGCGCATTTGCCGGACGCGAAATGGCAGGACGCAACCGGCCTCGTCAACTGGCAACGCGCGGTCAAATCCGCGCGCGAGATCGAGTACATGCGCGTGGCCGCGCGCATCGTCGAGAAGATGCACGCGCACATCGTCGAGCGAATCGAACCGGGTATGCGCAAGAACGACCTCGTCGCGGAGATCTACTCGGCAGGCATTACCGGCATCGATGGTTATGGCGGCGACTATCCGGCGATCGTGCCGCTGCTGCCGACCGGCGCCGACGCGGCCGCCCCGCATTTGACCTGGGACGACACGCCGTTCGCGAAGGACGCCGGCACGTTCTTCGAAATTGCCGGCTGCTTCAAGCGTTATCACTGCCCGCAGTCGCGCACCGTCTACCTGGGCAAGCCGCCGAAGCATTTCATCGAAGGCGAACGCGCGGTGGTCGAAGGGATCGAGGCCGGGCTCGCCGCGGCGAAACCCGGCAATACCTGCGAGGACATCGCCAATGCATTTTTCGCGGTGCTGCATAAATACGGCATCGAGAAGAACAGCCGCTGCGGCTATCCGATCGGCGCGAGCTATCCGCCGGACTGGGGCGAGCGCACGATGAGCCTGCGCCCTGGGGACAAGACGGTCCTCGAACCCGGCATGACGTTTCACTTCATGCCGGGCCTGTGGCTCGACGACTGGGGCCTCGAAATCACCGAGAGCATTCTGATTACGCGGACCGGCGTCGAGACCTTTTGCAGGACGCCACGTAAGCTGTTCGTCAAACCGTGATTGCGCGGGCGTCGTGCCCGCGTGAACTCGCGAAGCACGACGCCCGTTTCAACGAAAGGGGAAACATGCTTCCGAAAACGATGAAGGCCGTCGTGCTGACCGCGCACGGTGGCCTCGACAAACTGGTCTATCGCGACGACGTGCCGGTTCCCTCGTGCGCGGCTGGCGAGGTACTGATCGACGTCACCGCATGCGGTCTCAACAATACCGACGTGTGGGTCCGCCAGGGCGCCTACGGCACCGACGACGATCCGCAAGCGGTGTCGACGTGGCGACGCGGCCGCTCGACGCTGACGTTTCCGCGCATTCAGGGCGCGGATATCGTCGGACGCGTGGTCGCGGTGGGTCGCGGCGTCAGCGACGCGCGTATCGGCGAGCGCGTGATCGTCGACGCGTCGATCTACAACCGCGACGACGACAGCCTCGCCGATATCGACTACATCGGCCACGGCCGCGACGGCGGCTACGCCGAATACACGGCCGTGCCCGCGGAAAACGCGCATCGGGTCGACTGCACCTATTCCGACGCCGAACTCGCCACGTTCTGGTGCGCTTATCACACCGGCGAGCAGATGATCGAACGCGCGGCCGTCAAGCACGGCGAAACGGTGCTGATTACCGGCGCGTCCGGCGGCGTCGGCTCGGCCATCATCCAGCTATGCCGCGCGCGCGGCGCGATTCCGTATGCGGTCGTCAGCAAGGGTAAGGAAGAGGCCGTGCTAGCGCTCGGCGCGCAAGGCGCGATGCTGCGCGATAGTAGCGATTTCGTCGCGGACGCTGAACGGATGACCGAGGGCCGGCCCATCGACGTGGTTGCGGATCTGGTTGGCGGGGCGCTGTTCGGCAAGCTGCTGAACGTACTGCGGCCCGAGGGGCGATATACGACTGCGGGGGCGATCGCAGGTCCGGTCGTGCAGCTCGATCTGCGCACGATGTATCTCAAGCAGTTGCAGTTGAATGGATCGTCGCAGGGCACGCGCGGTGCGTTCAAACGCGTGCTCGACTATATTCAGAACGGTACGATCCGGCCGGTACTCGCGGCGACTTATCCGTTGTCGAAGTTTCACGACGCGCAGACGCGGTTTATGGAGAAGCGCTTTGTGGGGAATATCGTTGTGATTCCGGATCGGCATTATGGCGAGGAGGCCGCGGATTAGTTTTCGGTAACTCCCGGTGCAATCGGAACATGCGAGCCCGCCCAGCAAGGCGGGCTTTTTTTTCGCGCTTGGCAAGTACTGGAATTGTGAAAACCTGTCAAAGCGGCTTTATCTCAATTTAAAACCGTTGACCTTGTCGTGATTTTGATGGTTAATTCCTCGACTGTGTTCTGAACAATCAGCAGAGGTCAAATGGAACAACGGAAACAGGATGAAACCGGGGACAAGGAAGAGTGCCAGCTTTGCCGCATCACCTATTCAATCTACTCAAACTTCCCGACAATGCCGTCGGCAATGGCGCTGAACGCCGAAACCGGCGAGTGGTTTCCGTTCGATAGTCTGAAGTCCTGTGCAACCGGTTACGAGATGGCCGAAGCCCTGGGTTACGCATGGGCATGCGATTGTCGCGGACGCGCCCCTGATGCCGTGCAGAAAAAAGGCCCGATATCGCTCGACGGCGCAACGCCCCGGTCGGTGCTTCCGCAGTCGTCCATCTGTCTCGAATGCATGATCCACGCTGCCGGGCAAGGCGCGATGACCCTGGAGCGCTGATGATCCCCGCCTCGGTCAATGAACAGCTTCGCAAGAACGGGGAACGGCACTTCAGTGGCCACGTGCTGGCGCTGGTGGACGGTATCCAGTACCAGCAGCATACCGGCCAGCAACTGATGCCCGAAAACGATAGGACGGTTTCGCTGTTCGCGGGCACGAGCGACATGGCACTCGCACACGCGGGGCCGTGGCTGTTTGATCCGAAGACGACGCCCGATCATCTTGCGGAGCTGCGCGAACTCGAACAGGCCCGCCCTGGCGTGATCTGGCTGATCACCTCAGAGACCCTGGAAAGGCAGGCCGCAAAGCTGCGCCCACACCTGAGTATCCGAATACCGGACGGACGATCCGCCCTGCTGCGCTTCTGGGACCCCAGGGTGTTGCATGCGCTCAATGTGGTATGCCACGGTAAGAGCGAGCGCGAGCTTTTCAGGTCTGCCGACGCGTGGCACTACCTCAACGAAGGACGACGGTTCACCATCAACGACAATGGAATTTACTGAAGGACAATGGGCGCTTCTGAAAGACTACGAAGACCGTAACTATGTGGACTTTATCCGTGGTCATATCGTGCGAGACTATCCCGCGCTGGCCAATGATCCGACCTTGCGCGACCGGCTTAATGCGGCCTTCGCGCAAACCAAGGTACTCCGCTTTACGCGTGACGTGCCGATAGTCGATTTCCTGTATGCGGAAGCCACCACGCCGGGGTTTTACTCGCTTCCGGCGGTCACGGCATGGCTGCACAAATCAGGCGTTCCGGCTGAACAGCAATTCGAAATGCTGCTACAGGCGACGGGTAAAAGACAACAGGAAATGAAGGAGAAACGCTGATGGGTATTCCATTCCCGGCGACGCTCGCACGCGCAGCAAACGCAATGGCGCAGGCAATGCCTATGCCTGTTCCGGTCCCCACCACCGCACCGTCTGCTGGTCCTGCGGGCAGCAGCGGCACTGGCGCGGGTGCAGACGGCGGATGGGGCGAACTGCCGCGTGACCGGAGCCGCGAACGAGAAAGACCGTGCAAGTGCCCGCCTGAAAAGAGCGGTGAAAAAGTGCGGCGAAACCACAATATGAATCCCAAGCCGCGACGTTACCAGGCCCGCATAACAGCGTTTGAGTATGGGATAGTCGCGGACGGAAATGGCAAGGAGACCAGCCAGGGCTGGAGCATGGAGTGGAGTTGGCTCGGCACAGACTTCGATGGGTTTCAGCCCTCCCAATGTCTCTTGCAGGAAGCCAAGGGGAACTATGACCAATTTATCGGAGGGAATGATAAGCCAAAGCCGTTTTTCGCGGGCTTCAAGAAAATGGCGGACCAGATAATAGACCAAGGGGCTAAAGTGCGCGCCAATCCTCCGGCAAGGCTAATGTGGTATTTCCAGACCCCAAAGACGAGGCAATATATGCTTTCGACGCTTCGGATCGCCGGAGTGCCGTCTGTCAATCAACCTTGATTCAATCATGAATCTATTCGCACAACATCGTGATAGCGGCGCCGTTTCCTCTTCGGCCTTTGAATTTCACATTCGCCGGCTGCGACTTCTTGTTGATTTAATCTCACAAAAAGACAGCACCTTGGCTAATTGGTATATTCAAGCTGATACGATCGTGGAGGCGTTGCAGTGCAACGTCTACGAGAACAATGAGCCATCTAAGGCCGCGATTCTCGCATTGTCCAATGAATACAAAAATGTAAGTCAGAGCGCGACAAAATCGATCGGAATTTGGAATGGCACCGAATCAGAGGAAGAAGGAGCCACCGCTTACGTTTCGTTCGATGGCGGGGGGGAAATTTCCCAAATGATTGATCTGGAGATGAGTGAGAAAAATTGTCACTCATCTAGATTGGGCGATTACAAATCCGTTGCTGAAGTTATAGCGAGAACGGTAGGAATTTATGAGTCGCTTTATGTGACGTTTGGACCGCGTAAGTACGCTACTGAAGCTGTTTTCGACGACCGCCCAGGCGTAAGCTGGATGCTCTACCTGCCGCACGTTCTCACGCTGGCCCAGGTGCCAGAAGCGCGCGCCCTGATTCAGGTCATGCGCGACGGCGGACAACAAGGCACGATCATCGTAAGCGTGACGGATGAAGTCTTTGACGTGAACAACCGGGAGCATGTCAAGGCGGCAAACGATATCGAAATCCGCCTCGCCGATCAGCACCTGTTGCCGCGTTTCGTTGATCTCTGAGTCCGGCTTGCTACCCCGATGGTTTCCGCAGGATAGGCTTCGGTCGTATTCGACCGGTTACGCAATGGCCAAAGCCCTTGGTTACGCATGGGCGTGCGATTGTCGCGGGCGCGCGCAACAAGCGGACGACGTTAGCATGGCACGCTCGCAATATGGCAGCAGCCCGCGCGTGCCGCAGAATCTGGGCAATGCCCAGCCGTTCGAGTATTCTGACACGTCGACAGTCGGAGATGTGACGATCCTTGGTGCACGCGGTGTGAGCGAACGGCAAGAGATCGAGTGCGAGATGGAATATGAGCGCAATATGATCGCGTGCAAGATGCTGTCAAAAACATACGGCGGCGATTTGAGAACTCGCTTTGCGTGCGAGCAACGTGCTTTTGAAACATACAACCAGTGCAGAGGCTATTGATGGTCCGAGACCTTGCTGTCGTCTTTATCTACGACGACGACACGAATACGCTCAAAATGAGCAACGTGTCGCGTCGTGCCATTCAATCAACCCTGGATCGGGCGATGTTCCTCGATATTCCTGAAGCACCGGAAACTCCATTGGATGACGAATCGGCCCGCAAGCTTGGAGCGCTGGCACTTCGATGTCTAGGCGAAGCGCATCCGGATCTGGCCGCGCGACTGAATCTTTCCGCGCCGAAGTAGCTGTTCTTGCGATCTCAGGTCGCGCTATTTTTCGGCCTTTTCGTTCTGTCGATCCATTATGTCCACCCATACCCCTATCCGTGGACGGAAAGCGAGGCGCTCGCATGGTAGCGTGCTTCGGATGCTATATTTCGTAGTGTGGATGACTATTGAATTGATCGTGGCAACGCTTGCCTACGTGACGATCGTCAAGCTATGGCGCCACTACCGCACGAAGCAAATAAAAACCCCGACCGCATGACAAGACAGCAGCCGGGGTTCTCTTTCACCTCACTTGATCAAAGCGAAGCAGCCGGCGCAAACACCTGCGACGCCACCTCATCCACCGCCTCGCGTGTCAGCTTCACGATCTCGTCCACGTCGCCGCGCGACGTCACCAGCGGCGGCGCGAAGCCGAGAATGTCGCCGTGCGGCATCGCCCGCGCGATCAGTCCGCGCTGCATCGCGGCAGCCGACACACGCGGCCCGACCTTCAGCGCCGCATCGAACGGCGTGCGGACATCCTTGTCGGCCATGAACTCCAGCGCGGCCAGCATGCCCACGCCGCGCACTTCGCCGACGAGCGGATGCGAGTCGAACGCCGCATGCAATTGCGCCAGCAGATAAGCGCCAGTCTGCGCCGCATTCTGCATCAGGTTCTCGCGTTCGAGAATCTCGAGGTTGGCGAGCGCCGCCGCCGCGCAGATCGGATGGCCCGAATAGGTCCAGCCATGCCCCAACGCACCCGATTCCTGCGATGCCTTATCGATCACGTCCCATACGCCTTCGCTGACGATCACGCCGGACAGCGGCGCGTAAGCACTCGTCAAACCCTTCGCGACAGTGATCAGATCGGGTTGAATGCCGTAGTGCTGCGCACCCATCTTCGAGCCGAGCCGGCCGAAACCGCACACCACTTCGTCGCAGATCAACAGGATGTCGTGCTTCTTCAGCACCTGCTGGATCGCGGGCCAGTAACCGGCCGGCGGCGGTACGATGCCGCCCGTGCCCATCACCGGTTCGCCGATGAAGGCCGCGATCGTATCGGCGCCTTCGCGCGCGATCAGTTTTTCGAGTTCGTCGACGCAGTACGCGACGAACTGCGTTTCGTTCATGCCGGCCGGCGCGCGACGATACCAGTGCGGACACACGGTATGCTTGACGCGTTCGATCGGCAGATCGAAGAACTGATGGAAGCTCGGCAGACCGGTCAGACTACCGGTGACGATGCCCGAGCCGTGATAGCCGCGCTCGCGCGAAATGATCTTCTTCTTGTTCGGCCGGCCCTTCACGTTGTTGTAGTACCAAACGAGCTTGATCTGCGTTTCGTTCGCGTCCGAGCCGGACATGCCGTAGTACACCTTCTTCATGCCTTGCGGCGACCAGTCGATGATGCGCGACGACAGCTCGATGATCGTATCGGTCGAGTGGCCGACATACGTGTGGTAATACGCGAGCTTCTTAGCCTGCTCGTAAATCGCTTCGGCCACTTCGGTGCGGCCGTAGCCGATGTTCACGCAATAAAGGCCGGCAAATGCATCGATAAAAGTCTTGCCTTGATGGTCCTCGATGCGGATACCTTTCGCGCCGGTCACGATCCGGCCCGGCAGCGCGCCGCTCGTGTGATCGTGCGCGTGCGTCGACGGATGCATGAAGTGCGCGCGATCGGCGCTCAGCAGTTGATCGAATTGAGTCATGGGTCGCTCCTTCGTGTGATGTCTGGATGAATGAATCGGTAGGTTCAGGCCATTGCGTCCGTCGCCATCGCATGTGCAGCGGCACGAGCGGGGGCGCTGTCGCTGACCGGCAAGCCAAGCTGGCCAAGGCAGAAATAACGTGTCTCGACGAACGGCTCGAAGCCTTCGACGCCGCCTTCGCGTCCAAGCCCCGACGACTTGATGCCGCCGAACGGAATCGGTGCGCCGGTGAATTTCGCGCCGTTGATGGACACCATCGCGAAGTCGAGTCGGCGGATCAGTTGAAACACGGTGTTCAGATCTTTCGCGCACACGTAGGCGGCGAGTCCATACTCGGTGTCGTTCGCGCGTTCGACCACTTCGTCGAGCGAATCGAACGGCGTGACCGCCGAGATCGGCGCGAAATTTTCTTCGTCGTAAATGCGCATGCCGGGCGCCGCATCGGCGACCACGGTCGGCTCGAAGAACCAGCCGCCGCGCTCGTGCGCCGCACCGCCTACCGTGACGCGCGCACCCTTCTCACGCGCGTCGGCGACGCGCTGCACGGTCGTGTCGAACGCGGCCTGGTGCATCAGCGGGCCGACGTCCACGTTCGGGTCGAATGCGCCCCCCACTTTCAACGCCTTCACGGCATCGCTATATCGCGCGACGAACGCTTCATACAACGAACGCGCGACGAAGATCCGGTTTGCCGCGCAACAGTCCTGGCCCGAGGTCTGGAACTTCGCCGCGACCGCGACGCGCACGGCCTGTTCGAGGTCCGCATCTTCGGTCACGATGAAAGGCGCGTTGCCGCCCAGTTCGAGCGCGGTCTTCTTGATGCCTGCCCGCGCGGCCGTTTGCATCACTAGGGCGCCGACACGCGTCGAGCCGGTGAAGCTGACCGAGCGCACGCGGCTATCTGAAACCAGTGTTTCCATCGCCATTTGCGGCTCGCCGAGCACGACGTTGAACACGCCGGCCGGAAAGCCCGCTTCTTCGGCGAGTTGCGCGAGCGCGAGCGCGGAGAACGGCGTCTCGTGTGCGGGCTTCGCGACCACCGTGCAACCGGCGGCGAGCGCGGCAGCGGCCTTGCGGGTGAGCATCGCGCACGGGAAATTCCACGGCGTGATCAGCGCGGCCACGCCGACCGGCTCGATGATCGTGCCCAGATGAGCGCCATCGATATGGGTCGGAATCGTGCGCCCATTCAGGCGCCGCACCTCATGCGCGAACCATTCGACGAAGCTCGCGCCATACGCAATTTCGCCGCGCGCTTCAGCAAGCGGCTTGCCCTGTTCGAGCGACAGAATCGCGGCGAGATCCTGCTGATGACGCAGAATCAGTTCATGCCAGCGCAACAGCAGCGCCGAGCGTTTGGCGACCGGCACCCAGCGCCACGCGTCGAACGCGCGCTGCGCGGCATCGACCGCGGCGGTGATCTGCGCCGCGTCGAGCATCGGCACATGGCCGAGCACTTCCTGATTCGCGGGATTCTGCACCGCGACGCTCGCGGCGCTCGCGCTATGAACCCAGCGTCCATCCACGTAGCACAGCGATTTGAATAAGACCGGATGACCCAGCAACATGACGACCTCCTGTGTGCGATGTCTGCTATCACTGTAGGTCCGGCGGCACTGCGGTTTTTTTTGTTGTCGCTTCTCGAAGGCTACGTTTTTTCTGCAATTCGCCACATGGTTATCGTTTTTTCGGGTGGGGCTTTTCGTCGTAAGTCGATCGCAAGTAGCGCGCCACTCAGCCGTTCTCGCCAATCGACTGCTCCGCCCATTCGGGCAAGCCTTCGGCCCCGCTTTTCACCACCTTCGTGACGATATACGTGAAGTACTTTTCGATGCCCAATTCGTCGGTGAGCAACGTATCGATGAAGCGCTGATAGTGGTCGATATCGCGTGACAGCACCTGCATCACATAGTCGACACCGCCACCCGTCGCGAGGCATTGCACGACTTCGGGCGCGGCCGCGATGCGCTCCTCGAAGCGCCGCATGTCCGGCGCGGTATGACGCGCGAGCGTGACCTCGACCACCACGCGGCTGCCTTTGAACGCGCGCACCCAATCGATATCCGCGCGATACCCGCGAATCACGCCCTCTTCTTCGAGGCGCTTCACGCGCTCCCATGCCGGCGAAATCGACAGATTGATTTCTTCGGCGAGGCGCGACTTCGTGATGCGTCCATCGCTCGCGAGAATGCGCAAAATCGCGAGATCGTAGCGGTCGAATTTCATCGCGTGTTCAGACCGTTACCGGTATGCCCCGTTCGAGCACGTCGGCGACCACCGCAACCGTGTCGCCAATCCGCACGAGCCCCGGAAAATGCCGCGCGGCCAGCATGCCGCCGCGTCGCGCGCGATATTCGATCGGCGCGGCGCCGGTGCGCTTCGCGTCGTAAATCCGCGCGATCACCTCGCCGCCGTCGACCATGTCGCCGAGGTCCTTGCACAGTTCGAGCAGGCCATCGTGCTCGCTCGTCGTGTAGCAGGTGCCGTCGGGCATATCGAGCAGCGTCGTCGTGCGCGGAGCGCTCGCCCTCGCGCTCGAGTGACCCATTGCTTCGTCTTGCCTGATGATTCCCGCATGCTGCAGAAAGCCGCGCACACCGCGCTCCGTAATCGCCACGCTGTGCACGCTCGCCGTGCCGCCCCCCCCGAGTTCGGTCGACACGAACACCTTGCCCGCTTCCTCGACGGCCGTGTCGTAAAGGCCGACGCTATCGAGTTCTAGCATCCGCATCGAGTACGGCGCGCCGAATGCGCGCATCGCTGCCTCGCAGCGCGCCTGCTGCGTCGCGTCGGGCAGCACGTGAATCGCGGCGAACGGCACGAAGTCGAGCGTGCGGCCACCCGCGTGCAGATCGAGCACATAGTCGGCGAGCGGCAGCAGATAGCGCTGAAAATAATCGGCGATCTTCTCGGTCACGTTGCCGTCCGGCTTGCCCGGAAAGCTGCGATTCAGATTGCCGTGATCGATCGGCGACGTGCGCGTGCCCGCGCGAAACGCCGGAAAATTCATGAACGGCACGATGATCACGCGCCCGCGTACGTCACTCGCCTTCAACGTGGCGGCGAGCTTCGACAGCGCAATCGGCCCTTCGTATTCGTCACCGTGATTGCCGCCCGTTAGCAGCGCGGTCGGTCCCTCGCCGTTGCGGATCACGGTGATGGGGATCATCTCCGCGCCCCATGCGGAGACGTCGTGCGAATGAGGCAGTTTCAGGAAACCGTGCTGTTCGCCGTCGGCGTTGAAATCGACCGTCGGTTGAATCGGGGATGCCCGCATCTGTGCTACTCCTTCGTGAGCCGCTTGCGCGGCGTATTGCCGTTCATCGCGCGTCATTTAAGCGGCGCGTCGTTGCCAAATGTGGTTCCCGCCTTCCCGGCACGCGCGCGCTGCAATGCGAGCGCGGCGATAGCGGTGTCCTGCGCGCCGGTTCCGGTCAGATCGCAGATCGTCACGTCGGCGTCGCTCGTGCGGCCCGCGGCCTGTTTCGCGATCACCTGGCCCAATTCGACGATCGCCGCATCGTCACGCATCGTGCCCGCGGCGAGCGCGTGATGCAGTTCGCCGAGCACGCGCGTTTGCTGCGCGCGGTCGCACACGTAGCGCGCCGCCGCCAGCGCGGCCGGCGCGATTTCGTTCTTGTGCTCGGCGTCCGAGCCCATCGCGGTGATGTGCAGGCCCGGATGCAGATCGGCGGCGTCGATCAGCGGCGTGCGGCTCGGCGTGGTGGTAATCGCGACGTCCGCTTCGGCGAGCGCGTCATGAACGCTGGCCGCGACATCGCATCGCACGCCGAGCGTGTCGTTCACTTCCGCGGAGAAACGCAGCGCGCTCGCCGCGTCGCGCGCCCAGACGCGTGTGTGTTCGACGCGGCGCACCAGCATCAAGGCCCGCAGTTGCAGACGCGCCTGCTCGCCCGCGCCGATCACTGCGACCTGCGGCGTGTGCGCTTTCGCGAGCCAGCGCGCCGCGACCGCGCCGGCGGCCGCCGTGCGTATCGCGGTCAGATATCCGTTGTCGAGCAGCACCGCTTCGGTCAGCCCGGTCTTCGCCGACAACACCAGCATCAGACCATTCAGGCTCGGCAGACCGAGCGACGGGTTGTCGAAGAAACCTGGACTGACCTTGATCGCGAAGCTGTCGAGGCGCGGCAGCCACGCGGTCTTCACGTCGACTTCGCCGTTATGCGCGGGCAGATCGAGCCGCAGGATCGGCGGCATCGCGACCGCCTCGGTCGCGAGCGCGACAAAGGCGGCTTCGATCTGATCGATGGCCGCGAGATCGAGCGGCACGAGTTTGCGAAGCTCGGCTTCGCCAAGGAGCGTGATCGAGGTCATGACGGGGTGTGTGAGTTCGGTGACGGCGCGGCTTGCGAGGATTCGTTGCCGATGATCCGCCGATGCAGATTCATATCGATGTTCGCGCCCGTCACGACGAGCACGAGCGGCCCGCGCGCGATGCGTTCAGCGGGCAGCGCGCGATCGAGCACCGCGGCAATCCCCACCGCCGCCGCGCCTTCGACGACGAGCCGTTCCTGCCGATACGCATGCGCGATGCCGCGCGCGATCGACGCCTCGTCGAGCAGCACCGTCTCGTCGATCAGATCGCGCGTCAGCGCATACGTATAGCGGTTTTCGAGTCCGATGCCACCGCCGAGCGAATCGGCGAGCGTGTCGACTTCCTCGACCAGCACCGGCCGTCCGGCCGCGAGACTCGCATGCATCGCGGCGCCGCGCGCCATCGTGACGCCTGTCAAGCCAATCGCGGGATTGGTGCTTTTCGCCGCGAGCGCGATGCCGGCAAACAGCCCGCCGCCCGACAACGGCACGACGATGTTCGCGACATCGGGCAAGGCCTCGACGATTTCGAGCCCGATCGTGCCCTGTCCGGCGATCACGCGCGGATCGTCGAATGGCGGCACGTACGCATAGCCTTCTTCGCGCGCGAGCCGCAATGCTTCGTGCTCGGCCTCGTCCTGACTTTGGCCGGTAATGCGCACGTGCGCGCCGAGCGCCCGTACCGCGTCGACCTTGTTGGCGGGCACGAGGCGCGACAGACACACGGTCGCGTCCATACCGAGCGCGCGCGCCGCATGCGCGAGCGCGCGGCCATGATTACCGGTCGATGCGGTCACCACGCGAGTACAGCCCTGCTCGGCCAACTGCGCCAGCGCATTAGTCGCGCCGCGCAGCTTGAAGCTGCCGGTCGGCTGCACGGTTTCGAGTTTCAGATAAACCGGCGTGCCCGCGTGCGCCGACAGGCTCGGCGATTCGACGAGCGGCGTACGGCATACGCGACCGTCGATACGGCTGCGCGCGCGGTAAATGTCGGCTAACGAAAGATTGGCTGACAATGGAACGGTTGACGATGGAACGGACATGCACCAGGCCCTGCATCAAAGAGGTCGATTCGCTATTCGATGCGGGCACGGCTATCGCAGATAAACGCAGTGACTCGCGACCGCATCGCTTTCCATGCAGCCCAGTCTAGTGTTCTAAAAAAGGATTTTTATTGTCCTAGTTCATTTCGGTCAGCGCGTTACGCAATTCGCGCACCGGCGCGATCAGGTGAAATCGTGCACCTGCGGGTACTGCTCGAACACGTCGCGCATCGTTTCGAGCGCGGCTTTATAGGTGTCTTCGCTGACCTCGGCGCCGACGCAAACCCGCACCGCGTTGGGCCGGTCGGCGTCGCGCACGAGAAACGGATCGGGCGACGTCACTGCGATGTCGCGGTTGCGCAGTTCGCGCACCAGCCGATCGGTGCGCCAGTGATCAGGCACCCGCAGCCACGCCGAAAGCGCCTGCGGATGCGCGCCCAGGACATATTTACCGAGCGTCTGCTGCAATTGCGACTGACGCCGCCCGAGCCGCTCGCGCTGAATTTCGACGAGCCGCGCGGCCGTGCCGTCGACAACCCAGCGCGCGGCGACCTCGGCCATCGGCGGCGTCGCCATCCAACTGCTCACGCGCAGCACGCTCTCGGCGCGCAGCGCAAGCCGGCGCGGCGTCGTCATATAACCGATGCGCAAGCCGGCCATCACCGACTTCGTAAAACTCGTGCAGTAGAACGAAAGATCTGGAATCAGGCTCGAAATGGGCGTGGAATGTTTGGCCGGCAACGGCCCGTACACGTCGTCCTCGATCACGTATACGCCATAGCGTTCGGCGATTTTCGCAATCGCGCGACGCCGCGAATCGGGCATCAACGCGACGGTCGGATTGTTCAGCGTCGGTGTGCAGACGAGCGCCGAGATGCGCTCGCTGTCGCACATCTCCTCGAAATGCTCGGGGTGAATGCCGTACTCGTCGATCTCGAGGCCCTTCAGCGTGAAGCCGAGCACGTTGGCCGAACCTATCACGCCGTGATCCGTCAGGCTTTCGCACAGCACGGTGTCGCCCGGCCCCACCAGCGAAGCGAGCGCGAGAAAAATGCCGTGGGCGGCGCCGTTCGTGACGAGCAGCGTATCGGCCGAAGCCGGCATGCCGAGCGACGCGAGCCATGCAATACCCGCCTGACGATGATGCTCGAAGCCCGCGATCGGCCGGAACGCGCGAATCCACGGCTGATCGTCGAGCGTCGACAGCGTCGCGCAGACCTTGCGCCACATCGCGTCATGCTCGGACGTGTGAATGATGCGCGCGATCGAAAAGTCGACCACCGAACGCTCGGCCGTATCGAGCATGTAGCTCGACATCGTTTCGGTGACGCGCGCCGCGACGAAGCTGCCGCGCCCGACCTCGCAGCGGATCAGGCCTTGCCGCTCCAGTTCCTTGTACGCGTTGGTCACGGTCTGCACGCTGATCGCGAGTTCGGCGGCGACGTCGCGCTGCGGCGGCAGGCGCGCGCCCGGCGGCAGCGACGTGTTCTCGATGTCGCCGGCAATCGCCTTGACCAGTCGCTTGTATTTCGATTCCACGCCGTGCACCGCGCGCACGGCCTCGCGCCACTGCTCGATCACCGCTGCTCCTATGTCGTGGTGGATGCAGGCTCCGTGAGGAGTCGGCGTCGTCTCGCTTGATCTCCCATAGTGCGGCAGAAACGGGGGAGGAAATTAATGTCCTAGGGCATTTAACGCGAAAAAATGTGGGGCAGGATCTCGCCAAGCGGCGCCATCCAAGGATGACGGTTGAACGAGGCCACCTATTCCAGCGTCGCCAGTTCAACATGGAAAACGCGTGAGTGGACGTTATGCGGCTTGCGCGAGGTGGCGTGCGGCGGCAGAGAATTGGCCACCATTCGCGGGTGTGAGTCCTATCATTCAACCATTCACAATTCGCGAATCGCAATGCACATACAGCGGTCGATGCTCCGGTCGTACGTCTGCTGGTGTTTTTGTATTCAACTCGCGAACAGGAGGATAAGGTGTCGCCCCGTGTTTTCTGGCGGGCAACTCAGACCCGCGTGATCGTCATACTGGCAGCGCTGCTGGGGTTGGCATGTTTCGCCGATCCGGCGCACGCCAATCCTCCCAGCAACCCTGGTGTACCGACCTCCGTCGCCATTGGGCAATCGGTCATATGTCAGCCCGTCTCCACGACCAGGCCGCAGCCGGTGCTTCCAAAGGGATTTACAGAGCGGATTTTATACAGCGGTTGTCTCAATCAGCCGACGGCAATCAGTTTCAACGCAAGCCAGACCAGGGTCTTCATCGCCGAAAAAGGCGGCAGGGTTTGGAATTGCGACCTGGCGACGCCTACCTGTACGTTGATTGCCGACCTCAGCAATGAAGTCTGCAACGATGTCGACCGGGGACTTCTCGGGATTGCGGTCGATCCTCGGAACGACCGCAAAATTTACGTGCTTTACACGACGCCTCCAACTACAGGGGCCTGTAGCGGAAACGTTCTGACTCACGGCCAGCTTTCGCTGCTGACAACGGCGGGAGCGGGCACCACCGAAACGAAGATCCTCCCTCCCGCAGGGTCAGGCAATCAAACGTGGTGTTTTTTCTACACGTCTCACAGTATTGGCGGACTAGTCTTCGGAGTTGACAACAGAACGCTGTACGTTAGCGCTGGCGACGGCGCGAGCTTCGATCAGGTGGACTACGGACAGTTGGATACCGCGTGCGGCGATGGCACGAATCTGCCGCAGGGCGCGTTTCGCAGTCAAGGCGTGTCTCCATATAGGGACGGCGCTGTTCTCCGGATCACGAACCCGGGTTCGACAACTCAAAGCGTTGCCCTGGTTGCGCAAGGCTTACGCAATCCGTTCCGGTTCGCCCGCCTGCCTGGTAGTACGGACGAGCTGTATATCGGCAATGTGGGCTGGAACAGTTGGGAGGCAATCGATCATGTCACTGTCGACGGCCAAGACTTCGGCTGGCCGTGCTACGAAGGATGGAGCCCTGGCGCCAACTTCGCTGCGGCTCCCGAGCCCGACTATCAAAACACGGGCTACTGCGGAAAGTTCGCGGGTGCCACGGCGCCGTTTTATGCGTACGCTCACACGAGCTACATTTCAGCCGATGACAGTCGTGGAAGAACCTGCGGCGGCAAGCGGAACGGCGGAGGGCCGGACCAGAACGGCAGTGTCATCTCTGCGATCGGGTTTACCGACGATACGAGCACAACCTACCCCGCTCAATTCAAAAACGCACTGTACTTTGGTGATCTTCTGCGGCAATGCATCTGGACCATGCAACCTCCGAACAATGTGCCCCAGACTTTCGCAAGGGGTCTGCAGGGAGGACCGGTGGATCTGAAGGCGGGCCAGAATGGCGACCTGTTCTACGTGGATCTCGTGACCAGTACGATCAGGCGAATTACACACAACTAGGAAGCAGTACCGGTGGCGCGCTACAGCAACCCCGCAAAATGCGCCACCACAAACACAACCGCGCCGCCCGCGATCAGCACCAACGCATTGATACGCGTCGTCATCACGAGCACGGTCGCGATGGCCGCGGTGAGCCACGCAATCCACCCGCCTTCGAGCTCCTTGAGCAGTACATAGACGGCCGCGAGAATCAACCCGGCAGCCACCGGCCGCAACCCGGCCTGCAACGCATTCAGCCAGCGCGCGCCTTCGTGCCGGTTCCATACGTGCACGACGCCATACATCAGAAACGCAGTCGGCCCAAATAGCGCGACGGTCGCGACGAGCGCGCCACCGAGTCCGCCGACCTGATAGCCAATCAGCGTCGCGAGCAGCGAGCCAGGACCGGGCGCGAGCCGCGCGATCGCGAAGTCGCTGAGAAATTGCGCATGGGTCATCCAGTGATGCACGTCGACGACCTGGCGCTGCAATTCGGGGATGATCCCTTGCCCGCCACCGACGGTGACGATCGACAGCGGCGCGAACACCGAAAACAGGGCGATAAGAATTCTGAACACGGCAGAAGCTTTTGTGGAGTTTGACTAGCGGCGATAAAAGCCGATCAGGGCTGGCGCGCCTCGCGCACGTATTCATAGCCGACGCTCAACGCGCCGGCGATCAGCACGGTCCACACCAGCGACACGCGAAACACCGCGGCGGCCACGAACGTCGCGAGCAGCACCAGATACGGAAACACGCGGCGCGGCAGCCGGCGTGCGGCGGTGATCGCCATCGACAGCGACAGCCCGATCGCGCCGGCCGCGGCGCCAGCGAGCGCGATATGCGTGAGCGGAAACGATGCGATCGCCGAGAAGAACGCGCCGAGCAGAATGATCACGACGGCCGCCGGAAAAATGATGCCGCAGAATCCCGCAACAGCGCCGCGCCAGCCGAGCAGCCGGTAGCCGATCCAGATCGCCAGATTCTTCACGTTGACACCGGGCAGCGCCTGCGACAACGCGAGGCCGTTGAGAAATTCGTCCTCGCTCATCCAGTGGCGGTCGTGCACGAACTCGCGCATGAACCAGCCGCTCAGTCCGCCGCCGAAACTCGTCAGACCGATGCGGGCGAAGATCAGAAAGAGGCCGAGCGAGGTCACTTCGCGCGGCGGTGGTGCGTGGTGTGGCGCGTCGTCTTCGGGTGTCGATACCGGGTCGCTGACGTCTTGCCCGTGGATGCCTTTGGCCAATGCTCGTCCTTAGTCGTTTCGATCGTGCCGCACTTGCCGCGCGCCCGGCATGATAGCCGCAGACGTCGCCGATGACGTCGCCGATGACGTAGCCGATGAAGCAGACGCAGCCGAAGGCGAGGAAGAGGAAGAAGGTGCCGAGGCAGCCGAAGAAGCCGCCGCCGGATGCCGCGGATCATGCAGCTCATCGGTCGACCACCCGCCGCCCAGATCGCCAAACAACGACGCCGCGTGCAGCAAGCGCGATTCCTGCACGTTCAGCGCGGTCTGCCGCGTCGTCAATTGCGTCGCTTGCGCAATCGCGACCGTCGTGTAATCGACGGTGCCCGCCTGGTATTCGTTGAACGCGATCTCCGCGCCACGGTCCGCGTCGCGCACCGCCGTTTCGAGCACGAGCGCCTGCTCGGCGAGAATGCGCAGGCCGGACAGATCGTCCTCGACGTTCTGGAACGCGCCCAGCACCGTGCCGCGATAGTTGGCAACGGCCGAGTCGTAGGCCGCCTTCGCCGCGTCGACATCCGCGCTGCGCAGGCCGCCGTCGAACAGCGTCTCGGTCGCGCTGCCGCCGAGCGACCACACGTAGTTCGCGGCCTTCAGCAGACCGGACAGCGGCGACTGTGTGAATCCGGCCACGGCCGACAGCGAGATGTCCGGGTAATACGCGGCCACCTCGACGCCGATCGCCGCATTCTGCGCGGCCATCTTGCGCTCGGCGGCGGCGATGTCGGGGCGGCGTTCGAGCAGCGTCGACGGCAGGCCGACCGGCGCCGACGGCAGCGCCGGCATCGCGGTGCTATGCGTGATCGACAGCTCTTCCGGGTTCTTGCCGACCAGCACCGCGATCGCATGCGCGTTCTGCGCGCGCGCGACGCCGAGCGCGATCAGATCGGACTTCGCGGTATTCAACTGGCTGCGCGCGGTGATCACGTCGCTCGGCGCAATCGTGCCCGCGCGATCCTGCTCGGTGACGACGTCGAGATAGTGCTGATACGCGACGACCGTTTGCTGCAGCAGGTCGATGTTCGCGTCGCTGGTGCGTAGCTCGATGATCGCGGTCGCGAGCGCGACCTGCTCGGAGAGCGTCGCATTCGCGAGCGTCGCTTCGCTCGACTGCGCGCTCGCGGCGTTTTCCTCGACGGTGCGGCGCACCTGGCCCCACAGATCCGGCGCCCAGCTCACGTTGCCTTCCAGCGAGCCCGAATTGACGATGCGCGTCGCCGTACCGTTGACGAAGCTTCCCGATGCACTGACCGAACCGCTGCTCGCGCGTTCGCGCGTCGCCGAACCGGTAGCGCCGATGGTCGGAAACAGGGCCGCGTGCGCGGCGCGCACTTCGGCGAGCGCTTGCTGGTAGTTCGCGTAGTCCACGCGCACGGTCTGGTTCGACACCGCGACGAGCGGTTCGAGTTCGTCGATCAACGGATCGTTGAACGCGCTCCACCATGTGCCCTTCGGGCCGGTCGCGTTCGGCTCGGCCTGGGTCCAGCCCGGCAGTTCCGAGTACGTGGCGGGCACGCTGACCTGCGGCCGGTGATAGTCCGGGCCGACCATGCAGCCGGCGTTGAACAGCGCCAGCAGCGCGACGGCGAGCGTCGCGATGCTCGGCAACCCGGCGCGAGATCCTGTCATTCGTTCAGTCGAAATCTTCATCGTCATGCCTTCGTATCCGCTTGTCCCGGCTTCGCGTCGCGGTTCCAGCGCAGCCCCGCGGACCATCTGACCAGCCGTGCACGCAGACGGTCGAGATACAGATAAATCACCGGCGTCGTATAGAGCGTAAACATCTGGCTCAGGATCAGCCCGCCCATCACCGTGATACCGAGCGGCTGACGCAGCGAGCCGCCCTGGCCCATGCCGACCGCGAGCGGCACCGCGCCGAGCACGGCCGCGAATGTCGTCATCATGATCGGCCGCAGCCGGATCAGCGCGGCCGCGTGGATTGCGTCGCGCGCGGGCATCTGTTGCTGGCGCTGCAACTGGATCGCGACGTCGACCATCATGATGCCGTTCTTCTTGACGATACCGATCAGCAGGATGATGCCGATCATCGCGATCACCGAAAACGGCGTGCCGAAGATCAGCAGCGCGAGCGTCGCGCCGATGCCCGCGGATGGCAGCGTCGACAGAATCGTCAGCGGGTGGATCGAGCTCTCGTACAGCACGCCGAGCACGATGTAGACGACGCCGAGCGCCGCGAGAATCAGCAGCGGCACCACGCCCATCGACTGCGAATAGGCCGCCGCCGCGCCTGCGAACGAGCCGTGGATGCTCGCGGGCATGCCGATCTCGCGGATCGTTTCGTTGATCGCCGCGCCCGCCTGGCTCAGCGACCCGCCGGCCGGCAGGTTGAACGAGATCGTCGCGGCGACGAGCCCGCTCTGGTGGTTCACCTGCGTCGACGTATGGCTGTTCCTATACGAGGTCAGCACCGACAGCGGCACCATCGTTTCGGCAGCCGTGCTGTCCGCGCTACCGGTCGAACTGCCGCCCTTGCTGTTGGCGATGCTGTTGTTGGTCGCGTTCGACTGCGCGTCCGAGTTGCGCGAGTTCGTGTTCGACGACGTGCCGGTCGTGGTCGCGGTAGTCGTTGCCGATACCGTGCCGTGCGGCATCTGTGTCGCGGCCGTGCCGGTCGGATTGCCGGCGGACGTGCTCAGATAGATCCGGTTCAGCGTCTCTGGATACTGCCAGTACTCAGGCGCGACCTCCATCACGACGAAGTACTGGTTCAGCGGGTTGTAGATCGTCGACACGGTGCGCTGGCCGAACGCGTCGTACAGCACGTTGTCGATCTGATTCGCCGCAAAGCCGTAGCGCGCGGCGGTCGCGCGATTGATCGTCAGGTAGCTCTGCAGGCCGTTCTGCTGCAAGTCGGAGTTCACGTCGAGCAGCCGCCCGCGCTGCTTCGACAACGCGGCGACGAGCTTCGGCGTCCACGCAAACAGCGCGGCGGAATCGTCGCTCGTCAGCGTGTACTGGTACTCGGCCGCCGATTGCCGCCCGCCGATGCGCAAATCCTGCTGCGCCTGCAGAAAGAGCCGCGCGCCCGACACTTCGTCGAGCTTCGGCCGCAGCCGGTTGACGACCTGGGTGGCCGTTGCGTGCCGCTGCGACAGCGGCTTCAGCTCGATGAACACATTGGCGGTATTGAGCGCGCGCCCGCCGGTAAAGCCCGCGACGGACTGCACCGCCGGATCCCTTTGCACGATCGACTGCAACTGCGCGAGCTTCTTCTGCATCGCCGTGAACGAAATGCTCTGGTCGGCGATGATCTGCCCGATCACGATGCCGGTGTCCTGCTCGGGGAAGAAGGTGGCCGGCACCAGCTTCAGCATGAACACGTTGCCGACCAGCAGCGCGAACAGCAACAGGATCACCAGCAGCGAATGATCGAGCACGGCCATCAGCGTGCGTGCGTAGACGTGCTTGAAGCGATCGAACTGCCGCTCGATCCACCGCGCCCAACGCGCTTTCGAATGACCTGCGTTGTCGCGGCTCAGCACGTACGCGCACATCGCGGGCGTGACCGTCAACGAGATCACCAGCGAAATCAGGATCGCGATCGACAGCGTGATCGCGAACTCATGGAACATCAGTCCGACGATGCCCGGAAACAGGATGATCGGCAGAAACACCGCGATCAGCGACAGGCTCATCGAGATCACCGTGAAGCCGACTTCGCCCGCACCCTTCAGCGCGGCCTCTTTCGGACTCAACCCCTGCTCGATGTATCGCACGACGTTTTCGAGCACGACGACCGCGTCGTCGACGACGAAGCCGGTGCCGATGGTCAGCGCCATCAGCGACAGATTGTCGATGCTATAGCCGAGCAGATACATCGGCCCAAAGGTACCGACGATCGACAGCGGCAACGCGACCGCCGGCACCAGCGTCGCGCGCGGCGACTGCAGGAAGATGAACACGACGCCGACCACCAGCAGCACCGCGATGAACAGCGTGCGCTCGGTATCGCTGACCGACGAGGTGACCGACTGCGAACGATCGATCGCGACATCGACGTGCACGTTGCTCGGCAACGTCGCTTCGATCGCGGGCAGCACGTTGCGTATCTGCTGCACGGTGCTGACCACGTTGCTGCCCGGCATCGGATAGACGATCACGAGAATCGCCGACTTGCCGTTGAAGAGCCCCGCGTTGCGGATGTTTTCGTTCGAGTCGCGCACCTGGGCGACGTCGCGCAACTGCACCGGCGCGCCGTCGCGATACGCGACCACCAGATCGCGATACGGCGCCGCGTGCGTGATCTGATCGTTCGAGGTGACCACGTAGCGCTGATCGCCGACGTCGATATGCCCCTTCGCGCTGTCGGCATTGGCCGCACTGATCGCCGCGCGCACGTCTTCCATGCCGATCCCGTAGCTATTGAGCTTGCCCGGCTGCAACTCGACGCGCACGCTCGGCAACGCGCCGCCGCCGAGCGTGATCTGGCCGACGCCCTGCACCTGCGACAACTGCTGCTGGATCACTGAATCGGCGGAGTCGTAGAGCTGCGCTTTGGTCAGCGTGTCCGAGGTCAGCGACAGCACCATGATCGGCGCCTCGGCCGGGTTGTACTGGCGGTAGCTCGGATTGCTGCGCAGCGTGGTGGGCAGATCGGCGCGCGCGGCCTGGATCGCCGCCTCGACGTCGCGCGCGGCGCCGTTGATGTCGCGCTTCAGGCCGAACTCGACGATGATCAACGACGAGCCGACATAGCTGATCGAGGTCAGCTCCGCGACGTCGGCGATGGTTGCGAGCCGCCGCTCGAGCGGCTCGGCCACCGTCGACGCCATGATATTCGGGCTCGCGCCGGCCATGTTGGCCTGCACGACGATCACCGGAAACGCGATGTTCGGCAGCGGCGCGACCGGCATGCGGAAATACGCGAGCGTGCCGGAGATCAGGATCGCGATCGCGAGCAGCGTCGTCGCGACCGGCCGCCGGATGAAGATCGCCGGGATGTTCACCGCGTACCCTCCGCGCCGCCTTCCGGCGGACGCCCGCCCGGCTCGTCGCCGCCGTTGCGCTTAGCGCGCTCGGCGCGCCAGCGGTTCACGCGCGTGGCCATACGGTCGAAGAACAGATAGATCACCGGCGTCGTGAACAGCGTCAGCACCTGGCTCAGCGTCAGGCCGCCGATGATCGCGAGACCGAGCGGCCGGCGCAGTTCCGAACCGGTGCCGGTGCCGAGCAGCATCGGCAGTGCGCCGAGCATCGCGGCGAACGTCGTCATCAGGATCGGCCGGAAACGCAGCAGCGACGCCTCGAAGATCGCATCGCGCGGCGCCTTGCCATGATTGCGTTCGGCATCGAGCGCGAAGTCGACCATCATGATCGCGTTCTTCTTGACGATGCCGATCAAGAGCACGATGCCGATGATGCCGATCACGTCGAGATCCATACCCGCGAGCATCAGCGAGAGCAGCGCGCCGATACCGGCCGACGGCAGTGTCGACAGGATCGTGACCGGATGGATGAAGCTCTCGTACAGCACGCCGAGCACGATATACACGGCAACGAGCGCCGCGATCAGCAGATAGACCTCGCTGGAGAGCGAATCCTCGAACGCCGCGGTCGCGCCTTGCAGCGACGACGTGATCGACGGCGGCAGCTCGATCGACTGCTCGGCCTGGTGAATCTCCTTGACCGCGGTGCTCAACGATGCGCCCTTCGCGAGATTGAACGACACCGTCACCGACGGAAACTGCGCGAGATGGCTGATCACGAGCGGCGCCTTCGCGATCTGGATCTTCGCGATGCCGGAAAGCGGCACCTGACCCGTGCTGCTGGTCTGGCTCGGCAGATACAGATTGCCGATCGACTGCACGGTCGGCATCGTTTCCGGCTTCGCGACCAGAATCACGCGGTACTGGGCCGACTGCTCGAAGATCGTCGACACGATGCGCTGGCCGAGCGCGTCGTACAACGCGTTGTCGATCGTCGCGGGCGTGATGCCGAAGCGCGCGGCCAGTTGCCGGTTCACTTCGACGTTCACGCTGAGGCCGTCGCTATTGAGATCGCTCTGCACGTCCGACAGCGACGGAATCTGCTTCAGGCGCGCGACGAGTTCCGGCACGTACTTCTGGAACGCCTGCTGGCTCGGTCCGCGCAACACGAAGCTGTACTGGTTCGGCGACACGGTCGTGTCGAGCGTCAGGTCCTGCGCAGGCTGCATGAACAGCTTCACGCCGGGCACGTGCGCGACTTCCTGCGCGAGCCGGCGCGCGATTTCCTGGGCGGTGTCCGAGCGCTGGTCGCGCTCGCGCAGATTGATCAGGAAGCGACCGTTGTTCAGCGTCGCATTGGTGCCGTCGATGCCCACGTACGACGTCAGCGAGACCACGTCCGGGTCTTTCAGGACCGCCTCGGCGAGCGCGCTCTGGCGCTGCACCATCGCCGCGTACGACACCGAGTTGTCGGCGACACTGATGCCCTGGATCACGCCGACGTCCTGCACCGGAAACAGTCCCTTCGGAATCACCACATACAGGATGCCGGTCAGCACCACGGTGGCGATCGCGACCATCAGCGTCAGCGTCTGATGATCGAGCACCCAGCGCAGGCCGCGCTCGTAGGCGGCGAGCGTCTTGTCGAACAGGCCCTCGCTGATGCGCTCGAAGCGGCTCGGATGGCGCTCGGCCTGCGCGCGCAGCATCCGCGCGCACAGCATCGGCACCACCGTCAGCGACACGACCGCCGAAATCACGATCGTGACCGCGAGCGTCACCGCGAACTCGCTGAACAGCCGCCCGATCACGCCGCCCATGAACAACAGCGGAATCAGCACCGCGATCAGCGAAATAGTCAGCGACAGAATCGTGAAGCCGATCTGCCCCGCGCCTTCGAGGGCGGCTTCGAGCGGCGCCATGCCCTCCTCCAGATAGCGCACGATGTTCTCGATCATCACGATCGAGTCGTCGACCACGAAGCCGGTCGCGATGATCAACGCCATCAGCGACAAGTTGTCGATCGAGTAGTTGAGCTGGTACATCACCGCGAGCGTGCCGATCAGCGAGACCGGCACCGAGATGCTCGGAATCAGCGTGGCGGGCACGTTGCGCAGGAACACGAAGATCACCGCGACGACCAGCACGATCGCGAGAATCAGTTCGAACGCGGCGTCCGCGACCGACGCGCGGATCACGCCGGTGCTGTCCGACACCACGGTCACTTTCATGCCGGCCGGCAGCGTCGATTCGAGCTGCGGCAGCTCCTTCATGATCTGGTTGACCGTCTGGATCACGTTCGCGCCCGGCTGGCGCTGCACGTTCAGCACGATCGCGGGCGAGCCGTTGTACCAGGCGCCGCGCTCGACGTCCTGGGCGGCCTGGCTTACGCGCGCGACGTCGCGCATGAATACGGGCGAGCCGTTCTGGTAGGCGATTACGGTGTCGAGGTAGTCCTTCGGATCGGTGATCTGATCATTGCCGTTGATCGTGTAGTCGAGATCGGGGCCGTCGAAATTGCCCTTCGGCTGGCTCACGTTCACATAGCTGAGCAGCGTGCGCAGATCGTCGATGTTCAGACCATAGGCGGCGAGCTTGTGCGGGTCGGCTTCGACGCGGATCGCGGGCACGTTGCCGCCGCTCGTCGTCACGACGCCGACGCCCGCCACTTCCGAGATCTTCGTGCCGAGGCGGTTGTTCGCGACGTCCTCCAGTTGCGTCAGCGACATCGACTTCGAGGTGACCGCGAGCGTCAGAATGGGCTGGTCGGCGGGATTGACCTTTGCGTAGGTCGGCGGCGCCGGCAAGCCAGACGGCAGATAGCTGTTCGCCGCGTTGATCGCCTGCTGCACGTTCTGCTCGGCGATGTCGAGGTTCAGCGACAGATCGAACTGCAACGTGATCACCGACGCCCCGTCCGAACTGTACGAGGTCATCTGCTGCAGGCCCGGAATCTCGCCGAGCTGCACCTCGAGCGGCGCGGTCACGGTGGTCGCCATCACCGTCGGGCTCGCGCCCGGATAAAAGGTCTGCACCTGAATCGTCGGATAGTCGACGTTCGGCAGCGACGACACCGGCAGCACGCGCATCGCGATCAGACCGACGAGCACGAGCGCGATCATCAGCAGCAGCGTCGCGACCGGGCGAAGAATGAACAGGCGGGAAATGTTCATCGGCGCGGGGGTCCGTTACGACGAGGCGGCTTCGGACGCGGCCGGCGCAGGCGATGCCGCCGCGCTCGACGCCGGCGCGGCTTCGGACGCGGCGGCGGGCGCTTTCGGGCCGGCGGCGGACTTCGGATGCGCCGGCTGGATCTTCGCGCCGTCGTTCAGTCGATCCATGCCGTCCGTCACGACCGGGTTGCCGGCCGCGAGTCCCGACACGATCACCGTGTTCTTGCCGTCGCTCGGTCCGAGCTTGACCTTGTGCACGGACACCGTGCTGTCCGGATTGACCAGATAGACGAAGTCGCCCGGCGCGCCGGACTGTACCGCGGCGGTCGGCACGAGCACCGCGTTCTGCATCGTGTTGACGAGCAGCTTCACGTTGACGAACTCGTTCGGGAACAGCGTTTCGTCGTCGTTCGCGAAGGTCGCGCGCAGGGTGACGGTGCCGGTCGCGGTCGCCATCTGGTTGCTGACCGCGTACAGCGTGCCGGTCGCGATCTCGCGCGAGTTATCGCTCGAATACGCGGTGACCGGCAGCTTCGCGCCGGTGGCCAGACGCTGCACGATCGACGCGAGCGAATCCTGCGGCACCGTGAACTGCACCGTGGTCGGCTTCACGGTCGTGATGACGACGATGCCCGTCGACGACGACGCGGTCACATAGTTGCCCGGATCGACGAGCCGCAAGCCGACCTTGCCCGCGATCGGCGCGGTGATGCGGCAATAGGCGAGGTCGAGATCGAATTGGGCGATGTTGGCGAGGTCGACCTTCACCGCCGCTTCGTCCTGCTGCACGAGGAATTGCTGATCCGCGAAGGTCTGCTGCGCGATCGACTTGCGTTCGTTCAACTGCGTATAGCGCTCGAGATCGGCGCGCGCCTGCGCGAGCGACGCGCGGTCTTTCGCGAGCGTCGCTTCCGCCTGCTGCTTGCTGATCTGATACTGGCGCGGATCGATCTGCGCGAGGAACTGGCCTTTTTGCACCTCCTGGCCTTCGTGATAGCCGACTTCGGTCAGATAGCCGCTCAGCTGCGGCAGCACGGTCACGGTTGCGATCGGCGTGACGGTGCCGAGCTCGCTCAGTGTGACCGGCATCGAACCGAGCGTCGCCTGCGCGACGGTGACGACGATCGCCGCGTTCTCGCGCACCGGCTTCTTGCGCGTCATCAGATGAACCACGACGAGCGCGACCAGCATGAGCACGACAACCGCGAAGACGATGAGCCCGCGTCGGGAGCGCTTTGGCGGCGGGGACACGGTTTCGCTCATGTTGATCTCCGGGAACGGATATTGGTGTCGATACTCGGTTGGAAGCTCGTCCGCTGACGGGACTGCGCAAAAGTGCCATGGTTCACGCGCGTTGTCATCAGTCGAACGCCTCCGGACGTGTTGTTATGAAGACGTAAGGAAGTGGGGCGAGGGCTTGAATACGGGCATGCGTGAATGTAACCGGCTTGCGCCGGCCTTGAGTTACAGGGGCGCAACATGTTGGCCGCTGGAAGAGTCCGGGGCATCGATCGGGGGGCACGTGGGGGCGGATACCCGCATGGGCAGAGTTATGGGCGCGGCGGGACATCGCAATATGCGGTAACAGACGACAGCCAACTGACAACCGGGCCGTGCGTCCAGAATCGTCACGATCGTCCGCTATCATCGCGAGCCAGCGTCGCGCGCGCCGCGACTGTCACGACACCCCACAACCTCGCCCCGATGTCCATCACCGTCAATTTCCCAGCCGAAGTCCGCGACTGGATCGCCGCCAACCTTTCGCGCGGCGTCGCGCCCCAAGCGATCGTCAACGAACTGGTGAACCGCGACAACGCGGCCGAGCTCGCGTCGGCGATGGTCGATGCGGTCGCATCGGCGTTCCTGTACGGTATGGCGCTGCCCGGCGACAAGCTCGAAGTCGGCAGCGCGCCGCTCAGCTACCAGCCCGAGCCGCTGCGCGTGCCCGACGCTCCGCTGATCCAACTCGGCGAGCGCAAGGTGCGCGTGCTGTCGCGGCTGCAACGACCGGCCGCCGTGCACATCGCCAATTTCCTGAGTGCCGATGAATGCGAGCAGTTGATCGCGCTCGCACAGCCGCGGCTCGACCGGTCGGCCGTCGTCGATCCAGTGACCGGCCGCGATGTGATCGCCGGTCATCGCAGCAGTCACGGGATGTTTTTCCGTTTGGGCGAGACGCCGTTGATCGCGCGCATCGAGGCGCGCATCGCGGAACTCACGGCAACCCCGGTCGAGAACGGCGAAGGCCTGCAAATGCTGCACTATGAGGAAGGCGCGGAATCGACGCCGCACGTCGACTATCTGATGACGAGCAATGAAGCGAATCGCGAGTCGATCGCGCGCAGCGGCCAGCGCATGGGCACGCTGCTGATGTATCTGAAAGATGTCGAAGGCGGCGGTGAGACGGTGTTTCCGCAGCTTGGCTGGTCGGTCGCACCGCAGCGCGGGCACGCGCTCTACTTCGAATACGGCAACCGCTACGGGCTGTGCGATCCGAGCTCGCTGCACGCGAGCACGCCGCTGCGCACGGGCGACAAGTGGGTGGCGACCAAATGGATTCGCACGCGGCGCTTCGCGCCGCGCGTTCAGGCTTGAGAAGTCAGGCCTGACAGGCAACGCTTGCAGCGTCGCGCTGCTAGCCGCGGCGGGCTGCAGCGCGAAGCCGGTAGCAGGATGGGCGCGTCAGACGCCGCGCCCTCGAAGCAAGGTAATCAGAACTGCTCGATCCACGTGGCGAGGCGATCGGCGGTGAACTCGCTACCGCGCTGCGCCGGCCGGAACGCGATCGCATTGCCTTCACTTGCCGGCTGCAGTGCAACGTCATTGCCGTCGAGCCACAGAAGGCTCGCCAGCCATACCGCGTGCCCGCTCGACACCGCGTTGTTGCCCGGCTCCGCGAGAAACTCCGCGAGTGTGGCCGGCTGGTCGCACACGAGACCATCGCCTTCGCGGCGCACATTGATGCCTGCCTCGGAAAATACCCCGACCAGCGTCGTCAGTGCGTCGCTCGCGGTCACGCTCGCGCTGCCGTGACGGTTACGCAGCGTGGCGAGGTGCGCGGCCACCGTATGACCGAACGCGCCGCTGCGGGCACTCTCGGCTGCGATCAGATCGGAGTAGTCCTGCAGCAGCCAGTCCGGCTCGGAGTTCGGCACGTCGGCGAGTACCGCTGCGGCGAGATACGTCTCGACCGGCTGAAAGCGCTCGGGCCCGATCAGCGTGGCCGACAGCGAACGCACCAGACCGATGCGAGTGGCGACCACCTGCTTTTGCAGCACGCCCAGCTTCTCGCGCACCAGCGTGTCGCGCTCCTTGCGCAGCTCGGCAAGCTCGAGCGCCTGCTTCAGCTCCATGCGCAGCGCCGTGATGTCCCAAGGCTTCTTGATGTAGCGATGGATATGACCGAGGTTGACGGCCGCGACGGTCTGATCGATTTCCGAATACGCGGTGGTCAGAATTCGCACGACATGCGGAAAGCGCTCGCTCGCATAGCGCAGCAGCTCGTTGCCGAACTCGCCCGGCATACGCTGGTCGGAGACCAGCACCCCCACCCTGTCGCCGTGCTCGTCGAGCAGCGCCTTGCCCTCTTCCACCGAGCCGCCAGTCAGGACCGGCGCCAGGCTTCCGATGGCACGCTGGAAGTACTTTACGGCGGTAGCTTCGTCATCGACGAAGATGATCGCCGGCGCCAACTCCTCTGTGGCTTTTGCTTCGTTCATCAACAACTCCTGTGCGTTTGACCTTTGATATGGGGGAAATCCAGCACGACGGTGGTGCCTCCCCACGACGTGGACTCGATCCTGAGTCCGCCGCCACAGGACTGCATGACACGGTTGCATAGAATCAGGCCCAAGCCGTTCCCCCCGGATTTCGCGTGCGTTGTAATTGGGTCCGTCAACAGGCGGTCTTTGATCTCGGGCGGAATTCCCGGCCCGTTGTCGCAGATGCCGATGCTCGGGTGGGGTTCCGTTGTCACGGTAAAGCGCACCGACGGCGACGGCACATCCGCGAGCGCGCGCAACGCGTTGGACAACAGTGACGACAGCACGAGCGCCACGCAATTCGGCTGCGTGAGCACGGCAAAGTCGCTGTCGACGTCGACCTGCACCCACGAGCGCTGCGCGGTCGTAAACGGATACGTATCGAGCAACGCCGAGATCAGCCCATGCGCGGTACTCTCGATGCGCGCCTCGTCGCCCTCCAGTTGCCGGCGCCGCCCGTTGTGCACCGAGCGCCAGAAGGACGACACCACCGCCATGCAGTACTGCGCGCTCTCGCGCATCGATTTCGCGGCGCCGAGAATTTCGCCTTCCGCATCGCGCTCCGCGTCGATGCGATCTTCGATGCTGTGCGCGTTCAGCGCGATCGCCGCGAGCGGCGTGTTCAGTTCGTGCGCGATGAACGCCAGGGTTTCGTCGATGGCGATCAGGCGCTGATTCTGCATCGTGCGTTCGTGGTAACGATCAAACGCCAGTTGCAGCGTATCGCGCACTGCCGCCGGCTTCAGCGGCTTTTCGAGGATGCGGAACACCTCGCCGGTGTTGACCGTCTGCAATAACATCTCGACGTCTGCATAAGCAGTGACCAGAATCCGCACGATGTGCGGATATTCCAGCGCCACCTGGCGCAGCAGGTCGCCACCGTCACGCCCCGGCATGCGGAAGTCCGTGACCAGCACCGCGATGCGGGCGTTGTCCTGCTCGAGGATAGCGATCGCCTCGTCGCTGCTCGTCGCGAGCAGGACCTCGTAATCGGCACCTACGGTGCGCGCGAAATATTTGCAGGCCAACTCTTCGTCATCGACGTAGAGAAGAGTGGGCTGTGTCTGTCGGATGTCATTCATGGTATTTCTCAGGGTGCGGGCGACAGATCGAAACTGAATGAAGCCCAACTTCCCTGCTCGCTCTCGGCAAACAGCAGGCCGCCATGACGCTCGATCACCGCATAGCTGATCGACAGCCCGAGGCCCAGGCCCTGTCCCACTTCGCGGGTGGTAAAAAATGGCTCGAACACGCGCGCGAGATGCTCCGGCGCGATGCCCGGCCCGTTGTCTTTTACCGTCACATGCAGGCGGTCTTCGGTCCATCTGACGTTGACGTGAATCGCCGGCGCGGGCGTGCCCGCCTTGCGCATCGCCAGCACCGCATTCGACAGCAGGTTGATCAGCACGCCGATGATGGCCGCCTCGTCGCCCTGCACCAGCGTATCCGCGGGCAGCTCGCGCGTGACGGTGACGCCGCGCAATTCATGCCCGACGAGCCGGATCGCCGAATCGAGCGCCTTTTCGAACAGGAACGGCGTGCCCAGCTCCGCCTCGGCGCCGGGCTTGCGATACGCGAACGTCTTCAGGTCCGACACGATGTGCTGGATCCGCTGCATGCCCTGCCGCGCATCGACCAGACATTCCTGCAGCGTCGGCTCCTTCTTCGAGATCGGCTCTTCCAGCGCAACCTCGATTGCCATCAGACAGAAGTTCACCGGGTTGTTCACTTCATGCAGCAGGCCGGCCGCGAGCGTACCGATCGCCGCCATTTTTTCCTGCTGCAGCAGTTGGCCCTTGATGTCGAGCAACTGCCGATTGATCACTTCGAGTTCGGCGTTCTTCGCGGAGACCTCCGCGTTTTTCTCGGACACCTGGGCCTTCAGGCGAAACAGCATGAAGCGCACGCGTTCGTTGAAAAACGTGTAGACGGCACTTGCGGCAGCGGCGAACAGAAGGAGCAGAACATTGACGGTCATCGTGCCGAGCGGCACGCCGTCATGCGGAGGCAACAGGCAGGCCAGCAGATACAGAAAACAGGACAGCACGCCGAACACGAGGTTTTGCCACAGACCGAATGGCAACGCAATGCCGGACGCGAAGATGGCCAGATTCAGGCCCATGTAGTAGGGCGACAGAACACCATCGGTGCGCCAGATCATCCATGAAATCATCGCCTGCGGCAGCAGCAGCCAGGACAGCGTCAGCCATGGAGTAAGCCGCCGCCCCATGCTGGTGTCGAGCAAGGCGATGATGCCGCCGATCATCAACGACACGAGCAGGCGCGCGAGCGCGAACGACGTCTGATACTGCGGATACTGCGCGTAATCCAGCCCCACGCCGAGCAGCACGAGCGCAATCGCTGTGCACGCGCCGCCCCGGCTGAACGTGACGCGAAAGTCGGCCAGCTCGGTTTGATAGCCGCTCTGCAGGGGACTGGTAGTCATGAACAGGGATGTCGACACGGTTTCAAAGGATCGTGGCTTCCGCGAACACATTCACCCCGGTCTCGTCGACGTAGAGCTTCTGGTCAGTGGAGTTGGCGGGAAGCAGCGAGCTCATGCCGCTTTCGTTCCGATAAATCAGATACCACTCGAGCAGATGCTCCATCCCGTACTTCTCCGGATTCGCCGAATGGACGTTGGTGACCAGCAACTGGCCGCCAGCTCGCGTGCGAGCGGCGAAGTAACTCAGGAGACGCGCGCAGACCTTGTCCGACAGATAGTCGAACAGACCCGCGCAGTACACCGCGTCGAATTCGCGCGCGGAGGGGTCCGTTGAAATTTTACGCTTGAGCAGATCGTGCACCGACTGATGCACCATTTGCACCGAGGCTTTATGGCCCGCGGCATTCGCCGAGCTTTCGATCGCGTCCTTCGTAAACGCCAGCGTTTCCTCGCTGAAGTCGACCAGCTCGAACGACAGCAGCTCCGGATGCGGATATTCGCGCACGAAGCGCTGGATCTCGAAAGCGGGCCCGCAACCGACGTTGAGGATGCGCAACGGCCTGCCGGCAGCGCGCGCCGCTTCGGCCTGACGCGTCAGAAAGTCGATCAGCAGCGTGATGCGGTTGCGGTGCGCAGTTGCGACCGCCGCGTGCAGGAACGCGGTATTGACGATCTGGAAGTATGTGGTCGGTCCCTGCTGCGGATCGCTGAGGATCTGGTTGACCATCTCGTAGTCGCCGGCATAGCCGAGCGGCTTGGTGAACGTGCGGTAGACGAATGGCGCGCGCAGCAGCAACGGATGCAGTGCCGCTTGCGCATACGTGCGATGCACGGGTGCGGTCTCGGCGTCGACGCGCTCGGCCTCCTCCTCCAGGCGGTCGAGGAAGAACTTGATCTTGAGCATGATCGGCGTGGCGAGCTCGTAGAACAGGTCCTCGCGCAGCCTGCCTTCTTCGGTCTTCGGCAAGCTCTCGGTCAGGTCGACCTGCTCGACCCAGCGCGACACTTCCGACAGGAATGCGCGCATCTCGTTCACGACGATCTGATAGTCGCGCCGGATATTGAAGCGCGCGTCCCAGTCGCTAATAAAGAGTTCTGCTTCCCGGCCGACCGACTTCGCTTCATTGGGCAGAACGCTAAGCTCGCGCCATTCGTCGATGAGTGCCAGCGAAACCACCGCGGTCAGACCGGTGTTCACCAGACTCACCACCACCGCCTTGCCGAGATAGGCATTCTTGGTGCCCATGCGCACGCTCAGCTCGCTTAACACCTCGCTGACCTGCACGATGGAATAGGGGTTATAGACCTCCATGACCAAAGACTTTCTCTGGAGGTTAATGATCGTCCCACGCACGTGCTCGCGCTGCGAGTTGCGGAAGCTGATCACCGGGTCGATTTGCGTTTGAGAGTACACGGTATTAGTACCTGAGGAATCCGGGAACGCAGCAGGGTGTTGGAGAAGTCCAGTGAATGGCTGCCGCACGCACGACACCGGCGACAAGTCGTGGACGCGTTTCAAACCACAGTTGAGCTGGAAACACCAAAGCCCTTTGCCAGAATGGCTCCAGCGGGTTGCAGTGTAACATCAACACGTTCAATTCTGACTGAGTTCAAATTCAGGATGAAACGTATATGCAAGGATTTCTTGCGAGCATGTCCGTGCTGTAGAAAGCCGTTTTTGCAAAGAACCATTTGAAACGAGTTGGCGAGCGCGCGGGGGCAATCGCCGACAATTCGTTTCTCGACAACGACTTGCAATCGCATTGCCACGATGGCGGCACGATCCGCTATTGAGGGGGTGCGTTACTTGTGCCTTTCTGATCCATGCCCTTTGGATATGCCCCGTGCATTCGCCGAATAAGCCTTTTTTGTTTAAACGCAATTCGCGTCCGGCGCGGCAAACGTTTTTCTTTTAGAGTTCGGCGCGAGTACCGTCGACAATCGAGCGGCTCGCGCACTCGTTGACTCATTCGTGCAAGGCCAAACCTTTCACGGCCTTATCGACGGCTTTCTTCGGTCCGTGCAGTGCGAGACCGACGAGATCGAGATTCGCCGCGTCCTCGGCGCGAAAGACTGCGCGATTCGCCGCGTCATGCCCCGTCGAAAACATCGCGTGCACATACGGCACGATTCCGAGCTCGCGCGACAGCGCCTGCCGATGCGCGCCCTGCAGACCGAACCGGTCGGCGGCGAACACCGTCATCGGCTGGCCGAGCATGCGGCCGTAGCGGTGCCCGGCGGCATCCTCGTAGGGCTCGCCCAGCGCATCGGGCGCCGCGGCCGCGACACCGGTAGCGAGAAACGCGACCACATTGAGCTTCTGCCAGACCGCGAGATCGCTGCGCACGATCAGCGCCACTTTGGTATCGAACATGATGACTCCTCGTTGAGCCGCTCATGATCGACGATGCCGCGCGATCAGTCTGGAACGTTTGTGCACATCTGCCGGTACGCCGCCGGCGTCATGCGGTACGCCCGACGAAACCAGCGGCCGAGATGGCTCTGATCCGCGAAGCCGACTTCGGCGGCGACCTGCGCGGGCGTGCGGCCGGTCGCGAGCAGGCGCCGCGCGGCGCGCAGGCGCAAGCGCACCAGATACGCGTGCGGCGAGGTGCCAAACGCGCGCTGAAACAGACGCGTCAACCTGAACCGGTCGATGCCGGCAACTTCGGCGAGTTCGTCGAGCCCGAGATTGCCGTCCATGTGTTCGTGCAACAGATCGCGCACCCGCGTGATCGCAGGTGACGCGGCGGGGTCGCCGGTCAGCGGCGCATCGCGTAGCTGGGCGCCGAGTTGCAGCAGCAGACGATCGAGCGTCTGGTCGCGCGCGAGCCTGCCCTCGTTGCCGTAGATCGCGGCGAAGGCCTGGCCGATCGCATCGATGAGCGCACAGTCGTCGACCAGCGTATGGCCGAACGCCGCCTCGACGCCGGCCAGTCCCGGCAGATCGAGCCGCCGCGCCGCGCGCTCGACCCAGGCTTGCGGCAGATACAGCATCGCGTAGGTGAAGCCGGCCGCCTCTGGCGCGTGACCGTCGTGCAGCGCGCCGGGCTCGATCAGGATCGCGCGGCCCGGCACGCTCGTGTGCAACGACCGATGACACTGGAAGCGTTGCACGCCCTGCTCGGTATAGCCGATCAACATGTCGTCGTGATCGTGCGGATCGTAGGCGTGGCCGCCGAAATGCGCGCGCAGGCTCTCGATGCCGGTTTCGGCGTCGCGGCGGGCGATTAGCCAGTTGGCGGGACTGAGTGAAGTGGGCATGGGTTGGAGCTGGCGGGCAGCGGGCGATGCGGCCAGCGGATAGTGTACGGCAGGGGGGAATCGCGTCGGGCCAACGACCGTTCCTGTCGACGAAGGCAACCAGCGTCACGGCTTCTTCGAACGCGGAGGCCGTGCGTTGACGAACGGGTTATAGCCGCGCGAACCCGCCGGCCGATCCTGTTCGGTCGCGCGGCGGCGCTTGCTGGATCGTCCGTCGCCCGACAATTGCGCAAGCAGTTCTTGCGATTCGGACTCCGACTCCGCGTCCGTTTCATCCACGGGCGGCGCGGTTTTTTTGCGTCGCGCGGTTTTTGGCTGCGCTGCTTTCTCGTCCGTATCCGGCGCGACGCCCGCGATGTGTTCGATCACAGTCATGAACGATGCCGATGCCGATCGGACAGGTTGTCCCGGCAGCATCGTCAGCGCGACGATTTCGTGCAGTGAACGACCGTCGACGGAGCGGCCCTCCACCGTGTCATGCCAGTCGACATCCGCTTGCGCGAAGGCGCCGATCACACGTTCGAGCACGGCCGGCGACAGGACGCCGCCGTCGTACAACCGGATGACGACGCTTTCGAACATCTGGAGCGGGGCGATGCCCGTTGTTTTCGGCGCCACGTTTTGTCATCCGGTTGGTTTCTCTTCCAGTATCAGCCAGCAAATCATATGCCGATGTGGCGAGTAACTCATCGTGATCGCCGAATACGGCATGCACGAGGCGTGAATCATGCTCGCATGCAGGAAGTCGGCCCGCTTGCACAAGCAGGGCGTCGCCGGTCGAGCCATATCGACCGCGCCGTCGTAGCAAATTAGAGAGAACCGTCGATCGAGCCGCGGGACGTCATCACGGCCTTGTCATATGGCGTTGGGAAGATCGCGGCGCCATTCAGGCCCGCGACGTCGAGCGGTCTTGCGTCTTGCGGCACAGAAAAAAAACGACGACCGACAACCCACACGACCCAACGACCATGAAAAGAAGCGCCTCGACACTCGCCGGTTTGGGAGTCATGCTTTCGCTCGCCGCTTGCGGCCCCGACAATGTCAGCTCGCCCGCCACCGGCTCGAGTGCCAGCGCGAATACCAGCACCAGCGTCACCGCGACGGGCATCGCCGCCGCCGGCGCGCCCATCGTCGGCGTCACCGTCACGGTGACGGACAGCGACGGGAAGAGCACGCAGTCGAGCCTCACCGACGCGACCGGCAAGTTCACCGTGTCGATGACGGGCAAGGCGCCGTTCGTTCTGACCGCGCCATTCAACGATGCGGACGGCACGCCGGCCACCCTGTCCGCGGTCATCGATCCCGCGCCCGCGTCGTCGGGTGCGGCCGTGTCCGTGGTCGCCAATCTGAATCCGCTGACGTCGCTGCTCACGCAGCGCGTGCTGGGGATCGTGCCCGATGGCGGGCCGACCAGCGCGCAGATCGCGTCGGCGAAGATCTCCGCGAGCAGCATCGCCCAGGCCGACGCGGCCGTCGCGGGCGCGTTGCAGCCACTGTTCAGCGCGTTCAGCGTGCCGGTCAATACCGTCGCGGACCCGATCGGCACGCCCTATCAGGCGAATGCGAGTAACCCGCTCGATAACCTGTTCGATATCGCGCGCTTCACGGTGCACGCCGGCACGGTCGCCGCCGGTGTCGACGCCAGCCGCGCGCAGGTTTCGATCCCGCCCACCGGCGCGGTCTCCGGCGCGATGCCGGCCGCCGCCGTGAGCTCGGCGCTCGCGTTGAGCAACAGCGCGACCACGACGCCGATTCAGCACGTCATCGTCGTGGTCGGCGAGAACCAGACTTTCGACGGCCTGTTCGGCGGCTACGTCGCGCCGGACGGCCAGACGGTCAAGAACCTGCTGTCGGAAGGCATCATCAACGCGGACGGCACGCCGGGTCCGAACTTCGCGCAGGCTGCCCAGAACCAGGGCACGACGCAAACGGCCTACACGATCAACCCGACGCGCGGCCCGGCGTACGCGACTCTGCCGCAGCCGGAACAGATCGGCATCGAAAACCTCCAGACCTTCACGACCGGCGGCGGCACGGCCGACACGCGCTTCCCTGCCACGCTGCCTAACGGCCCGTTCCAGATCACCAGGTACGTACCGTACGCGCAGCAGGTCACGGCCGTCGCGCCCTTGCTGACGCTCTACGCGATGACCGGCGACCCGGTCCATCGCTTCTTCCAGATGTGGCAGCAGACCGGCGGCGACAACAGCAAGCACGACATGTTCACGTGGGTGGCCACCACGGTCGGCCAGGGTGGCGATACGACCGGCATCACGCCGCAGAATCCGTCGCAGGGCGGCGAACTGATGGGCTTCATGAACATGTCGACCGGCGATGCGCCGTATTTCCAGTCACTCGCGCAAACCTACGCGGTTAGCGACAACTATCACCAGTCGATCATGGGCGGCACCGGCGCGAACTTCTTCTCGATCGCGACGGCCGACGAGCCGTACTTCAACACGGCCGGCACGGTCGCAACACCGCCGGCCAACCAGATCGAAAATCCTGACCCGATGGCGCAAACGGCGAACTTCTACACCCAGGACGGCTACGAAGGCGGCTCCTACGTGAACTGTTCCGATGCGAGCCAGGCCGGCGTGTCAGCCATTCTCAATTTCCTCGCCGCGAAGAAGGTCGCAAGCAATTGCGACGCGGGCAAGTACTATCTCGTCAACAACTACAACCCCGGTTATGACCTGAACGGCAACGTCCAGCCGATCGGTCCGAACAACTACAACTACCCGCCGCAGACCGTGCCCACCATCGCCGAGGCGCTGGCCGCCAAGGGCGTGTCGTGGAAGTGGTATACGGGCGGGCGCACCACCAGCGACCTTACAGCTGAAACCCAGCTGCTGGAACTCGCGGACGGGTTGCCGGCGGCGCAGGCGGCGGCGCTTGCACAGTCGGCGCAGTACAACGTCATCGGCGACCCGCTGGTCGCGTCGAGCAAGGTGATGGGCACGCCCGCGCTGAAGGCGAACCTGACCGATCTGACGACGTTCGCCAACGACATCAAGAACAGCACGCTGCCCGCGGTGTCGTTCGTCGTGCCGAAGAACCTCGACAGCGGTCACCCCGGCTATTCGGCACCGGCCACCTATGAGGCGTTCCTGAAGACCGTGATCGCCAACGTTCAGGCCAATCCGACGCTGTGGGCGCATACGGCGATCCTGATCACCACCGACGAAGGCGGCGGCCACTTCGACACCGGCGCGATCCAGAACCTCGATTTCTTCGGCGACGGTCCGCGCATTCCGATGCTCGTGGTGTCGCCGTATGCCCGCAAGGGGATGGTCGACCACACGTACTACGATCATGCGTCGGTGCTCAAATTCATCGAACGCAACTGGCGCCTGCAGCCGCTGTCGACGCGTAGCCGCGACCGTCTGCCGAATCCGGTCACCTCGACGCAAAGCCCGTATCTGCCGATCAACACGACTTCGATCGGCGACCTGATGGCGATGTTCAATTTCTGATCGACGAGAGCATCGAAAAAACGGTGGGGCCTTCGCTCCACCGTCTTCCGTTGAAACGACGCACGCATGCAGATGATTCGAGATTGCTTCAAAGTGGCGAGTGGATTGGGCGCTGCAACGATTGCCGCCTTCGCCGCCTTCACGCTGGGTGCGAGCTTTTCAGCCACGGCACACGCACCGTCGAGCAATGGACTGACGGCCGCCGCGGGCGGCTTTGCCGCGGCATCGAAAGCGGTGCCCAAGGCGGCCGCCAAAGTCTCGGTGCAAAGATGGGTTCGCTACCCCGCGAGCTCTGCCGCGTTGAGCCAGCGGGCCGAACTTGGCAAACAGATATTCTTCGACGCGTCGCTATCGGCCTCGGGAAAGATGTCATGCGCGAGCTGCCATAGTCCCGAGCACGCCTACGGTCCACCGAACGGCCTTGCCGTGCAACTGGGCGGCGCCGACATGCGCCAGCCGGGTACGCGTTCGGTGCCGTCGCTGCGCTATCTGAGCTTCACGCCGTTGTTCAGCCGGCACTTCTATACGCCCGCCTCGGAAGATACCGAGGACGAAGGACCGACGGGCGGCTTCATGCGCGACGGCGCCGCCGCATCGTTGCACGATCAGGCGTCGATGCCGCTGCTCAATCCGAACGAGATGGCCAACCGCAGCGCGGCCGAAGTCGTCGCGAAGCTGCGGCACAGCGCTTATGCCGACACCTTCAGAAAAGTCTTCGGCGCCCAGGTCTTCTCGCAGACGGACAAGGCATTCGCGCACATCGGCGAAGCACTCGAAGCGTTTCAGGCCGAAGACATGAGCTTCCATCCGTACACGAGCAAGTTCGATGCGGCGATGTCGGGCAATGCGGACTTCACGGCGCAGGAACTGCGCGGCTACGCGCTGTTCAACAACCCCGACAAGGGCAATTGCGCAAAATGCCATCTGGACGCGCCTGGGCCCGGCGGACGGCCGGCGCAATTCGCCGACTTTTCGTTCATTGCGCTCGGGGTGCCGCGCAACCCGGAAATTCCGGCCAATCGCGATCCGACGTATTTCGACCTTGGGCTGTGCGGCCCCTATCGCTCGGATCTGGCGAAGGAAACCGGCTTCTGCGGCATGTTCAAGTCACCGACGCTGCGCAACGTTGCGACGCGCTCGGTGTTTTTCCACAACGGCCGCTTTCATAAGCTTGAGGACGTGATGCGCTTCTACGTCGAGCGCGATACCAATCCGGCAAAGTGGTATCCGAAGGGGGCCAACGGCAAGGTCGACAAATTCGACGATCTGCCGCGCCGCTATCGCAACAACGTCGACTTCGCGGATGCGCCGATGGACCGGAAGCTCGGCGGCAAGCCCGCGCTGAACGAGGCCGAGATTCGCGACGTCATCGCATTCCTGCAGACGTTGAACGACGGTTACTCGGTCACGCCGGGCGGCCCGAAAGCGCTGGTGCGATAGCGGGGTTTGTTCGTAGCGAAACCAACGGAACGCCGGGGAAAGACGTAATCGAACTGGCGATATTGGTCTACGCGAGCAGCAGTAACGCGTCCGCCAGTGACAGCACCGTTGTGCGTGAATCGAATGCGGTAGAAAACAGATGCTCGTGGACCACCTGGTCCGGGTCGTAACAGCAATCCTTCACCGTATACAGGCGGAAGTCCGCGTCGCTGGCGTACGCGACCGAGGAGAGCACGACTCCGGTCGACGCGATGCCGACCATGATCAGCGAATCGATACCTTGCTCCGAAAGCTTCGCCTCCAGATCGGTGCCGAAGAACACGCTCGCACGATGCGCGATGACGAGCGGTTCGTTGGCCTGCTGGCCCAACTCTGGCGCGATCCGGTCTGCGAGGAAGAGGCCGAGACTTTTGATTCCCTGTCCATTCCTGTTCAACGGGCTGACTTCCGGATAGCCCGGACTGAACCTGAGGTTGGCGAAATAGACGCTGACGCCTTTGGCCCGGGCCGCGTCGCATAAGCTGCGCGTATTGGCGAGCAAGGCGGGCGCGACCGACGGAAACAGTCCGAGAATGTCGGTCTGGTAGTGCATGACGACAAGCGCGGTTCGCGATGGTGCGATGGCCGGAATCCGTGCACTCGCGCGAGTGCCGCTGAGCCCGTCGTTCGCGATGCCGTCAGAACCTGCGTTGGTTGTCATTACGCCACCTTTATCCGGGTTCCACGTCCTGTTGTCGGAGCAGCCGCTTCGATGCCGTGGAAATCATACTTCATCGCATCGCGCGGGCGATCATCGATTCCGCCCGGACGCATACCCTACTTCAACGGCCCTGTCCGCTTGCTACACTATGTACAAAGGTCGCCGGCGCTCCCGCAAGGGTCATGAGCCACCTGCGACGCAACTTCGCAAAAAAAACAGAGGATGAGCATCCAAATGACGCTTTCGACGAGAAAATTTGGTCGTACCGGCTGGAATGTGTCGGAAATCGGTTTTGGGGCATGGGCGATCGGCGGCTCGTGGGGCAGTGTTGCGGAAGATGACGCCAAGGCCGCGCTAAATGCCGCGCTCGATAGCGGTGTCACGTTCATCGACACGGCCGATGTCTACGGCGATGGTCGCTCCGAACGGATCATCCGCGACGTGCTGCGGCAACGAGGCAGCGAACGTCCGATTGTCGCCACCAAGCTCGGGCGCCGACTCGACCCGCATGTGACCAGCGGCTATCTGAACAAGCGCGAGCTCGAAGCTTTCATCGACCGGAGTCGCTCGAATCTCGGCGTCGACACGCTCGACCTGGTCCAGCTGCATTGCCCGCCGACGGAGGTTTACTACCGTCCCGAGGTGTTCGACGCAATGGACGACTTCGTCGCCGCCGGCAAGATCCGCTACTACGGCGTGTCGGTCGAAAAGGTGGAAGAGGCGCTGAAGGCGATCGAATATCCGAACGTGGTTTCGGTGCAGATCATCTACAACATGTTCCGTCAGCGTCCATCCGATCTGTTCTTCAGGCAAGCGCAAAAGAAAGACGTTGCGGTCATCGCGCGAGTGCCTCTGGCCAGCGGCATGCTCACGGGCAAGATGTCCGCGGATTCGACTTTTGCATCAGACGACCATCGTGCATTCAATCGGCATGGCGAGGCGTTCGACGTCGGCGAAACGTTCTCCGGCGTGCCCTACGACGTCGCGTTGCAAGCGGTCGATGAACTGCGCGGCCTGGTACCCGCGAACGCCTCCATGGCGCAGCTCGCTCTGCGCTGGATCCTGATGGAGGATGCCGTCTCCGTCATCATCCCGGGCAGTAAAAACGCGGCCCAGGCGGCGTCGAACGCCTCGGCCGCGAGCCTCGCGCCGCTGTCCGACGAGGTAATGCAACGGGTCCGGGATGTCTATCAGCGCCATATCGCGCCGCACGTCCATCAGCGCTGGTAAAGGCAACGCGGTGGCGGCTTCGCGGTGGGCGCATTCGACATGCAGGGAGCACCCGGAATAAATTGTGTTTGCACCTGGACTATGGAGAACCTCATGACAGACATCGCACTTGCACGCAAAGATGCTTGCCTCGCAGTGGTTCATGCGGTACTGACGGACTTGAGCGACGACAGTAATCTGATCGGCGCGGCTCTACGTGTTGCGGACTACCTCGTAGATGATCTCGAAGGCAAGATCACCGAGACCGACGCCATACTGCTTGCTGTCACCGCACTAACCAAGGTCAATCGCGCGATTCGCGAGTGGAACGACGTGGACGGCAACTCGATGGACGCGATGAGAGTCGCGGATTTCGTCGTCGATGAACAAATGAACGGGTACGACAGCGCGCCACATCAGCCGACTTCGTCGGCGGCAAGAATCGAGGCGCGAGCGGCCGCGGTGATCCGGCCGACGGGGTCCCCGGCGCGGCCTGTTCACCACTGAGTTTCGTATCTCACTCCGGGCGCGCCACCGCCGGCCGTTTCAGCGGCTGGATGGTGGCCATCGCAAGCCCCGCTCCGGCGAACGCACACGCGGCGCAGACGAGCGCGACGGCCCGCAGCGCGTCGGTCATCGCATCGGCTTGCGCGCGCGCCACGGATGTCTCGCTCGGCGTATGCGAGTCGCCCGCCGCCCCTCCCGCGTGCTCGACCGGCGCCAGCAATTGCCCGATCTGGCGCGTATCTTGCGGCACATGCAGTTCGTCGAGGCGCGCCGATAGCGCCGCGTGGTGCGACCACACGAATACGATGCCGAGCACCGCAATCGCCAGCAGGCCCGCCACGCGCGCAACGGCGTTATTGATGCCGGACGCCACGCCTGTGCGGTCGCTCGGCACCGCGCCCATCACGGTCGTGGTAAGCGGCGCGACGGTGATCGTCATGCCGAGCCCAAGCACGACGAGCGCAGGGAAGAATTCAGCCCAATAGCTGCCGCGCACGAACGGCAGCGCCAGCAACGTGAACCCGACTCCGGCGACGCCCGGGCCAACGGTCAGCAGCGTGCGCGAACCGAAGCGGCTAGTCACACCGCCAGTGAAGCGCGAGAGCAAACCGATGATGAAAGGCACCGGCAACAGCGCCGCCCCCGCTTCGGTCGCGGTGTAGCCATGCGCGCGGATCAACGTGAACGGCAGGAAGAAGAACGTGCCGCCAAGGCCGAAGTAAAGCAGCAGTGTGACGAGGTTGGCGCCGGCGAAGTCGCGCGAGCGAAACAGGTCGAGCGGCATCATCGGGTTGGGGCTGCGCGCCTCAATGGTCACGAATGCGGCGAGCATCAGCACGCCGGCGCCAATCGCACAGAATACGAGCGGATGCGCGAAGCCACGCGCCGATGCTTCGGTCAGGCCGAACGTCAGCGCGGCGAGGCCCGTGGCTGCGCTCAGTGCGCCGGGCCAGTCGAGCTGTCCAGGCGCATCGGCCCCGTGGCTGTTGGGCACCGCCGATATGGCGAGCGCGATCGTCAGCGCCGCGAGCGGGACGTTCAGGAAGAAGATCGCGCGCCACGACCACGCGTCGACGAGCCAGCCGCCCGCCACCGGCCCCACGGCCGACGTGATCGCGCCGACGCCCGCCCAGGTGCCGATTGCCCGTCCGCGCGCTGCGTCGTCGAACACCGCGCCGATGATCGCGAGACTGCTGGGTACCAGCAGTGACGCGCCGATGCCTTGAACCGCGCGCGCGGCGACCAGCGCAAACGTATTCGGTGCAAACCCGCAAGCGGCCGACGCCAGCGTGAAAAGCGCGACGCCCGCGATGAACACCGTGCGCCGGCCGAGCTTGTCGCCCATCGATCCGCCGACCAGCACGAGGGAGCCGAGAAACAGCAGATACGCGTTGACGACCCACTGCATCGCCGCGACGCTCGCGCCGAGTTCGCTCTGAATGGCCGGCAGCGCGACGTTGACGACGGAGCCATCGATGAACGCCATGCTCGAACCACCGATCGTCGCAGCCAGCGCGAGGCGCTTGCGCTGGCACGGGCGGCCGGTCGTGACGGGCTGCGTGCGGATGACGAGCTCGTCGCACGGGCTCGCCTGCGCGGCGATGATGTGCGCCGTCCTCGGCTTGCTACCAGGATGATCAGGGTCGGCCACGTTCGCTCCCGTGCTGGTCGATGAAGACTTAGAGCGAATGGCACTTACTTAAGCCTACATGGAGGAGAAGACGCGGGTAAGTGCTTGAAGAGAAAGGGAGGGGGCTGATCCAGGGATTGATACGATGGTTGTTACCAGGCAAACACCGTCTCATTCCAAAGA
>NZ_VZQN01000007.1:0-213412 GCF_014397645.1 Paraburkholderia sp. 31.1
ACCTGCAAAACAACATCAACAACGTGAACAACGCGGTGAACGATCTGCGGGGCCAGGTGGGCGGCGCATGGACACCGGCCAACCTGCAACCGCTCAGCGGAAATGGAATCGGGTGGGTAGCGTTCATCGTGCGTGCAGGCGATAGCAGCCAGTCCGCGCCGGAAGGTACGGTCGCAGCGCTGCCGGGGCGCCCCGGAACGTGGCTTAGCAGCGGCAATGCGGCCGCTGCAGGCGACTATTGGTGCGTATGGACGAGGATCGCGTGATGGACATTGTTGCTGTCAGGAATCCCGCATGGGCCGACGCGGAACACACCGGCATTCGTTGCGAGGTCCACTTCGAGCGCCTCGACAACTTCATGCCATTCATCGCCATGCCGGACGATCCGCACGAGCACGGTCGCGACATTTTCGAGGCGTGCCTCGCAGGGGACTTTGGCGATATCGCCGACTTTGTACCGGGTGACGGGGAATGACATGGATCGCTACTGGCAGGCCAACGCGGTCGAGGATGCGCCCGAAACACCCGCAGATAATACAGGGGGCTTTCCGGCCAATGGCAATCCGGCGGCGGGTATTACCGGAACTGTGCCCGGCGAGTGGTGGTATCACGCGATTACCGAGGAACTGCGCAACGCCATCATCGCGCTTGGTGGAACTCCGGACTTCACGCAGGTCAACCAGCTTGCCGATGTTCTGGTTGAATCGTTCGCAAAGACCGTCAGCACCGTTACTGAAAGTCTCGCCACGGTTGCACTGAGCGGCAGCTATGACGACCTGACAGACCAGCCTGTCATTCCCGCCGCACAGGTCAATGCCGACTGGAATGCAGACTCGGGCATCGCCGCGATACTCAACAGGCCGGAAATTCCGGCTCCGCAGCGGGGCTCGACGCTGCTCGCGGTCACCGTTTATTCGGTCGTAGCTCAAAGCGTCACGTTCTCGGCCGGCTCGCCGGTCATCACATGCTCGCTCCATTCGCCTCTCACCGGATCGCCGGTGACGTTCAGCAGTACGGACTCGTTACCGGGCAGCATTGCGCAGGGCGCGACCTATTTCGTGGTTCAGGTGTCCGCCGACCAGAGCACGTTCCAGATCGGCACTGATCAGGGCGGCGCGGCCATATCGATGACCGACGCGGGGACGGGTACGCACTCGATTGCGAATCCGCCGTGGCGCAAGTCGGATCACGGTCCGGCCGTTGTGGAGACCGCGATTCAGGCCGGTGGCGGATCAGGCGGCATCGCGAGCCGGACGTCCAACGCGGGTACGGCGACAGGGGGCGGCGCGGGCGGCTATGGGTGGCTGCGCCGCTTGGCTGCCAGTCTGCCCGACGAGCTTCCAATTATTATCGGCGCGGGCGGCATCGTACCGGCCTCGGGTACCTCGGGTAGGCAGGGCGCGAATACCTATCTGGGCGACCCGCTATCACCCGTTGCCTACGCGACCGGTGGTGCGGGTGGCACCGGTTCGGCGACAAATGCCGGCCTCCTGGGTGCGCCCGGTGGGACCGGCGTCAACGGAGACCTGAACGTGCGCGGTGAGGGTTCCCTGCCGGTTGTCAGCACGACGGTATCGAACTACACGCCAGGCGGAAAGTCGATGTACGGCATTGGCGGGATGGGCGGCCTATATGGTCCATCAGGGGCGACCCCGGTTCATGACGCTTCGGGTCGGGGAGCGGGCGGCGGGGGTGGAACCGGCCTGCCAAGTTCGTACAACGCTGGCAATGGCAGCGACGGGCTGCTGGTTATGCGTGAATACAGTTGATAAGGACCACGGCGCGACGGTACACGCCTACCTGTCGCGCAGGAGAACTGCATCATGCGACGTGTTGCAATGACCCTGATCGTTCTCGCGGTCCCGATGCTGACGGCCTGCACCGTGATTTACATCGAAGGCAATGCAAACACCGTGAGTGGCATTGAAGGTCATACGGGCACGGTGAAAGTCCCGTCAAGCCTTCGCGACAGCGCACTATCCCAATAATCGTCAATGCTGCGGCATCCGTTTATAATCGGAATGCCGTCAAAACAGCGACGGTTCAGGCGTGGAAACCTGAGAATTTCTGAGGACCGGTACGCCTGCTGCGGCAGGCAGTACCTTGTTGCTGCACGTCCATTGTTCTATGGGCGGGCCGTGGCAGGGAGGCGCTCGCGCCTGCCGGTTGCTGGTCTTCGGAGCCGGTTTTCCACCCCTGCCAATGTGCCCGCTCACCACCTCCCTATGTGTCCGGGCGATCCTTCACGATAACCAGGACCGCGCATGACCAAACCCACCAGAAAGCAGCAATCTCCCACCCGTCCCCCTGTAGACGCTCTCCAGTATGAACGTCTCGCGCTGGCCGCCTTCCATCTTTGCGACCGGCAGGGGCAGCAACTCCGACATCTGATTACACTTGCGACCTCGATGTTCAGGAGTCCTCCTGTGACTGCCGAGGAAAGGCACGAACACCGGAGCCTGCTGGAGGTGATGATCCAGCTCGGCGAGGACTACCACGCCGCCAACCGCTGCGATCAGGAACTGTTCACGGTGCTTGCACTCGACGCCAAGGGGCTTCCTAACCGCCAACTGACACCGACGGACGCGGCATCGATTCTGGCTGACGCTGCGCAGGGCGCGAACGGGAAACTGGCGGCTATGGACGCTTCGTGGACAAAGCACTAACTGGCGCCGATCACTTACGGAGAAGGCGGCTCAATGCCGCCTTTTTTCTGGGTGTCGATGCAGAACCATGCATCATGAATCGATTGCATCGTGCATCTGTTAATGATTGTTAATTCTAGGTTATCTCGATTTAAGCCAGTTGACCCGGGAGGCGTTAGATGGTGACGTAGCGAGTTTGGTAAATACCTCACTGCTTTAACGGGCTAGATATGGCGGAATCTGATCGAATAACAAAGTATCTGACAGGGCGGCAATCGGCGCATCTGAAGTTCATGCCGCGCAAGCCGCAGAAGGTTGACCGTGAGACGGGCAAGCCGAAACCGATGCCGCTTGCGTCGGTCGTGTCATGGGAAGTGCATGAGGAAATCTGTGAGCCGTATTGCATCAAGGCCGTGATCACGACGACGGAGCCGGTCAGCAGAAAGAAGGTGCTCGGGCAGTTCGCAGAGTTCTCGATCCAGCCCGAGGATGGGCGCGGACTGCGCAGATTCAGCGGCTTCGTGTCGCGCTATGATCTGGTGTCGGAATCGCGTGATGGCTGCACCTACCACGTGGTGGTTCGCCAGCGACTCGCCATGCTCGACGGCCCGAGCAACTGCGTCACCTACCAGCGGATGGCATCGTGGGAAATCATCAAGGCAATCCTTGAACGCCACGACATCCGCTTCTGGATGCAGGTTGAATTTCGCCTGCGACGTGAGCATCCGAGACATGACTTCCGTTTCCAGTACAACATGGGTGATTGGGCCTATATCAGGCTGGAAATGGAACAGGCTGGGCTGTTCTGCTTCACGAAGACCGGCGAGCACGGTGAAGTGCTGGTCATTGCCGATGATATCGACGGTTACGAACGGCCTCATGTCACTGTGCGTGACCGTCCTACTGCCGGGTTGTCAACGTTCGAGGAGTCGATCTTTACCTTCAGGGTGCATACCCGCACCGTGCCGGAGTCCTTTGTGGTCGCGGACTACAACCCGGAAAGCGCCTGGGAGATTCTTCGCAACGAGAGGGAGCCAGCCTGGGACGACCCGACAATGATCGGCCAGCCCTACGTATGGGGCACGCATCATGGTGACGCCGAAGGCGCGAAGCGCGACGCGCAGTTGCGGCACGAGGCGGCGCTCGCGCAGCAGGTACGCTACAAGGTCAAATCGACCGTGCTCGAACTCAGGCCGGGTTGCCTCGTGCGCTCGGACCGGGCGCTTGAAGACACGAAATCGGGCATGGTCGTTACGAAGGTCGTGCATAGTGGTGCGCGGGACGCCAGCTACATGAACCGCTTCACCGCCATTCCCGCCGACCGCCCCTACCGGATGGTGATCGATGAAAGCCGGTGGCCTCGCATACATGGCACACTCGGCGCAACGATCTGTTCTCCGGATAAATACAAGTTTGCCTACCTGACTGACAAGGGGGAGTACATTGCGCGCTTTCATTGCGACTTCGGCCAATGGCCGAAGGGCGCCGAGAGCGTTCCCTTGCGGCTGGCGAAGCCATTCTCGGGCAAGAACAACACCGGCATGCACATGCCCGCGCTGGACGGCGATGAGGCTCTGGTGGGCTTTCGTGAAGGCAACCCGAACAAGCCGATCCTGGTGGGCTTCATGCCAAACAGCCAGCGTCCCGACCTTATCAATTCCTCACGGCGGCGCATGTCGCGCAACGAAATCCGTACGCAGTCTGGCAACAAGCTGTGGATGGATGACTGGGACAACCAGCAGGGAATCGAACTCAGCACCGAGCACTCGGGGCGCTCGCAGCTCAACCTCGGTTTCATACCGGACGGTGAACTGAAAGAGCGCGGAGCGGGCGCGGAGCTTCGCACGGCCGGTCACGCGGTCACGCGCGGAGGAGCCGGCGTGATGGTGACGGCGTACAACCAGGCCGGTGGCAGCGGCAAGGTGCTCGCCATGGACGAGACCGATGCGCAACTGACGGATCACCAGGTGTTCGCCAGGTCACTTGCGGATGCCGTCACGGCGTCGAAGGCGTCGCCTGCCGATATGGATGCGCAGCAGGCGATCTATGATGGCCTGAAGGAACTGAAGAAGCCTGGCGTCCTGGTCACGGGTCCAGGGCCGGCTGGCGTCGTTTCGGGGGGCGGGATGCACCTTGCCGCTGACGGCCCTATCATCGGCACCGCGAAGAAAGGCGTGCATTTCAGTACGCTCAGGCGTATCACCGCCGCAGCCGGAGATGTGCTGTCGATGTTCGCGCAGAAGGGCATGAGCCTCATTACGTCGGCGGGGGATTTCGTCGCGCAGGCGCAGCGTGGCCGAATGCAGCTTGCTTCGCAGGAAGACATGTCCTTCGAGTCCGTCAACGGCGTGGTTCATGTGAAGGCAGCGAAGGAAATCATCCTGAACGTGAACGGCACCTACGTGAAGATCAGCGGGGGCGGCGTCGAGATCGGTTCGCGCGGCGGCGTGCTGTTCCGCACGGCTGGCGTGAAGGGGAGCGGGCCCGCGCAGATGGACCTGGGCGGCGCGGCGTTCGCTCCTGCGTTCGTGCCGTACACGACAGCGTGTGAAGTGTGGCGCACCAACCCGGCTTTCGTTCCTCCGCCCGCACCTGCGCCCGAGATGGACACAGCGGAGAACATGGTTGCGCCTGCACCCGATGCGGGCGGGGTGGCACCATCACCGCTTGGCGACTTTTTCTCGCGTAAATCCAGTGATGCTCTGCCGCCAGGCGCGTCTGCTTATTCGCCGTTTGACGGGAAGCCCTCAAATGTGGATTCAGGGATTCCTAAAGCCAAGACCACACTGAATAGTCCCGACGATCAGCCGAAGGCTCCTGTTGCGCCTGATCCCATCAAGCTGGTGAACGCTGTTCCCTGTGACTGGAAAAGCACGGATTTGAAAGCTGATGTCGAGCAGCATATCGAAGCTAAATCGTATTTGGGCATGCTGGATAACCGGACGCCTTGGATGAGCGACGATAAAACGACGCAGTACCGGGGCGGTGGTTCGAGAGATTCGAATTTCGAATTTGCGTACAGCGAGCAGGACAAGGCGATTACCTGCACCGTTCGCGTGATGCTGATTCCGATGGATCTGTTTCCGGTTGATGGAACTGGAAAGCGTGATCTTACGGCTGACGATCAGACGATTCCGTACAATTTTTCCGCTCATTCGACAATGACGCTTGGCTCTATACGCAAGGGTGTCAAAATGGACTATCGCGATTCGGTGGGAGATAAATACGATCTCATCGCGCTGAAAAGTCGTATCGAAGCGGTGCTGAATCAGGGCGGCTACAAGCTGATCCTGGACGGTTGCTCCAAGGGGGCGGCATGCGGATGCCGGGTGAAGGTCAACTTCAAGGTTGATTTCCGCTTATCGATCAGAGGTGCGCCGGTCAGCGGATTCAAGGAGCACGTCTCCCTCCATCTGTACCCCTCCGTCCTTCGGGCGGATACATCCTCATGGGGGGAGCAGCATAAATGGCAAGACCAGAATCAGGTAATACATGATTATCCAATTGCGAATGTCGAAGCGCATGAGTGCGGCCATTATTTCAATTTCCCCGATGAATACTACGACCAGGGCGGTTGGCTTCACGAAACCTATATCAAGGATGGGCGGATCGATTTTTCACTGGTCGATGCAAAAGCAGGAACCCTGGCGTGGCAAGGGCGTTCGCAGACAAATCTGATGGGCTATGGCGCCAACCTGCCGTTGCAGAAGGGTCGCGCGACGATCAAGCCATATTACCTGGAATATGTGCGGCGTCAGTATTCGCTTGCGACGAACAAGTTGTGGAGGGTTGGCTATGAACCATAATTCATGGATCAGGCATTTGGGGCATGCGGCTCTCGCCTTGTATATGCTTGGAAGCAATGCACACGCTGAGGCAGTAAACACGGAGAATCAATCGATGCAATTTAGCTATACGACAAATGGCGCTGCGGATGGCAGCATTAACACCTATGGGAACAATTCAATATCAGTTTCGGGCGATACCTTAAGGGTTCAGATTGGTAACTCCTCGCTGGATCGAAATATCAATGGGGTCGGAATATTTGATTTGAAACTGTTGAACCAGAATCTGGAAGATGCCAAGAAACTTGCGGAATTGCTATGCTCGCCGAAAGACCCGAAAAGCGATGTGACGATTCCCGATCTTTACATCGCGAAATGTGGTGGGGAGATGAGAAGCAGTTACGTGAGAGATTTTAGTCGCGATGTCGTGAGCAAGATTGCTGATCTGGTGGACTCGCTTACAAATGCGGGGGTCCAAGGGACAAAGGTTGTGAAACTCGACGTTTCACTTGTTTCAATCGAGCGTGCTAGAGATGGATTTCTGGTTTCCGTTAGTTTTAGCAATAGCGGCGACTACCTTATCAAGTTCAAGACGCCAGATAAATGGGATACTCGAATGGGGAAGCGTATGGCTATTTTAGGTGTAAATGGTGCGCAGGTAAATTCTCGGAAAGATAAGTTTGCCCTTGCGTTGGCGGGCCAGCCTCTTGTCGATTCAGCACAATTTCCTAGTGGAGAGATTGAACTTGCCCCCCATAGCTTCATAGTGGTGAAGCTAAAGACTAATTCCATCGAAAAATTTTCTGCTGGCGAATACAATTTAAACGCGGGTGCATTCATGGACATAGAGGTCGTCGGAATCCAGTCCAGCCTGTTGCGTGTCGATTTCCATTCAGACTACAAGAAGCCGACCCGGATCACGTTCGACCGCGACTATCCTTCGACACCCGAGGAACGCGAACAGTGGGAAGCGACGCGACGCGCCGAGATGTCGTTTCGGCCGGTCAAGCCTGGCGAGACTTTCGCGGAGGATGGTCTGTATCGCGCGGTGACGCTGATTCACGGTGGCCGTTATTGCAGTCTCCAGGTCAAGCCGTTCAAGGCTGGGGACGTCGCCACCACCGAGAACGTGAAGATGCCGATGGAGAACGGGAACGGCGTCAACATCAACGGGCCGGCGCAATGGGAGTGGGAAGCTACCGCGCCGACACCGGTCAAGCAGTACTCGTTCGACATTATTGAAGACACCACGCAGTTCTGTGCGGCGGGTTCGGTCTGTCCGCGCAGCGGGCGCTGGGTGGCCCGCCTATATGCGGGATCGGATTACCTGCGCCCGGAATACCGTCATGACCTGTCGAGCCTCGTGACGCTGCGGCGCGGCCAGCCGATGCCATCGATCAAGGGTGCGGGCGAGCGGGCCGATTGGGAATGGGTGGGAGCCTGAGATGGGAGCACGCGCCCATATTTTTGAAGGCGACCGCACCACCGCTGGCGGAACCGTCGCCGATGGTATCGATGGCACCGGCTACAACGGACGCAGGATGGGCTATATCGGCGCGCCGGTAATCTGCCCTGCTTGCGGCACTACCGGAAGGATAGGCCGTAACGGCGAGCGCTTCGAACAGGACTGGTACGGCAAGGTGCCCGCGCTGGAGAACGACTTCTGCCTGTGTGCCTGCAATCCGAAACCCATGCTGCTTGCCTCACAGCACGAGTGGACGGCTGACTGACAGGAGGCTGGATGAGTTTTCGCTGGAACCCGCAGTTTCCGTCCGAGCGGGCGACCTATAAGCCGCTGCCCCTCTGGTTCTATCTGCTGCTGTATCTGATTGTCGAGGGTGTCGCACTCGCCCTGGTGGTGCCTGGCCTCCCAAGGGGGGCGATCCCTTGGGACAGGGTCCTGCATTACGCGGTGGCGCTGCCGTTTTTCTGCTGGCTGGCACTAAGTTGTACGGTGTACTGGTTTTCGTATGACATCCCGGCGACGCAGGCCGCAGAACATAACTCGGCACGCTGGCACCAGATGACCGGCTGGCAGCGGCAAAGCCGCTCGGGCGTGGCGGTGCTCGACAGCGTGATCCTCACGCCCGAGCCGGACCTGGCCGAGCGCATGCTGGCACTCGAAGGCACGCCGCCCGAGAATCCCGGCAAGGTCATGGCGTTAGCAAGCATAGAGGCAGCAGATGACGGCTCGCGTTTGAACAGCCTGCTGGATGCCCTGCTTGCGCCGCTGGCCGCAAAGCTCGTGCAGGCGGCGAAAGGCGGATCGTTCGAGATCGTGGTGCAGTGCGACCACGAGGTGCTCTCCAACGAGGTTCTGGCAGCGTGGGCCAGACTGGCGCTCCCGGGCAAGCCTGTTGTCCGGTGGCTCGATAACCGCCGCGACGTTGGCTTTGCGGACACGTGGTTCGAGAGCAAGGCTAGTTACTGGCCCTACCATTCGCAGGACACGACGCCAAAGTATCGGCTTATGCTCGCCTGGCATCTGAACAGAAGTGGACCGGACATTAAGCACACGGACTCCGAAGCGGCGGTGGCGCTGCTGCTGGGATCACCTGCCCTCATGCACGAGAAGCCGGACCTGAAGCACCAGGCGTGGCTGCTGCGCCAGATTACCGGTGAGGCCGACAAGGTGGACAGCCTGCTTGCCTCGCTGCTGAAGGCCGGACAGGTGCCCAGCGAGCGTATCCGTCACTTCTGGCACAGCGGACTCAAGGGGCTGGCGCAGCATGCGACGCTTGGCGCGGTCAGGGAGTCCGGCCTGAAGGTGGAAGCGCACGCGCTCGATCCGGCTATCGGCCCGCAGGCCCCCGTGGTGCGCTGGGTGATTCAGGCGCTGGCCGCGAAGATGGCGCATTTCGGGCAGGGACCGCAAGTGATTGCACTGCCCCACGAACAGGGTGTCGCGCTGAATCTGGTGGCGAAGGACCCGGCTCCGGTGGACGTGCCATGGAAGGAGGAATACGGCTACGGGCCGCTATTGGGTCCTGAAGTCGGCGCGCTCGCGTCGTTCTGGATGGTGAGCATGCTGCTGTCGCCGGACAAGGGCTGGAGTTCGACGGACACGCTTGTTACGTGCGTCACCTTCCTTTTGATGCTGGTGTTTTTCTTCATCCGTCATCCTGGACTTTTCTCACGGATGGTGGAATCGACACTGGACTTTGTGGCGAGCATGATTGGATGACGAGAAGGAGAACGATATGCCGAAATATGCAGGGTATGCCGCGCCGTATGAATCACGCGTGCAGTCACGTGAAAGATGGCGCAAGGTCTACATGAAAGTCCGCGTCAGCAGGTGGCTGCTGTTGAGCATCGCATGTGCGGTCCTGCTTGCGGCCATCGCCTTGTGGGGCTGGTGGGACCGGGCACCGGCATGGGGGTATCCCGTGGCCGTGGCGGTATTTGCGTGGCTCTATCTTGCAGGGGCGATGGCGCTGTCAGGAATCCGCGGCTGGCGGTCCTATGTCTCAGCCGTCATGTACATGGAGGCGATTGAGGACGGCCTGTGCAGGGACAGGCCGTTCACCTGGGATGGACGTGGCCGCTGGTACAGGGAACACGGCTCACCCTGGCGGCTGCAACCCGTGCCCGAATCCATGCGGGTGCACCAGGGCGCGGAAGACTGGCCGATGCTCTGAAGCGGGAGCAGGGCGATAGCGTGGTGTTAGCAGGACGAACTGCCGTGCGCGACGATCCGAACTGTGACGCGTAGGCGTCAGTCGTCATCGTCACCCGGCGTCCTGAACTTCCTGAGCCAATCAATCACCTTCAGGGAACGGGCGGTTTCCGCGTCCTGCTCCCTGTGTTCTTCCCAACGTCCGATGATGTCGTCAAGATTGAAGCCGTATTTTCTTTCAAGTTCCTCGAGTGTTGCACATGTGGTGAAGTCGCCGTGTAGCAGTTCCAGTTCACGGATACCCCAGGCGTGCGCAAGCGCCGGGGCATACTTCCACCGTAACTGACGGCGCTCGATTACGAGACTTAGTGCATGGTGCAACCTTTTGCGGTCCATCGTCCCTGCGTAGTACAGCACCTGATCCGCGATGTCTGACCGCGACCAGTGCGTGAAAGCCTGAACGCATTTGATGTTTTTCCATAAGCCATGCCCCCCGCTGGCACCACGAGGTTCCATAACCGCCCCCTAAAAAAACGCCCGCACTAAGGCGGGCGCAAAACACACGCGCGGCGTGATGGGGATTTCGCCGCGCCTGATGCAAAGCTCTGTCTGGTGCTCCATTTCCCCTTCTGCGTGTCCATTTGCGCGGGCCTTGGGCCCAAGCTCTTGTTTCCGCAGGCATGGCGTTCCACCATGATGGTCCGGAGCATGGCCGCTTCAGTCTGCGCGCAACTTTAGCGACGATCGCGCCAGTTGCTCCTTCGCGCGCCCGATCAGGAACGGGCCGACACCCTTCAGATCGCGAAGCTCGGCCTCGCTGTATCGGCTCAGGTCGCGCAAGGTATTGATACCGTGCTTTTCGAGCGACCGGAAACGCGGCACGCCGTCGAGAAGATCGACGAGCCGCGCCGATGAATTCAGTGGGCCGTTTTCAGGCGTCGCCGGTTTGAATAGCGCCATCAGATCGGGCGTCCCCTGTTCTTCGAAATAGTGCCGCGCGACGGCTGTTTGTAGCACCTCGATCGACGGCGCGAATTGCATCGCCGCTTTCACAAGCGCGCGCACAAACTGCGCTTCGGTTTCTGCGGAGACGGCGAACTTCGTTTTCGGCATGATGTGTCAACTCCTCGACTTTCGTTTGAAGAAGATCGCGCATGATGTGTGCCCATGGGAGGTGTCCTTTATGCTTCTTGCACCCGGCCCGATCCAGACCGGTGACAGCGGCAAAGTCAGGAACCTCCGGGCGGAACGCGGCTGTGGTCGTGCCGTCCCCCCGTTGAAAGCCAGGTTGTCAGCCAGCGCTTGAGCGCGGAGACGCTTCCCGTCACGCGCTCGAAGGGAACGTGCAGATGTTTCGCTGAAGCCTCCACGTCATGGCCTATGAAATCTGTCATGGCGATTACGAGATCGGAACTCGCACTTCTTGTGAGCATGCCCGCGCCGCCGTGACCGCCTCCGCCTGTTCGCTGCGCCTTCACGAAGATGAATTCAATAACGCCATCGAACGCTGTCGATACGTCGCGTTCCTGCTGGTTGATCAGGCCGACTACGCATACGCGCGGCAACCGCGTGCGTGGCGGCAGTGTGACTCTTCGCGAGTGCACCATGCCTGCATCAGTCTCTGCCGATGCCTGCGTGCTCGCCTGCTGGAGCGCACTGGTTAGCGCCCCGACCAATTCCTTTGCGCACTCGTTGATGGTTGCAGCGAGCATCGGCGTTATCTGTTCGGCCACGGCGCGCACTAGCGCCGTGTCAACGGAAGGGACAGACGTGGGTGTAGGCGGGACAACCGGTTCCGGTTCGGCGACCTCAATCGGCGTGGGCGGGACGGGCTCAATTGCTCCCGGGAATCTCGGGGATGGTAGCGGGGACCAGGTGGCTGGTAGCCAGCCCTCGACATCCCTGTGCTGCCTGAACACTCGCCAGCGTTCGCACGGTAACACGTCTTCCTGCGCGCGACGCGCCGCTACGTGCATCGGCATGCGCGGGGATGCGGCCATCAGTTCCCCGGCTCTCGCGATGACCTTTGCCTGTTCATCCGGCTTCCAGATGATTCGACGTACGGGCTTTTTCATCGCAGGGTCAGCAGCAAGAGGCGACGCCGTGATGGCGCGAAGTCTCGGAGCAGTTCGTGTCATGACAGGTGGTCCTGAGATTTCGAAATTGTGTGAAAAATGTAAGATTTAATTACTTTCAATCGAGCAAAGTTGAGAAGCTTGCAGCTTTTTTTACCAGAATTTAAGCAGATTTTAATCAGAATGCCATATAAATCTACTCACTTTGTTCGTGACTAAAGTTGAAGGATGAAAGACATTGGAACGCGGGTGAGCGCGATACGCAGGGAGCGCAAAATCTCGACAAGTGCGCTGGCGCAAGCCATCGGGGTATCGTCAACGGCGATCAGCAAACTCGAATCCGGTGACACGGCTATGCCGCGTGCCGATCACCTGCTGCGCATCGCGGCGGAATTGGGCACCAATCCCGTCAGGCTGGTTTTTGGAGAGGACAGCGAGGAATATCGAAGGATCAACGACGCATGGCCTGATACCAACGCAGACCGGGGAAGGGCAATGCAGGTCAAGTACCGCCGCCTGCTTGCGCGCATCCATCTCGCTTTCCTCGAAGAATTCGGGGAGTAACCCGGCGAAGCGGTCTAGCAATCGTACATTTTGGGATAGGTCGTCTTATCCTGAAATTATCCCAAACAGTCTGGAATGCTCGAAGCCTTACGGGGCGCGGCTTTGAGCTATTTGACAGCGTATACATTGAATAACAACTTGCAACCTCGTGATGGCGTTTCAGGAGACCGCGACGGGCCTTAATTTCTGGCGCTTCGTCGCCGGTGTCGGCATCGGCGTCGAACTGGTGACGATTGGCACGTACATCTCCGAGCTGGTGCCGAAGCAGATCCGCGGCCGCGCGTTCGCGTGCGAGCAGGCGGTCGGCTTCACGGCCGTGCCGGTGGTCGCGTTTCTATCGTTTCTGCTGGTGCCGCGCACGCTGTTCGGTCTGGACGGCTGGCGCTGGGTCGTGCTGATCGGCGCGCATGGCGCGCTATTCGTCTGGTGGATTCGCCGCGCGTTGCCGGAAAGCCCGCGTTGGCTCGCGCAGCAAGGACGTCTCGCCGAAGCCGACCGCGTGATGAACGCGCTCGAGGCGAAGGTACGTCACGAATATGGCCGCGAGTTGCCGCCGCCGGCGCCGCCGGTGCCGATCCCCCCGCGCGGCAGCTTCCGCGACATGTGGGTGCCGCCGTACCGCAGCCGCACGCTGATGATGACGATCTTCAACATCTTCCAGACGGTCGGCTTCTATGGCTTCGCGAACTGGGTGCCGACGCTGCTGATCAAGCAGGGCATCACGATCACGACGAGCCTGATGTATTCGAGCGTGATCGCATTGGCCGCGCCGCTCGGTCCGATCATCGGGCTGTTTATCGGCGACCGCTTCGAGCGCAAGACGGTGATCGTCGTGATGGCCGGCGTCAATATCGTGTGTGGGTTGTGGTTCAGTCAGGTATCGGGTGCGGTGCTCCTCGTGAGCCTCGGAGTGTGCCTGACGCTGGCCGGCAACATCATTTCGTACAGTTATCACGCGTACCAGACCGAACTGTTTCCGACCAGCATCCGGGCGCGCGCGGTCGGCTTCGTCTACTCGTGGAGCCGCTTTTCCGCCATTTTCACGGCCTTTCTGATCGCGGCCGTGTTGCGCTACTTCGGCACGACCGGCGTGTTCGTGTTCATCGCGGGCGCGATGCTGATCGTGATGCTGGCGATTGGCTTGATGGGGCCGAAGACGAAAGGGCTCGAACTCGAGAAGATATCCGCATAGCGAAGGCCGGCTGTCGAGCCGGCCCGCCGCGATGTGCCGCATTGGCTATGCCCTCAATGGAATGCACGGTCAGAGCGCCGGCCTTCCTGCAAAGCGGGGTCCAGGACTGCTTCAGGTGCCCACAGGACGGATCGACAGCGCGTTCCTGACCGAAATTACGCCAGGTACCCCTTTCGCCACCTCGGTTGCCCGGTCGCTTTCTGCCTGAAGCGGTACGCTGCCCTGCAGCGTGACAGCACCATCGCGGGCGCGAACTGTGATATTGGCCGTTGAGATGTTCCTGTCTCTCACCAGCGCATTTCGAACCTGACGCTGTAGCGCCCGGTTCGCTGCTTTCATTGACTTGTAATGCGATCGGGCTTCGGGCGTCGTGGTCGGGGCAGACGCAGGGGCGTTAGCGTTGCTCGCCTGCGCATAGGCGTGAATCGAACCCGAAATCAGAAGGGCGGTACCGACCAGTTTGACGGCGTGGATTGCTTTCATGCATCTTCTCCTGTCGTTGCAGATCGTTGGGGCTACAGATTCAGGGATATCAGACACACGCCCCCACAATATTTCTGAGGCGGATCAAATGGCACTATAGGACAATAAAGGGTTAGGTCAAGCAACAATGCAAATCCCGCCAATTGCGCGAACAACCGAAGAAATTAGAATACTTCAAATTATGATGGCGCTCTAATTCTGTTGATAGGGTTGCAAATCAAAACCAGGGATTAGTTTTTTTCCGCCTTTAATCACGGATTACCGGTGTCTGATTGACATTTTTAGCCATCCCCGATGTAGCGGCACAGTTACATTGCGCCGTCGATTTACGCCGGCCTCGAGAGCGCGGAGCATGCGATACGCGACCCGCGGCAACTCGCCCTGCCGCACCTTTGCTGTGCATGACACGCACTCCGATGAAGAGGCCGAGCCGCCGTCCATGGTGAAGTAGGCAATTCGTCCATGCTCGCAGCCGCGCGTTCGCCGCCCCGATCAGAACAACTGCTTCTGCCCCGACATCAGCGTCGTGAAATCGTCGCGTAGCAACGGCAGAATCGCGTCGGCAACCGGCTGCAATTGCCGCGTCAGATAGTGCTCGTAGTCGATCGCCGAGCGCAGCGTTTCGAGCGGCTCGGGGCCGGCCACCGTCATCACGTAGCTGATCCAGCCGCCGTTCTGATATTGCAGCGGACGTCCCTGCCGGCGATTGAACTCATCGGCGACGCGTGCCGCGCGCACATGCGGTGGCACGTTGCGCTCGTAAGCGTCGATCGGTCTGCGCAACTGCTTGCGATAGACGAGCTGATCGTCGAGCCGGCCGGCGAGCGTATCGCGCACATAGTCGCGCACGTAATCCTGATACGGCTGCTGCTTGAAGATGCGCCGATACAGTTCCTGCTGAAACTGCTGCGCAAGCGGCGTCCAATCGGTGCGCACGGTTTCGAGCCCTTTGTAGACCACGTCCTCGCGGCCGTCCGGCAATACCGTAAGTCCTGCGTAGCGTTTCTTGCTGCCTTCCTCGGCACCGCGCACCGTCGGCATGAAAAAGCGCCGATAGTGCCGCTCGAACTGCAGTTCCAACGCACTGTCGATACCGAAGCGCGCCTGCAGCTTCTGCCGCCACGCCGCGTTGATATGTTCGACGAGCGCGCGGCCGATGCGCGCGGCGTCTTCCTCGTCATGCGCGTGCCTGAGCCAGACGAAGGTCGAATCGGTGTCGCCGTAAATCACTTCGTAGCCTTGCGCCTCGATCAGCTCGCGTGTCGTGTGCATGATCTCGTGGCCGCGCATCGTGATCGACGACGCAAGCCGCGGATCGAAGAAGCGGCAGCCGGTCGAGCCTAGCACGCCATAGAACGCGTTCATGATGATCTTCAGCGCCTGCGACAGCGGCTTGTTGTGCTCGCGCTTGGCCGCTTCGCGTGCCTGCCACACCTGCGCGACGATCGACGGTAAGCAGTGACGCGTGCGTGAAAAGCGCGCGCCGAGAAAGCCCGGCACCGAGCTCGCGTCGTCGGGATGCAGCATGCCTTCGACCAGACCGAGCGGGTCGATCAGAAACGTGCGGATGATCGACGGATACAGGCTCTTGTAGTCGAGCACGAGCACCGAGTCGTAGAGCCCGGGCCGCGAATCCATCACGAAGCCGCCGGGGCTCGCGGCGCCGGCCACGTCGCCGAGATTCGGCGCGACATAGCCCTGCCGATGCATGCGCGGCATGTACAGATGCGTGAACGCCGCGACCGAGCCGCCGCTGCGATCGGCGGGCAGGCCGGTCACGGTCGCGCGTTCGAGCAGGAACGGCAGCAACTCGGTCTTCGCGAAGATACGCGTGACGAGCTCGCAGTCCTTCAGGTTGTAACGCGCGAGCGCGGGCTTGTCTTGGTCGAAGCGGCGCTGGATTTCGTCCATGCGCTGATACGGATTGTCGATCGCTTTGCCTTCGCCCAGCACCGAGCGCGACACGTATTCGAGGCTGAACGACGGGAAGCTCCACGTCGCCGAACGCAATGCCTCGATGCCGTCGATGACCCAACGACCCGCCACGCCCGCGAAAAAGTGATTGCGCGTGACGCCGTGTTCGCGCCACTCCATCACCGCGCCGCCTCGTCCGATGCGCAGCGGCACGCGATACTGCCCGGCATGTTGTTGCAGTACCTTCAGATCGAACTGCACGAGGTTCCAGCCGATGATCGCATCGGGATCGTGCCGCTCCATCCACTCGATCAGTTTTTCGAGCAGCTGTGCGCGGGTTTCGCAGTATTCGAGCTTCAAGTCGATGGCGTCGGTGACGTTGCCGAGGTTGCCATTCGGCGGCCCAAGCATATACACCTGCCGCTCGCCGCAGCCTTCGAGCGCGATCGAATATAGCTCGGCATGCGCGCTCGTTTCGATGTCGAGCGACACGAGCTTCAACGGCGGACGATAGTCGTTGGACGGTTTGAGTTCGCTGTCGAGCCAGGGGCCATCGAGCCCCGGACCATTCTGCTGCGGCACGCCGCTGAACCACACCGGCGCGGTGATGAAGCGCTCCGTCATGTAGCGCTCGGGCGGCTGGATATCGGCTTCGTAGACATCGACACCGCCTTCTCTGAGGCGCTTCTCGAAGCCCTTCAATTGCCGGTATTGCGCACAGTAAAGCCCGCTGACCGGCCGATGCTGGAAGTCGCGCAATTCGAGCGAACGCAGATCGAGCGGCGCGTCGCGGCGCAGGATCGTTTCGGCGCGTTCGCGATGTTCGGCCGAAATGAAGGCGACGGACGGCTGAGGGCGCAGACGGATGTGCCGCGGCCCGCTGTCCGTGGCCAGCCAGAACTCGATTTCCGTGCCGGCGGGCGTGTCCCGCCAATGTCGGGTCAAAATGAAACCCTGCTCGAACTCAGTCAAACTTCCACCTTTAAAGCGGCGCAATCGCCTTGCGCGATTTTACCGCCGCAGGCAGGGACTGTTGAACGGGCCATGAAAAGGGCGCTTCGTACTGAAGCGCCCCAACCAGCCCGGCTTAATCCCTTCAAAGCCGGTTCAGTTCGTTCCCGGTTCGCTCAAGCTTCGAGCGCCAGCGTCGCGAACGTGGCGAGCCAGTGCTCGCCCATGTAGTCGCCGGTCACATGCGGCAGCGCGCTGTGCAGATGACGCTCGGCCGCATCGAACAGCACGGTGCGACGCACGTCGCCGGCGGGCAGCGCACGCGCGAGCGCGCGCTGGCACCACGCGCGGCTCAGATTGAGGCCGTCCAGATGCGCGATCTTGCCGTCGCTGCGATCGGTCACGGTGACGGGCTCGAACAGCGTCGCCGGTTTTTTCGCGCCGAGGTCCGGCAGGAAGCGTCCGAACCAGTCGGTGAACTGCGCCGACGGCAACACACGCCGCATCAACTCCGCTTCCATCAGCGACGGCGACAGGAATTCGTCGCCGGCCGGCTCCCATGCCTGACACGCGACGTCGTCCAGATACCAGCGCTCCGCGGTGCTGACGATCAGCGCCTCGAGCGATTCGCGCGAGGTTTGCCGCGCGAAATCGAGCGTCAGCGCGAGCGCGAACGCCATGTTGAAGTGAGTGCCGACGCGCAGCGGATAGGTTGCTTTCGGCAGGAACTCCTCGAAGCGCTCGACGAACGCCTGAGTGAGCGGCGCGAACGTCTTCGCACAGCGCGCGGCTTCCGAGATTTTCATCGACTGCAACTGCGCGCCGAGCGCGAGCAGCCACGCCCAGCCATACGGCCGCTCGAAGCCGCGGTTGTGCGGCAGCTCCAGATACGCGAGTTCGCCGGCGACGTTCGCCGCGGTGAAATGCTCGTCGACCACGGCGACGATGCGCGCGGCCTCGGGCAGATCGGGGAAGCGTTCGAGCAGATGCAGGATCAGCCAGTAACCGTGCACGCACGAATGCCAGTCGTAGCTGCCGTAGAAGATCGGATGCAAGGCGCGCGGACCCTGCACGTCCTGCGGTCCTTCGAGCGAGTGCGTGAGCTTGTTCGGGTATTCGCGCGTGAGGTGGGCGAGCGCGACATTGGCGAATCTGGACGCGAATTCGCGGGTGAGCTGGGTGGTCATCGGCGGTTCCTCAGAAGCGGAATACGAACACGTACGACAGTATGGTGTTGACGATCGGCAATAGTAAAGCGGTCGGCCATTGCGCCTTGATCACGCCGTTCTGGTCCTTCAGTTCGAGCAGCGCGGCGGGGACGATGTTGAAGTTCGCCGCCATCGGCGTCATCAGCGTGCCGCAGAAACCGGATTCTTCGTTTCGACGAAAGGCGCGTACTTGAGCGTCAGCGTACCGACCAGCGTGATGAGAGCACGCGGCCGGTGGTGGCCGCATGCAGGCGCCCAAACGCGCTGACGATCTCCACCGTCTGCAAGCCGCCGGCTATCCCGGTCGCGACGCCCGCGATCGTCACCACCAGCAGCGCGTTGAAGCGCAAGCCGAGTGCCACGATCGGCACGTCAATCAAAACCCCCATCCGGCTCTCCTTACTTCGTTTCCTCGACGCATGGCGATGGAATCTGACGCGAGACTTTATTGATAAATAGTCGATAAAATCTACTTATCGGGTAAACGCCGAGAAAGTGGCGCGTGTGCGGGAAACGATCAACCCGCGGTCATACCCTCCGCCGTCAACTGCCGCAACTGCTCCAGCAGCTTGACCGCCGGGCTCGGCAGAATCCCCTGGCGCCGCCGGAACGCGGTCAACGTGCGCCGCCCGACCACGCCTGGGACGCCGAGCGTATCGAACACGCCGGCCTTGCTTTCGGTCACGTACATCGTCGACGCCATCCAGCTCAGAAAGCCCGAACGCGCGACCAGGCTCTTCAGCGCCGTGACCGAGCGCGTTTCGACGACGACGTTCGGCAGTCCCAGCCCGCGCTCGGCAAACACACTCTGCATGTGCTCGAACGGGCCGGTGCCGCGCGGCGGAATCGCCCAGCGTTCGCCCAGCGTGTCGGCGAGCGTGAGGTCGGGCTTGCGCCGCAGCGGATGATCGAGCGCGGCGACCACGTAGCTCGCGTCTTCCCAGCGGCAATCGGCGATCGCGGTGATCTCGTCGGTATCGGGCACGGCCATGCTGAGCGCGAGATCGATCTGACGTTTGACGAGCGCATCGGCGAGCCGGTCCCACACGCCCTCGATGATCTCCACGCGCAGGTTCGTCCACTTCGTCAACACGCCGCTCACCGCGAGCGGCAGCACGAGGCTCGCGATGCTGCCGACCGCGCCGACGCGGATCGTGCCGCGCGCGAGGCCGCGCATCGCGTCGATTTCCTCGCGCGCCTGTTCGGCTTCGCGTTGCAACAGGTTCGCGTGCGGCAGCAGCGCCTCGCCGACCGCGGTCAAATGCATGCCGCGCGAATGCCGCTCGAACAGCGGCGCGCCGACCTGTTCCTCGAGACGGCGGATGGTCCGGCTCAAGGCCGGCTGTGTGATGTGCAGCGCTTCGGCGGCGCGTCCGAGGCTGCCGCTCTCGACGATCACCGCGAACGCCTGCAGTTGTTGCAGGTTGTAAGTCATGCCGAAAGGTAATGCCTTTTTGCGAATTGGGCAATTTTCGGCTACCCCGGCGGCCGTGATAATGGCCATTCGATTTTCCGCGCTCACCTGACAGGAGACTTCGCATGACAAGCAGCGCGCCGCAGCAGAATCAGGCACACGCAAAAGAACAGAGCACGCCGTGGACCGTACGCGACGCGGTCATCGACTTCGCGCGCCGCGTCGGCATGACGACGATCTTCGCGAACCCGGGCTCGACCGAGCTGCCGATGTTCCGCGATTTCCCCGCGGATTTCCGCTACGTGCTCGGTCTTCAGGAAGCGGTCGTGGTCGGCATGGCCGACGGCTACGCGCAGACCACCGGCAACGCGGCGTTCGTGAACCTGCATTCGGCGGCGGGCGTCGGCAATGCGATGGGCAATATCTTCACGGCGTTTCGCAACCGCACGCCGCTCGTCGTCACCGCGGGTCAGCAGGCCCGCTCGATCCTGCCGTTCGAACCGTTCCTCGCCGCGACGCAGGCCACCGAATTGCCGAAGCCCTACGTGAAGTGGAGCATCGAGCCGGCTCGCGCGCAGGATGTGCCGCTCGCGATCGCGCGTGCGTACGCGATCGCGATGCAGGAGCCGCGCGGCCCGGTGTTCGTGTCGATTCCCGCCGACGACTGGGATCAGCCGGCCGAGCGCGTGGCCGACCGCGAGGTCGCGCACATCATGCGACCCGATCCGGCGATGCTCGAACGCATCGGCACGGTGCTCGACGCGTGCGAGCGGCCCGCGTTCGTGGTCGGTGGCGCGGTCGATCGCGCGGACGCGGCGGCTGAAGTCGTGCGCCTCGCGGAGCGGCATTCCGCGCGCGTCTACGTCGCGCCGATGACCGGACGTTGCAGCTTCCCCGAAACGCACCGGCTGTTCGCGGGCTTTTTGCCGGCGCTGCGTGAGCGCATCGTCGAGTTGCTCGGCGCGCACGACGCGATCTTCGTGATCGGCGCGCCAGCGTTCACGTATCACGTCGAAGGCAATGGTCCGCATGTGCCGCCGGGCTCGCGGCTGTGTCAGTTGATCGACGATCCGGGCATTGCCGCATGGACGCCGCAGGGCATCGCCGCGGTCGGCAACGTGCGGCTCGGCGTGCAGGATCTGCTCGCGCGCGCCGCGCCCAAAGCGCGCGAGTTGCCCGCGCCGCGCGCGGTGGCGCCGCGCGCGCTGCCGCCCGCGCGGGGCGAGCGGATGTCGGTCGCGTTCGCGTTGCAGACGCTCGCCGAAGTGCGCGATCCCGATGGCATGGTCGTCGAGGAAGCGCCGAGTTCGCGGCCCATCATGCAGACCTATCTGCCGATCGCGCGCGCCGGCACGTTCCTGACGATGGACAGCGGCGGCCTCGGCTACGGTATGCCGGCGGCGCTCGGCGTTGCGCTTGCCCGGCCGGGCGAGCGCGTGATCGCTCTGATCGGCGACGGTTCAAGCATGTACTCGATTCAGGCGATCTGGAGCGCGGTGCAGATGCAGCTACCGATCACATTCGTGATCCTGAACAACACGCGCTACGCGGCGTTGCAGGATTTCGCGCCGGTGTTCGGTTTCGCGCCTGGCGAGACCGTGCAGGGCACGGACCTGCCGGGCCTCGACTTCGTGACGATCGCGGCGGGCATGGGTTGCCCTGGCGTGCGCGTCAGCGAGGCGGCTGAACTTGCCGACGTGTTGCGTCGCGCGCTGACCGACGGTGACGTGAAAAGCGGTCCCACGCTCGTCGAAGCGATCGTCGCGTAACGGCGCTTCCCATTCACGAACAGGAGAGAGACCTACGATGAAAAACGTATCGATGCTGATCGGCGGCGAGCAGACACAGGCGCGCAACGGCGCGAGCTTCGAGCGCCGCAGTCCGCTCGACGGCGAAGTCGCGACGCGCGCGCCGGCCGCGACCGTCGAAGATGCCGTGGCCGCCGTCGATGCCGCCGCGGCCGCATTTCCGGTGTGGTCCGCGCTCGGACCGAGCGAGCGCCGTGCTCTGCTGACGAAGGCCGCGCACGCGCTCGAAGCGAAGGCCGACGCCTTCGCGGCCGCGATGGCCGCCGAGACCGGCGCGTCGGGCATCTGGGCCGGCTTCAACGTGCATCTCGCGGCGGCCGGGCTGATCGAGGCCGCCGCGCTGACCACGCAGATCGCCGGCGAACTGATCCCATCCGACGTCCCCGGCAGTCTCGCGATGGGCGTGCGTCAGCCCGCGGGCGTCGTGCTCGGCATCGCGCCGTGGAACGCGCCGGTGATACTCGCGGTCCGCGCGATCGCGCTGCCGCTCGCGTGCGGCAACACGGTCGTGCTGAAGGGCTCGGAGATCTGCCCGGCCACGCACGGTCTCATCATCGAGGCGATGCAGGAGGCGGATCTGCCACGCGGCACCGTGAATTTCGTGACCAATGCGCCGGCCGACGCCGCGCGCATCGTCGACGCGATGATCGGACACCCGGCCGTGCGTCGCGTGAACTTCACGGGCTCGACGCGCGTGGGCCGCCTGATCGCCGAAACGTGCGCGCGCAATCTGAAGCCCTGCGTGCTCGAACTAGGCGGCAAGGCGCCGCTCGTCGTGCTCGACGACGCCGACATCGGCGCCGCGGTCGATGCGGCCGTGTTCGGCGCGTTCGCGAATTCCGGGCAGATCTGCATGTCGACCGAGCGGATCATCGTCGACGACAGCATCGCCGATGCGTTCGTCGAGCGGCTCGCCGCGCGCTCGCGCGCGCTGCCACTCGGCGATCCGCGCAAGGGGCCGGTCGTGCTCGGCTCGGTAGTCGACATGAGCACGGTCGAGCGCTGCAACGCGCTGATCGACGACGCGCTCGCCAAAGGCGCGACGCTCGTGTGCGGCGGCAAGAGCGAAACCACGCTGATGCCCGCGACGCTGCTCGATCGCGTGACGCCGGACATGCGCATCTATCACGACGAATCGTTCGGGCCGGTCAAACCGATCGTGCGCGTGCGTGGCGAGGAAGCCGCAATCGCGTGTGCGAACGACAACGAATACGGCCTGTCGGCGGCGGTGTTCAGCCGCGACACGGCGCGCGCGCTGAACGTCGCTAAACGCATCGAGTCGGGCATTTGTCACGTGAACGGCCCGACCGTGCACGACGAAGCGCAGATGCCGTTCGGCGGCGTGAAGGCGAGTGGCTTCGGCCGCTTCGGCGGCAAGGCGGGGATCGCGGAATTCACCGATCTGCGCTGGGTCACGCTGCAAACGACGCCGCGTCACTATCCGTTCTGATGAGGAGCGACGCGATGGGCTCGCTGTTCGGCGGCCAGCTCGCCGAGGCGGCCCATCGCGTCGCACCGTACTGCCGACAGCAAAAAAAATCGAACAACGCGCGTGCAGCGCAAACAACGGAGACAGGTTCATGAGTTTCGTTCCTCCCGCTTCGGCCTCGACCGCGACCGCGCGCGACGACGCGGCGCTCGCCGGCATCGCGCGCGGCGGCAACACGGTCGACATCGGTCATGCACTCGACGACGGCCCCTACACGTTGCTGCAGAAAATCGCGGTGGTGCTCGCGGCGCTGTCGATCGTCGTCGACGGTTTCGACAGCCAACTGATCGGCTTCGCGATTCCGATGCTGACCAAGGAGTGGGGCATCACGCGCAACGCATTTGCGCCGGTGGTTGCGTCGGGGCTGGTCGGCATGGGTATCGGCAGCGCGTTCGCGGGGCTGTTCGCCGATCGCTTCGGCCGCCGCTGGGCGGTGATCGGCAGCGTGTTCGTGTTCGGCCTGGCGACCTGCGCGATCAGTCTCGCGCCGAACGTCGCGGCCATTGCGGCGCTGCGCTTTATCGCGGGGCTCGGCATCGGCGGCGCGCTGCCGACGTCGACCACGCTGACCGCCGAGTTCACGCCCGCGCGTTTTCGTACCTTCGCGGTGACGGCGACCATTCTGTGCGTGCCGCTGGGCGGTATGGTCGCCGGATTGTTCGCCGGCCAGATGCTGCCGGTTTATGGCTGGCGCGGTCTGTTCGTAGCGGGTGGCGTGCTGCCGCTCGTGCTCGCCCTCGTCCTGCTCGCGGCGCTGCCGGAATCGCCGCGTTTTCTGGCACGCCGTCCGCATCGCTGGCCCGAACTCGTGAAGCTGCTGCGGCGCATGGCGCGCGACGTGTCGGCCGATGCGAGCTTCACCGATGTGCGCGAACAAAGTGCTGAGAAACACGTCGGCTTTGCCGCGCTGTTCCTCGATGGCCGTTCGCGCGACACCGTCGCGATCTGGGGCGCGTTCTTCATGTGCCTGCTCGCGGTGTATGCGGCGTTCAGCTGGCTGCCGTCGATGCTGACGAGTGAGGGCTTGAGCGTGTCGCTCGCGGGCTATGGCCTGAGCGCGTACAACCTCGGCGGCGTAATCGGCGCGGTGCTGTGCGCGCTGGCGATCGGGCGCTACGGCTCGCGCTGGCCGCTGCTGCTGTGCTGCGCGGGCGGCGTCGCGAGTGCATGGATGCTGCTCGGCGTCAGCGCGACGCAGCATACGGCGTTGATGATCGTCGGTCTCGGCTTGCACGGTCTGTTCGTCAATGCGGTGCAATCGACGATGTACGCGCTGTGCGCATACGTCTATCCGACCAGCGTGCGGGCGACGGGCACCGCGTCGGCACTCGCGTTCGGCCGCGTCGGCGCGATTCTGAGCGCATTCGCCGGGGCCGCGGTGATCACGGCCGGTGGCGCATCGGGCTATCTGCTGATGCTCGGTATCGCAATGGTCATCGTGCTGATCGCGCTGGCGGTGGTGCAGCGGCATATTCCGCGTCGCGGCGCCGCGAGCGCGCGCTGATCGACGCGACGTCTCTCGCGGTGCGTTCGTATCGCGAGGGACTTTTGCGCGCGATCTGGTTTTCCCCTTTGCAAGAACCTGTTTCCCGCGCATCGCGGCGGTTTCCACTTGCCCCATGCACGAGCGACGCTATCAACCTTGCTGAATATAAACCGGCAACGCCACTGCATTCGCCGCCGGATCGCCGGCCGCATTGGTCGGCAAATACTGTGTCTGAAACGCGGTAAACATCGCGGCAAACCCATCGGCGCGCTGCACGATCACCGCGCCGTCCTGGAACGCGCCGTTTTCGTTGTAATGCGGGCCGCGCGGATTGCCCTGATTCATGTGAGTCTCGTGAAGACCGTCCTTCTTCGGCAGAAACAGAAAGCCGAACCCGTAGACCACGATGCCCGCGGTGGTCGGTGTCCAGAAATCGCGGTTGTGCAACTGGCCGCTGCCGTTGTCGTAGGGCAGACTTTGCGACGGCTTGCTTTCGTCGATGGTGAGGATTTCGTCGATGATGTCGTTGACGTCGGCGCGGTTGCCGTTTTGATCCTCGTAGGGGACGGGCCGCATGCGGTGAATGTCGAGCAGGCTGCTGTCCTGGAAGTAATCGAGCCGTGGAAAGCCGCTCGTGTAGAGGCCGAGGGTCAGGGGCTGCAGTTTCGCGGTGAGTGGATCGGCGAAGTTCAGATCGGCATAGAAGTACACGTCGTCGTTACCGCTTGCGCCCGGTTGCGTCGACGCCGAATTGACGACGATGTTGAATGGCGTGTTGTCGTTGCCGGTCACCGTGATCACATAGTGCGGACTGCCTATATACGAATCTTTGAAAGGCGCCGCGCGCAGCAGTTTTCCCTTGAACATGCAGTATTCGTTCATGACTGAATGACCTTCTCGAAGTTGACGAACGGAAAGCGACGTATCCAAGCATACGGTGCTACACGTCGATAGACAACCGCACTCGCTGTCATACGCTTGCAATGTTTTTATCCCGACGCTATTGCGGTGTGCGAGCAATGGTCATCACGCGTGGCGCTACGGGTTGGAGACGCGCAAGGACAAGGCGTGGCATTTCCTCGCGCCGGACGACGGCTGACGGGCCAGGCGGCCGTCGAACAGATCAACGAGGGGTGCTCGACGGAACGAAGTCGCCCGGTCAATGCGCCCGCGATCGGCGACCTGTTCGATCTTTTCGACTTCGACCGGGACTCCGACACGCACGGGCATCATGACGGGTCGCACCCGGACCATGATGCAGGCAACGGCGGTAAGGGCTGGTGGCCTTTCTGACCATAACCTGGAACGCTCGCGCGACCGGTACAACGTAAAGTAGGACCGCCGCGCATTCCGGCGGCGGTCACGGGGGGCGGATGATCGGTGCGATCCTGCGGCTGACCGGCGATTTGAAGGCTGTGCGGGCACTCGACGGCTGAGGGAAACTGAATCGCAACCACGCAGTGCTATCGGATGCCCACCTGTCGCGCGGTCGCATCGATCGCCGCTTTTGCCTTTGAGACGATTTCGTCGATTTCCGGCCGGCTGACCACGAGCGGCGGCGACAGCAACATCCGGTCGCCGCTCGCGCGCATGATCAGATTGCCGTTGAAGCAGAAGTCGCGGCACATCGTACCGACATCGCCGCCATTCGCGAAGCGCTTGCGCCCGAGCGGCTCCTCGGCGAGTTGCACGCCCGCCACGAGGCCCGCGCCGCTGATCTCGCCAACGATAGGATGACCGGCGAACGTCTCACGCAGTTTGTTCTGAAAGTACGGACCCGTATCCACTTTGACGCGCTCCACGATCCTCTCGTCGCGCAGCAGTTTCAGATTCGCAAGCGCGACGGCCGCCGCGACCGGATGCCCGGAGTAGGTGAGGCCATGATTGAAGTCACCGTTGTCGATCAGTGCGCGGGCGACGCGATCATGTAGACCGACAGCTCCCATCGGCACGTAACCGCTCGTCAGTCCCTTCGCGAGCGTGATCAGGTCCGGCTCGAAGCCGAAGTGCTGATGCGCGAACCATTCGCCGGTTCGGCCGAAGCCGCCGATCACTTCGTCCGCGACGAGCAGCACGTCGTACTTGCGGCAAATGCGCTCGATTTCCGGCCAATACGTCTCAGCCGGAAAAATCACGCCGCCCGCTCCCTGGAAAGGCTCACCGATAAATGCGGCGACATTGTCCGCACCGAGTTCGAGAATCTTCGCTTCGAGCTGCCGCGCGCGAGCCAGCGCGAATTCTTCCGCCGTCTGATCGCTTGCCGCTTCGCCGAAGAAATAGGGCTGATCGATATGCACGATGTTCTCGACTTTCGATGGCATCTGCTCATGCATATAAGCCATGCCGCCGAGCGTGCCGCCCGCGATCGTCGACCCGTGATAAGCGTTTTTGCGCGCGATGACGAACTTCCTCGCGGGCTGTCGGTGCGTCGCCCAGTATTGATGGACGATGCGCAGCACGGTGTCGTTGCCTTCCGAGCCGCTGTTGCAGTAGAAGAAGTGATTGAATGGGGCGGGCGTCAGTTCGGCGAGCAGGGCAGACAGTTCAATCACGGGCGGATGCGTCGTCTTGAAGAACGTGTTGTAGTACGGCAGTTCCCGCATCTGCCGGAATGCGGCGTCGGGCAGTTCCTGGCGGCCGTAGCCGACGTTCACGCACCACAGTCCCGCCATGCCGTCGATGATCTTGTTGCCCTCCGAGTCCCACAGGTACACGCCTTGGGCCTTGACGATCACGCGAGAACCCGCGCGATTGAGCGAGCCCATATCCGAGAACGGATGGATGTGATGCGCGGCATCGAGCGCGCGGTATTCGGCGGTGCTGCGCGATGTGGCTTGCGAGGTCGGCGCGTCCTTCGTGCCGCCATGCTGCGACGTTTCCTTTTGCGTATACATCACGTCTTCAGTCTTATAGCTCATACTGCCTCCGTCTTTTCAAGGTTCTCATTGACCGATTGGCCCGCAGCACTCAAACGTGCAGCAGCAAATGCCGGCGTTCCCACGAACTGATCACGCGGAAAAACGCTTCGTATTCGGTCTCTTTCAACGCGAGATACGCGCGGACGAACTGCTCGCCGAGTACTTCGGCAATCGGTTCGCACGCGCTCATCGACGTCAAGCCTTCTTCGAGATTGCGCGGTAATTGATAGGGCAGAGCATAGCCGTCGCTCGCCAGCGGTTCGGTCGCGGCGAGCCGCTGCGTGATGCCGAGATAGCCCGCCGCCAAGGTCGCGGCAATCGCCAGATACGGATTGCAATCGACACCCGGAATCCGGTTCTCGATGCGGCGCGCGACCGGCGCGGAATGCGGAACCCGGAAGCCGACCGTGCGATTGTCATAACCCCACGCGACATTGATCGGCGCGGCCATGAAACGCGACAGACGCCGGTACGAATTGATGTACGGCGCGAAGATCGGCATCAGCGCCGGTGTGTATTTCTGCAAGCCGGCGATATAGCCGGTGAACAGCGAGGTCGGCTCGCCGTCGGCGGCGGTGAAGAGATTGCGGCCGGTTTCCATATCGACGAGGCTTTGATGCATGTGCATCGCCGAGCCCGGCTCACCTTCCATCGGCTTCGCCATGAAAGTCGCGTACATCTTGTGACGCAACGCCGCTTCGCGCACGGTGCGCTTGAAGAGAAACACACTGTCCGCGAGCTTGAGCGGATCGCCGTGCATGAAGTTGATTTCCATCTGCGCGGCGCCGACTTCGTGTATCAGCGTATCGACTTCGAGTTCCTGCACGTCGCAGTACTCGTAGATGTCTTCGAACAACGGGTCGAATTCGTTGACCGCTTCGATCGAATACGCCTGGCGTCCGGTTTCGGCGCGACCCGTGCGTCCGACCGGCGGTTGCAACGGCAGATCGGGATCGCGGTTCATGTCGACCAGATAGAACTCGAGCTCCGGCGCGATCACCGGTTTCCAGCCGCGCGCCTTATATAGATCGAGCACGCGCCGCAACACACAGCGCGGCGAGATTTCGACCGGGGTGCCGTCGAAATGCACGCAATCGTGAATCACCTGCGCGGTCGGGTCGACTGCCCACGGAATCATCCGGATCGTACTCGCGTCGGGTACGCACACCATATCGGGATCGGTGACGCCGGTCAGCGAATCGCTTTGCGGATAGTCGCCGGTGACGGTCTGGATCATCACCGCCTGCGGCAGACGCATCGACTCGCCCGATTCGAACTTGCTGCGCGGAATGATCTTGCCGCGCGCGATGCCGGCCATGTCCGGAATAATTGCTTCGATTTCGGTGACATGATGCTTTTTCAGAAATTCGTCGATGTCATGCATGATTGTTCTCTCTGTTTTGGTCCGCGACCTGGGTCATGGTGCAGGGTTTCGTGTATGCATGCGCTGGCGACACGCGTCGCCGAAGGTGCGAAATATCGCGCGGCGAGGTGGGAAAACGTCAAGGCGAGTCGACGCCAAAGCGAATCCGCGCAATAACGCGCAGCGCTTACCGATTAGAAGCGGTTCGACTGAATCCGTCGCGATGCGCGGTGATCAGTCAGTGCCGCGCGGACGCAAGCAGCCAACTCGCGAAAACGCGAGCAAACGGACGAATCGAGCAGCGAAAAGAGAAAGACGAGAGGCGCTACGGCAGCAGCGAAGCGACTTCGTCTGTGCGCACCGCGATGAACGCGCGCGCGGAGAGGACGTTGCGGCGTCGAACGGAACGACGCGACAGGACTGTGATGACGGACAGAAAGCGGCGAAACGCAAGGCTGCCGTTGCTGCCGTCGGCGCTGGCGCCGTCAGCGCAAGTACAACGCGCCTGACTGCGATTCCAATTCACCAAAGGGCCTCGGACTCTCACGATGACACTCGACTGGCGTAGTTGAGGGTATTGAACGGCCTGTTTCGAATCCACAGCGGATATTGAAGAAACAGGACACGGGTTGATCGAGAAGAAACGGTACTAGCTTAATTCGCCGCGCCGCCCACAAGATCTCCCACTAGCTAGGATATACGAGCTAAAAATGCCGTCAATTTATTTTTAGATTTTGGCAAAGCGGCATCGAGCGTGATGCCGCATGTTTCGTCTACTGTTCATTCACTCCGCGAGACGTGCGGTGATCTTCGCGGCGGTTCTGGTCGGCTTTAGCACAGGTGGCGAGTCGGCGTTGTGAAAGAACGCCGACGAAGTCGCGCGCGACCGACGAATGGGCGCGGCGCACGACGCGGCGCGGCCTGCATGCGCCGCGCGGCAAGTGGATCAAACCGGTTTGAGAAGCATGATTTGCCTCGCTTCAGGCGAGGCGGTCCGGGAAGAGGCCCGTTGCCTCACGCATCCTCGGACGGATCATAGGGCACCACGCGCTCATGCTCCTCCGCGTGATTGCGCGCGACGATCGCGCGCGCCGCGGCGTTCGCGTCGAGATTGAACGGCTGATGCGGCACGCCCGGCGGAATGAACAGGAAGTCGCCCGGCTCGGTGATGACCGACTCGCGCAAGCCCGGGCCGTAGCGCGTCTCGATCTTGCCTTCGAGCATATAGATCGCCGTCTCGTAGTCGGCGTGAAAGTGCGGCTCCGCATGGCCGCCAGGCGGGACCACGACCATGTACATCGACAGCCCGGTGCTGCCCGCGGTGCCCGCCGAAATGCCGACGAAATAGGGCAACTGCTGCATCGTCGCGATTTCCCGTTCGGGCCGCACCTTGACCACCGGGGCCCGCGCGTCGTGCGTATCGTTTGACATGGTCACTCCTTTCGTCGCCGCCGTGCCGGGCGGCTTCACGCATGCCGAACTGAAAGTCTAGACGATACGGGCGGCAATGTCGGACGTGATCGAGCGGACCTGGTGAAGCGCGGGCGAGCGCGAAATCGCGTTGCTACAATGGTCGGCATACCCCGACAGAGATCACGGAGACAGCACATGGCCACGCTTCAACCCATCAGCCGCTACCCGGTGCCCGAGCCGAGCGAGTGGCCCGAAGACATCAGTGCCCGCATTCTCGAAGTGCAGGAGAAAGCGGGTTTCGTGCCGAACGTGTTTCTGACGCTCGCGCATCGGCCCGACGAATTCCGCGCGTTCTTCGCTTATCACGATGCGTTGATGCTGAAAGAGGGCGGTCTAACGAAAGGCGAGCGGGAGATGATCGTGGTCGCGACGAGCGCGGTCAACGATTGTCTTTACTGCGTGGTCGCCCACGGCGCGATTCTGCGCATCTACGAAAAAGTGCCGCTGCTCGCCGATCAGGTCGCGGTCAATCACCGCAAGGCCGACATCACGGACCGCCAGAAGGCGATGCTCGATTTCGCGCTGAAGGTGTGCCGCGCGTCGGGCGCGGTCGACGAAGAAGACTTCCAGACACTGCGCGGCCACGGCTTCACCGATGAAGACATCTGGGACATCGCGGCAATCACCGCGTTTTTCGGGCTGTCGAACCGGATCGCCAACGTGATCTCGATGCGTCCGAACGACGAGTTCTATCTGATGGGGCGTGTGCCGAAAGACGCGGCGGATACACCGAAAAAGTAGCCTCGGCTGGAATCGCTTCAGCATCTCTATCGGCAATTCGCATCACGCCTGCGCGGGGCGAGATGAACGCCGCGCGGGCGTCATCACCACGGTGTCGTCGATCGGGAAATGCAGCAGTGCCGCGATCAATCCCGCCGCGACCGTCGCTACCCATAGCAGTGAGTACGAGCCCGTCAGATCGAACACGAGGCCACCGAGCCACGCGCCGAGAAACGAGCCGATCTGATGGCTCAGAAAGCACACGCCGAACAGGCTGCCGAGGTGACGGGTGCCGAACACCTTGGCGACTAGCCCGCTCGTCAGCGGTACGGTGCCGAGCCACGTGAGGCCCATCACCGCCGCGAAAATCACCACGGACACAGCGCTTTTCGGCAGCGCGAAGAATGCGGCGATCGTCGCGCTGCGAATCAGATAAAGCCAGCCGAGCACATGATGTTGGCGGAACCGGCCGCCGAGCCAACCGCATGCCCAACTGCCCGCCATGTTGAACAGGCCGATCAGCGCAAGCGCGGTGGCGCCCAGCCCGATCGGCATATGACACAGCGTCAGATACTCGGGCATTGGGCAGACGTTGCGTGCCGATCGCGATCAGCGAAAACGCCTCGGAGACGTACGACAGACAATCCGCGCCAATCGCCGTTAGCGAGATGCCGCGCGGCTCGCGCACGAACAGTTCGACGCCGAGCGCTCCCTCGAGTCCGACGATGCCGTGACTGATCGCGCTCGGCGTGACGTTCAGCTCGGCGGCGGCGAGCTTGAAACTTTGATGCCTGCCGGCCGCTTCGAAAAAGCGAAGCGCGGGCAGGGGCGGCAGACGAAGCGGCATGTGCGTTCCCCAAGGCGCCGCGTCGTGCGTGGTGCGCGTGCCGGGTGGTGTTGGCGGGTGTAACGAGCTTGCTGTTTGGCGCAAGCATACCTTGCGCCGGCGCCTGGCGAGTGGGTGGTCAAACCGCCGGCAAAATCGCCGCAAAAAGCCGCCGCTGCAAAATCATGGCGAGGCCTGTCTATTTTCCGCGGCCTCGTTCGTCGTCCCTACAGGAAGGGCGGCAAAGCGACGAGGCCCGCTCGTCTTCCGTCCGTTTTTCTGACGATTTCTCACAAGGAGATGACTGATGAACGACGCAAACACTTCGATGCATACGCTGAAACCGGCCCGCGAACTGGCCGACTTGCCCTCGCGCTTTCCGGGCGAGAGCCCCGAATATCGACGCGCGCGCAACGCGTTGCTCGCCGAGGAGATCGAGCTGCGCCGCCAGATCGAGCGTATCGCCGCGCAGCGTCGCGCGCTGCCGGCGGGCGGCGTCGTGCTGGAGGATTACCGCTTCGACGGCGAAGCGGGCCCGGTCACGCTATCGCAGATGTTCGGCGCGCACGACACGCTCGTGACCTACAACTGGATGTTCGGACCGCAACGCGCGCGGCCGTGCCCGATGTGCACGTCGCTACTGAGCGCGTGGGACGGCGAAATGCCCGATATCCTGCAGCGCGTCGCGTTCGCGGTGATCGGCCGCTCGCCGATCGACAGGCTCGTCGCGTTCAGGCAGGAGCGCGGCTGGCGGCATCTGCGGCTGTATTCGTCGGGCGGCAACACGTTCAATCGCGATTACGCGGCCGAAGATCCCGCCGGCGACGACCTTCCCGCGCTGAACGTATTCACGCGCACGGGCGGCGTCGTGCGGCACTTCTGGGCCGAGGAGATGGGGCCGTCGACGTCGGACCCCGGACAGGATCCGCGCGGCGCGCCCGATCCGATGTCGTTGTGGACGATCCTCGACATGACGCCGGGCGGCCGTGGTACCGACTGGTATCCGAAGTTGGCGTATTGAGCGGCGCTGCCCTGGAGCGATCGAGCGCTACGAATGCGTCTGCGCCGCGTGACTCTGGGCGAGCGCGGTCCACAGAAACGTGCCGACCGCGCTCGCCCGCATCGGCAGGCTGAACAGATAACCCTGCACCGCGCGCGCGCCGAGCGCCTTCACGACCTGGGCCTGCAGCGGTGTTTCGAGTCCTTCGACCACGCATTCGAGCCCGAGGTTGCGGCATAGGTCGATCACGGATTTGATGATCTTCTTCGAGGCGCTATTGGTATCGACGTCGCTCACGAAGCTGCGGTCGATCTTGATCGCGTCGAATGGCAGCCGATGCACGTAGCTGAGGCTCGAATAGCCGGTGCCGAAATCGTCGAGCGACAGCCGGCAGCCGGCCTGCTTCAGCATCGTCATCGCGCTGTGCGCCTGCTCGAAATCGCGCGTCAACGCGGTTTCGGTCATTTCGAACGTCACGCGATGCGGCGACACGCCGCTTGCCGCGACGATGTCGATCAGGCGGCGCGCGCGCGCCGACGTCGAGATATCGATCGCGGACAGGTTGAACGACAGATACAGATCGGCGGGCCAGTGCGCGACCTCGGCGAGCGCCTGGCGCAGCAGCACGTCGGTGATGCCGAGGATCAGCTCGGTCCGCTCTGCAATCCGAATGAATTCCTCCGGCCTGACCATGCCGAGCCGCGCGTTGTGCCATCGACCGAGCGCTTCGAGGCCGATCGGCCGGCGCGTGAGCAGATCGTAGATCGGCTGGAACTCGAGGAACAGCTCCGCTTCGAGGTCCGCATGGCGCAGCTCCTGCGTGACGAGGCTTAGACGCCGCATCTGCGTTTCGTGTTCGGTCGAGAAAATCACCGGCATGCCGCGGCGGTTTTCCTTGCCGACATAGAGCGCGGCGTCGGCGCGTTCGAACACCTGCGCGACCGTCGAGCCCGCGTCGGGAAACGCGGCCCAGCCGATCGTGCCCGACAGCTCCGCGACATTGTCGGCGACTTGATAAGGCTGGCTGAGCGCATCGCAGATACGCTGCCCCAACTCGACCAGCGCTTCGTTCGACACCTTGTGGCGCACGAGCACGCCGAATTCATCGCCGCCCAGACGCGCGAACATCAGGCCCGTTTCGCCGATCAACACGAGCCGCGTGCCGACTTCCTGCAGCACGAGGTCGCCGCTCGCGTGACCGTAAATGTCGTTGACCTGCTTGAAGCCGTCCAGATCGATGAGGCCGACGTTGAAGCCGCCACCGGTTTCGAGCGCCTGCTCCGATATCGCGCTCAGCGCCGCGAAGAAACTGCGCCGGTTCGGCAGGCCGGTCAGACTGTCGATGCTGGCGAGCCGGTAGTTGTCGTCGCTGAGCCGTTGGGTGTTGTGCTGGCTTGCCTGCAGTTCGCGTTGCGCGTGCACCGCGTCTGCAAACGTGCGCCAGTAAAGCTGGATGACCGCCGCGAGCGCGACGCCGACCAGCGCCATGTCGACGGCCATCGCGAAGAACACCGGCGAGCCGCTCGACACGAGGAAGCCGGAGAAACTCAGGATGACGATGCAAAGCAGCAGAAGCGCGGGCTTGCGCAGATGGATCAGGCAGAACATGCTGCCGACCAGCGTCGTCGCCATATAGAACGCGACCTGCCCCTGCTGGTAGGCGGTGCCGTACGGAAACAGCAGCACCGACCAGCCGCTGAACGCGACGCCGAACACGCCGACGATCCATGTCACGCTGCGCAATTCGCGGACCGCCTGAGCGTCCGTCATCTTATGGTTGCGTTTGCGCCACCAGCGCACGCAGCGAAACACACACAGCGCGCCGAGCGTGCCGGGCACATACATCGACAGCCAGGCCGGCGCGCTGTCCAGATGCGTCGCCGCCACCGCCGCCGTGTTGACGAGCAGGATGAAGTAGAGAAGCGGTACCTGGCGGCGGAACGCGTGCAACTGCGCACGCATCAGCTCCCGGTCACCCTCGGCGACCGACAGTACCTTCTTCAATCTCGCAAGCCAAGCCATCGCCATCCCTTTAACGTTTGCGCGCTAAACGCAGCTGTTTATATCGGCGCGAGGCTGATTAACTTGAGCGCTCAAAGGGGTAACGGAGCATCGCAGTCAAGGGTCCGTGAACCCGGCTGCGCGCTTACGGATAGTCGGGCGGTAAGTACTACCTGGCGGCGCGTGTTGGCGGCGCTGGAACCAGACGTTCGTGCCGGATGCCGATCGCGAGACTCGAGCAAAAGGCGGCCTTCGCGCATGCTCAAAGCGTGGGGCACGACAGCACCCGCTGCGGCCGCATGGCGGTGCCGGGCTGGCCGGCCGGCGCGGGCGTGCCACGCGGCGCGGCCGAGACGAGCCGGACCGCGTCGGCGCCAGCATTCGCGAGCACGTATTTTTCCGGGCTGTCATCGGGCTGCCAATACGCGCGAAACACGTCGCCGTCGCTGAACACGAGCAGCTTGCCGTGCACCGTCTTTCCGCCGCCGACGAAGTCGACCGGTTCGCCGTCGCGTAGCGAAAAGCTCTGCGCGGCGCTGGAGTTCGTCGCACCGACGAGGGTCGCGCACGCGTTGTCGTCGGCCGCGGCCGCCGCCGACGACAACGCGCCGAGCAGCGCGCATGTTGCAAAGTGGCGAATTCTCACTTCTTTATGTCTTGCCGATAGTTAACTTGTGACATGTGTCGCAAATGGTGCGCCCGCGCATCGGGAAAAGGGCTATCGTCATCGGGAAGCCGGCGCGGGATCGCGTAACGCGACCTAAAGTACTGAAATTGCAACGGATTGTGATGCGCGGCGAATGCTCATGAGGCGGCGCGCGCGCATAAGCTCGCGATTCTTATGGCAGTTTGGGGCGCAAAAACGTCAAAACGGCGCCTCCGCCTTGATACAAGCCTTACACCAAGGGTTTGCGCGAAGGTGCGCCTATGCGTTAGTGTGTCGGTCCCGGCGCCTCAGAGGGCGCCGGTTCCATGATTACCATACGGGAAGTGCTATGAACAAACAGGAACTGATTGATGCAGTCGCCGCAGCGACGGGCGAAAGCAAAGCGGCAACCGGCCAGACCATCGACGCGATCGTCGAGGCAGTGACCAAGGCCGTGGTGAGCGGCGATACGGTGCAACTGGTCGGTTTCGGTTCGTTCTCGACCGGCGCGCGCGCGGCACGCGTGGGGCGCAATCCGTCGACGGGCGAAGAGATCCAGATCGCCGCGGCCAAGACGGTGAAGTTCACCGCAGGCAAGGCGTTCAAGGAAGCCGTCAACGCGTCGTAAGCAACGCGCTTCACGTCGGAGCATTCGCGATGCGCGCCGCAGCCCCGCTGTGAGGCGCGCGTGAGTGATGCGTCGGGCGTGAGGATCACGCGCTGCCCAGCCCGGCCAGGCGATTCGCCGGCAGCTGGTGCGGCGCGTGTGTCTGGCTCCTTGAGCCAGGCGTTCGTGGGCTCGACCGGCTTCGATCGAGTCTGAAGCGGACCCGCCGCGGCCATCGCGATCGGGCGGTCCGTGCGTTGCCCTGTCAGCCCGCGCGACGCTTGCGGGTTGCCTCGGCGAGCGTGGCGAGCACCGGTTCGGTCTGCGCCCAGCTCACGCAGGCATCCGTGATCGACACGCCGTAACGCAACGGCACACCGGCCTTCAGATCCTGACGGCCTTCTTCCAGATGACTTTCGAGCATCACACCGATGATGCGGCGCTCGCGCTCCGACAGTTGCCGCGCGATATCGTCCGCGACCTCGATCTGCCGCAAGTGCGATTTGTTCGAGTTCGCATGCGAGCAGTCGATCATCACCTGCTCGCGCAGACCCGCTGAACTCAGCGCTTCACAGGTCGCCTGCACCGACGCGCTGTCGTAGTTCGGCCCTTTCTTGCCGCCGCGCAGGATCACGTGCGCGTCGTCGTTGCCGCGCGTTTCGAAGATCGCGGCCATGCCCATTTTGGTCATGCCCATGAACGCGTGGCTCGCACGCGCCGCGACGATCGCGTCGGCGGCGATCTGCACGCCGCCGTCGGTGCCGTTCTTGAAGCCGATCGGGCAGCTCAGGCCCGACGCGAGCTGACGATGACTCTGGCTCTCGGTCGTGCGCGCGCCGATCGCACCCCACGCGATCAGATCGGCGATGTATTGCGGGCTCAACAGGTCGAGAAACTCGGTCGCCGTGGGCAGGCCCAGACCGTTGATGTCGAGCAGCAATTGCCGGGCGAGACGCAGGCCTTCGTTGATGCGGAAGCTGCCGTCCAGACGCGGATCGTTGATGTAGCCTTTCCAGCCCACCGTCGTGCGCGGTTTCTCGAAGTACACGCGCATCACGATCAGCAGATCGTCCCGGTAGTGATCGGCGGCGGCCTTCAGCTTGCGCGCGTATTCGATCGCCTGGTCGTGGTCGTGAATCGAACAGGGGCCGACGATCAGCACGAGCCGGTCGTCGCGGCTGTGCAGAATGTCGGCGATTTCGACGCGAGTCGTCTCGACCAGCGACTGCACCGCGGGCGGCACCGGCAGTTCGTCCTGCAGCAGCGCGGGGGAAATCAGCGGACGGACCGCGCCGATGCGCACGTCGTCGATGCGCGTGGTGTCCTGGGTGGCGTCGGCCGAGCCGACTTCCTGATCGTGCAGGGGATTGTCGAGGGCGCTCAAGATGTTCTCCGCAATCGGTTGATGAGGCGGCCTTGCCGCCTGATTATGCGAGCGCCGCCGCGATGAGGGCGTGCGGGCGCCGCGTGGGTTTGACGTGGACCGTGCGGGTTGGGTTACTGCGTGCCTCGGGCGAGGTTTGACGCAAGGTCTTGCGTCGGGCTTGACGCGAAGCCGACGCGACCGCGCACGGATGCGCTGGCGCGATTATGACACCCGCGCCGGCCTCATGGCAGGCGGACCGGCGGGCAGGCGGCGCGGCGGATTCAGAGCTTCTTGAGCAACGCCATCGCGGCGGCCGGATTGCGCTCCTTGAAGCCGCTGATCACATATAGATAGACGTCGCGCGTGGCGGCTTTCGCGGGCGGCTCCGCGCAGGTCTCGAGATCGTCGGGCGTGATGCCCGCGGCGAGCTGGCGCGCGCGTTCGGCCCATGCGTCGAGCGCTTTCGTCGAATAGCCTTTGGCTTGCTTTTCGCTCGTGCCCATGATGCGCGCGTAGACGAACGGCGCGGTGATGTCGGCGATCTGCGGATACTCGCTGTCGGCCGCGAGCACGACCGCGACCTTGTACTTGCGCGCCAGCGCGATGAGTTCCGGTGTCCTGAACGAATCGTGACGAACCTCGACCGCGTGCCGCAGCTTTTGTCCTTCGATGCTCGCGGGCAGCAGCTTCAGAAAGGCCTCGAAATCGTCGGCGTCGAATTTTTTGGTCGGCGCGAACTGCCAGTTGATGGGCCCGAGCTTCTGCTTGAGCAGCAGCACGCCGCTTGCGAAGAATCGCTCGATCGTGTCGCCGGCTTCGGCGAGCACCTTGCGGTTGGTCGCGTAACGCGGCGCCTTTAGCGAGAACACGAAATCGTCGGGTGTCTCCTGATACCACTTCTCATAGCTGGCCGGTTTCTGCAAACCGTAGAACGTGCCGTTGATTTCGATCGACGTCAGATGCCGGCTCGCATATTCGAGTTCGCGGCTTTGCGTCAGGTCTTCCGGATAAAACGGCCCGCGCCACGGCGCATAGGTCCAGCCGCCGATGCCGATGCGAATGCGTGCGGCGGACGTGGATCCGGACGACGTTTCGGTTGATTTTTTCGTTGGCGCTTTCTTTGCGGCTTGCGGTTTGTCGCCGCGTTCTTCGCCAGACTTCTCGCTTCGCTTGTTGCTTTCCTTCGCGCTTGTCGCTGCGGGCACTTGGGCTCTCCTTCGGGCTGCGGCGGGAAAGCTCGTAGATTAGCCGCTTTTCTCGCGGCGCGCGGCGCTTGCCGGGCCGGGGGCCTCGGCCTTGCCTTCGCCGGCCGCGGCGCTGGCTTCGTCGAAACGACGACTCGCTGCGGCCACTTCCACGCGAAAGCGCTGCAACGCGCCGAGCGCGAGGTCGGGCGGCGTCAGCGCGACCCACAGCACGTCGATCAGCTGATCGGCGGTGGCGTCGATATCGATCTGCCGGTTCGTCAGCGTCGCGTCCCACAGCACATGCTCCATCGGGCCGAACACCATCGAGCGCAACAGGCGCAGCGGCATGTCGGAGCGAATCTCGCCGCTTTGCTGGCCTTGCGCGAGCACGCGCATCAACGGCGCGGTGTAGCGGCGCTGCAGTTCGGTCAGCGCTTCGCTCAGTTCGTGATGCCGCGCGCGCCCTTCGGACAGCACCAGCGCGCACAGATCGGTGCCATTCACGAGCATCAGCCGCAGATGCATGCGCACGATGAACGCGAACTGCTGGCGCACGTTGCCGTCGCGCGGCAGGCCCGCTTCGATCGCGTCGATGATCTCGTCGTACCAATCGCCGATGACACGAGCGCACAACTCGCGCTTGCCGCGAAAGTAGCTGAACACCGTCGCCTCGGAAACGCCCAGGCGCTGCGCGATTTCCGCGGTCGTCGCGCGTTCGTAGCCCTTTTCGGAGAACACGTCGCGCCCCGCCTGAAGAATCTCCTTCACGCGCTGCTGCGACTTGCGCCCGGCCGGCTGGCGACGCGAGACAGGTAATCCGGCCTTCTCGGCAACCGTCATATGAGTAAAATTCAGATTTTTGATGCGGATTGGGGCTCGAGCTGGCGATTGAACGCTGCGTCTATGCCCGGTGAACGCGATCGTAGCACCGAATCGGCCGGCTCATGCGGGTTTGTAAATTTCTGAGTAACACTCAAAAATACCTATTGACGCATACGTCAATCTGGCGTGAAATGCGCGTTGACATGCTTCCGCGTGCCGCTTCGCGCTCCACCAGCGGCCGCCCACGAACTCAGGAGACACCGCAATGCCCAATCTGCCCGGTTTGCAGTTCCCGCTCGGCGAAGAGATCGAAATGCTGCGCGACAGCATTGCGTCGTTCGCCGCCAAAGAAATCGCGCCGCGCGCCGGGGAGATCGATCGCACCGATCAGTTCCCGATGGACCTGTGGCGCAAGTTCGGCGACCTCGGCGTGCTCGGCATGACGGTTTCCGAAGAGTACGGCGGCGCGAACATGGGCTATACCGCGCACATGGTCGCGATGGAGGAAATTTCGCGTGCGTCGGCATCGGTTGGCCTGTCGTACGGCGCGCATTCGAACCTGTGCGTGAACCAGATTCATCGCAACGGCACCGACGCGCAGAAGCGCAAGTATCTGCCGAAGCTCGTGTCGGGCGAGCACGTCGGCGCGCTCGCGATGAGCGAGCCGAACGCGGGCTCGGACGTGGTCAGCATGAAGCTGCGCGCCCAGAAGAAGGGCGATCGTTACGTGCTGAACGGCACCAAGATGTGGATCACCAACGGCCCCGACTGCGACACCCTGGTCGTCTATGCAAAGACCGATCCCGAAGCGAATTCGCGCGGCATCACCGCGTTCATCGTCGAGAAGGGCATGAAGGGTTTCTCGGTCGCGCAGAAGCTCGACAAGCTCGGCATGCGCGGCTCGCACACCGGCGAGCTGGTGTTCCAGGACGTCGAAGTGCCGGAGGAAAATATCCTTGGGGCATTGAACGGCGGCGTCAAAGTGCTGATGAGCGGTCTCGACTACGAACGCGCGGTGCTCGCGGGCGGCCCGACCGGCATCATGGTCGCGGTGATGGACGCGGTCGTGCCGTATATCCACGACCGCAAGCAGTTCGGCCAGTCGATCGGCGAATTCCAACTGATCCAGGGCAAAGTCGCCGATCTGTACACGACGCTGCAGGCATGCCGCGCGTATCTGTACGCGGTGGGCCGCCAACTCGACACGCTCGGCAACGACCATGTGCGCCAGCTCCGCAAGGACTGCGCGGGCGTGATTCTGTACACGGCCGAAAAGGCGACCTGGATGGCTGGCGAGGCGATCCAGATTCTCGGCGGCAATGGCTATATCAACGAGTATCCGGTCGGTCGTCTGTGGCGCGATGCGAAGCTCTATGAAATCGGCGCGGGCACGAGCGAGATTCGTCGCATGCTGATCGGCCGGGAGCTGTTTGCCGAAACGCTGTGATGCAAGCGCGCGTGAGCCCCCTCAATACGCCGCACTTTGGAGAAGCGACGTCATGCCGATCATCGAATCGAAACTGAACCCACGCTCGGACGACTTTCGCGCGAACGCGGCGGCGCTCGAAGCGCTCGTCGCCGATCTGCGCGCGAAGATCGAGCAACTCGCGCAGGGCGGCGGCCAGGCCGCGCGCGACAAGCACACGAGCCGCGGCAAGCTGCTGCCGCGCGAGCGGATCGCGCAACTGCTCGATCCGGGCACGCCGTTTCTCGAACTGTCGCAACTCGCCGCGTACGGCATGTACAACGACGACGCGCCGGGCGCCGGCGTGATCACCGGCATCGGCCGCATCGCGGGACAGGAGTGCGTGATCGTCTGCAACGACGCGACCGTGAAGGGCGGCACCTACTATCCGGTCACCGTGAAGAAGCACGTGCGCGCGCAGGAAATCGCCAGCGAAAACCGCTTGCCGTGCGTGTACCTCGTCGACTCGGGTGGCGCGAATCTGCCGAATCAGGACGACGTATTTCCCGATCGCGATCACTTCGGCCGCATCTTCTACAACCAGGCGAATCTGTCGGCCGCGGGTATTCCGCAGATCGCGGTCGTGATGGGCTCGTGCACCGCGGGCGGCGCGTATGTGCCGGCGATGAGCGACGAGTCGATCATCGTCAAGAACCAGGGGACGATTTTTCTCGGCGGCCCACCGCTCGTCAAAGCCGCGACCGGCGAAGTGGTCAGCGCCGAAGATCTCGGCGGCGGCGACGTGCATACGCGTCTGTCGGGCGTCGTCGATCACCTTGCGCAGAACGATGCGCATGCGCTCGGGATCGCGCGCAGCATCGTCGGCCATCTGAACCGCGTGAAGCCGGCGCCGCTCGTATTGCAGGAGCCGAAGCCGCCGCGCTACGACACCCAGAGCATCTACGGCGTGATTCCGGTCGACACGCGCAAGCCGTTCGATATCCGCGAAGTGATCGCGCGTATCGTCGACGATTCCGCGTTCGACGAATTCAAGGCGCGCTACGGCACCACGCTCGTCTGCGGCTTCGCGCATATCTGGGGGCATCCGGTCGGCATCGTCGCGAACAACGGCATTCTGTTTTCGGAGTCGGCGCTGAAGGGCACCCACTTCATCGAGCTGTGCTGCCAGCGCAAGATTCCGCTCGTGTTCCTGCAGAACATCACCGGCTTCATGGTCGGCCGCAAGTACGAAAACGAAGGCATTGCGAGGAACGGCGCGAAGATGGTCACCGCGGTCGCGACCGCGAAGGTGCCGAAGTTCACGGTGATCATCGGCGGCTCGTTCGGCGCGGGCAACTACGGCATGTGCGGCCGCGCGTATTCGCCGCGCTTCCTGTGGATGTGGCCGAACGCGCGCATCTCGGTGATGGGCGGCGAGCAGGCCGCGTCGGTGCTCGCCACCGTCAAGCGCGACGGCATCGAAGCGAAGGGCGGCAACTGGAGCGCGGAGGAAGAAGAGGCGTTCAAGCAGCCAATCCGCGAGCAATACGAGCGTCAGGGCCATCCGTACTACGCGAGCGCGCGGTTGTGGGACGACGGCGTGATCGACCCCGCGCAAACTCGCGACGTGCTTGGGCTGGGTTTGTCGGCGGCGATGAACGCGCCGATCGAAGACACGCGTTTCGGCGTGTTCAGAATGTGATGGCCCGCGTCACCGCGATGCGACCGCGTAAGGCAAAGGAGTGTTACGCATGCAATACGAAACGCTGAAGGTCGAGCTTGCCGGCCAGATCGCGACGGTCACGCTCAATCGTCCGGACGTGCGCAACGCGTTCAACGAAACGATGATCGCCGAGCTGACCGCCGCATTCACCGCGCTCGACACGCGCGACGACGTGCGCGCGGTCGTGCTCGCCGCGAACGGCAAGGCGTTCTGCGCGGGCGCCGACCTGAACTGGATGAAGAAAATGGCCGGCTACTCGGACGACGAGAACCGCGCCGATGCGATGCGGCTCGCCGGCATGCTGTCGGCGGTGTATCGCTGCAACAAGCCGGTGATCGCGCGCGTGAGCGGCGACGCATACGCGGGCGGCATGGGCCTGATTGCCGCGTGCGACATCGTCGTCGCGGTCGACAGCGCGCACTTCTGCCTGTCCGAAGCGCGGCTCGGGCTGATTCCCGCGACGATCGCGCCATACGTGATTCGTGCGCTCGGCGAGCAGGCGTCGCGGCGCTACTTCCTCACCGCCGAGGCGTTCGACTGCGCGAGCGCGTTGCGGCTGGGTTTGGTCAGCGAAGCGGTGAGCGCCGAGCAGCTCGATGCAACGGTCGCGCAGCTCGCGCAGACGCTGTGCGCGAACGGCCCGCAAGCGGTGCGCGCCTGCAAGCGGCTCGTGCAGGACATCGCGGGCCGCGAGTTGAGCGACGCGCTGATCGAGGACACCGCCGTGCGGATTGCGAAAACGCGGGCCGGCGCAGAGGGCCGCGAAGGCGTGGCGTCGTTCCTCGAAAAGCGCACGCCGGGCTGGCGCAACTGACATGCTCCGCTAACAACCATCGCCCCGTACCGCCCATTTCATCGAGACACTCATGTTCAACAAGATCCTGATCGCCAACCGGGGTGAAATTGCGTGCCGCGTCGCGGCGACCTGCAAGCGGCTCGGCATCGCGAGCGTGGCCGTCTATTCGGACGCCGACGCCAACGCGAAACACGTCGCCGCCTGCGACGAAGCGGTGCATATCGGCGGTTCGACGGCGGCGCAAAGCTATCTGCGCATCGAGCGGATCATCGAAGCCGCGCGCGCGACCGGCGCGCAGGCCGTGCATCCGGGCTACGGCTTTCTTTCGGAAAACGAAGACTTCGCGCATGCGTGCGAGGCGGCCGGCATCGTCTTTATCGGACCGCCGGTCGAAGCGATTGCCGCGATGGGCTCGAAGGCCGCCGCGAAAGCGCTGATGCACGCGGCCGCGGTGCCGCTCGTGCCCGGCTATCACGGCGACGACCAGGAGCCGCAGCTGTTGCAGCGCGAGGCGGACACGATCGGCTATCCGGTGCTGCTGAAGGCGAGCGCGGGCGGCGGCGGCAAGGGTATGCGCGTGGTCGAGCGCAGCGCGGACTTCGCGGCCGCGCTGCTGTCGTGCAAGCGAGAGGCGGCGAGCAGCTTCGGCAACGATCGCGTGCTGATCGAGAAGTATCTGACCCGGCCGCGTCACGTCGAGGTCCAGGTGTTCGCCGATCGGCACGGCGGCGCCGTTTATCTGTTCGACCGTGACTGTTCGGTGCAGCGGCGTCATCAGAAAGTGCTCGAGGAAGCGCCCGCGCCGGGGCTCCCGGCCGAGGTCAAGCGCGCGATGGGCGAAGCGGCCGTGGCCGCCGCGCGCGCGGTCAACTACGTTGGCGCGGGTACGGTCGAGTTCATCATGACGCCGACCGGCGAGTTCTATTTCATGGAGATGAACACGCGGCTGCAGGTCGAGCATCCCGTCACCGAGATGGTGACGGGGCAGGACCTCGTCGAATGGCAGTTGCGCGTTGCCGCGGGCGAGAGTTTGCCGCTCACCCAGCAGCAGTTGAAGCTCGACGGCCACGCGATCGAGGCGCGCATCTACGCAGAGCATCCGGCGCGCGGCTTCCTGCCGTCCACCGGCACGCTCAAGCATCTGCGCATGCCCGAAGGCGTCGAGTTCGCGATCGACGCGGCCGGGCTCGGCGAGCCGGGCCGCAAGGCGCCGGTGCGTCTCGACAGCGGCGTGCGCGAGGGTGACACGATCACGCCGTTCTACGATCCGATGATCGCCAAGCTGATCGTGCACGGCGCGACGCGCGAGGAGGCATTGGCGCGCCTCGCGCGTGCGCTGCATGCCTGCGAGGTGGTCGGGCCGCATACGAACGTCGAGTTTCTGCGGCGCATCGTCGTGAGCGAGCCGTTCGCGAGCGGCGAGCTCGACACCGGTTTGATCGAGCGTCATCACGACGTGCTGTTCGCGCCGGCACAGAAGCCGTTCAAGGAAGCGCTCGCGCTCGCGTGCGCCGCGTTGTTGACGCGCGAGGGCGGCACCGCGCACGGCGCGTCGCCGTGGGACGCGCTGTCGCACTGGCGGCTCAATAGCGGCTACACGCAAACGCTCGGCTGGCGCGTGATTGACGACGGCGCCAACGACGACAGCCCCGACGCGTTCACGGTCGTTTTCGCGCGCAACGGGGACACGCAAGCGCTCGTGCAAACACTCGAACACGACGGCGTGCGCGAGGACTTCACATGGTCGGTCGGCGCGGGCGCCCATGAATTCCGCGCGACGATCGGCGATGCGCGCGTGACGGGGCGTGTATTCGTCGACGGCGACAGGTTCCACGTGTTCTGCCATGGCGAGACGCTCGCATTCGAATGGCAGAACCTGCTCGCGCATGCCGCGGATGCCGAGCACGGCGAAGGCCGTCTGACGGCGCCGATGCCGGGCAAAGTGATCGCGGTGCTGGTCGAACCAGGCGCGGTGGTCGAGAAGGGCGCGCCGCTGATCGTGATGGAAGCGATGAAGATGGAGCATACGATCGGCGCCCCGGCGGCGGGCACGGTCGCCGAGGTGCTGTATGCGGTCGGCGATCAGGTCGCCGACGGCGCGCAACTGCTGGTGCTGGAGGTGCAGCAGGCGGGTGAATAAGCGCGTCGAGTGGCAGATGAGCGAGTAGGTGAATCAAGCGAGCCGCTCGTAGCCCGCGGCGCGCGCTTCGCTTTCCAACTCGCCGATGCGCGCGTAGTCGGTCAGCGGCAACGTCGAAAAACCCCTTAAACGCAGGCGTTTTGCGCGCTCGGGGCGCACGCTCAGCGCCTCGTTCAACGCGTCGCGCAACGCGGCGATCGTGGCCGGCGGCACATTGGCCGCGGCGATCAGCGGCAGGCCCGGCGAGGCGGCGGTCATGCCGATCGCGCGCACGCGCCCCGCGAGTTCCGGCAGCACGTCGCAAACGAAGGCGAAGGTCACGCAGTCGATTGCGGCGACGTCCGCGCGATTGTCCGCGACCGCGCGCAGCGAGCCGAGATGCGAGCCCGTGCGCAGCACCGCGCCGAAGAACATGCCGGCGCGCGCGAGCGGCGCGACCGCGTGACGAAATGCGTTCATGCCGCTGTTCGAATCGTCCTGGTTGTAGGCGGCGCGTGCGCCTCGGCACGAGGCGAGTGAGTCGAAGCGCGCGTCGGCGCGCGTGACCAGTACGCTCGAGTAATGCGCGCCGTCGCAGCCGGGCGCATCGAAACAGGGTGTCGCGACCAATTGCACCTGCGCGTGCAGCCCCTGCATCAGCGGATAACCGCAGGTCTGGGAAATCAGCAGATTCGGGCGCCGCCAGAAGCCGTGCAGTTCCTCGTCCGGTTCGACGATGCGGCACGCGGGCTTGACCCGGCGCAGCACGTCGTCGAGCCACTCGCGCCATTCGAGATCGAGCGCGGGTGTCACGTTGTACATCGGCAGGGCGGCGATCCAGCTCATGAAGGCGTTTCTCGCGCCTAATGTCTGACCAATTTGAATTCGTCGAGACCGAGCCGCACCGGCTCGCTCGGCGTGAACTGCCATCGCTGCGCGGCTACGGAGAGGATCTCGTCCTGCGCATCCTCGAACGCGACCAACAGGTCCTGCTTGCGACGGCTCACGGCGCCACAGAACTCGACCAGCGCGTCGGCGCTAACTTCAAAAATCTGCGCACGATCGTCGCAGCACACGCGGAACGCGACCGTCGCGCATTCCGTCACACAGGGCCGGAACCCTTCATCGACATAGACCGACATGGCGAACTCCTTCGGACGCCTGAATCGACAGGATGACAAACCGCGCCTGCCAGGTATGTGGGAGAACCGGCATTGACGGCCAAATGCCCGGCGCCGCGGCAGGCGCGACGGTCCGGAAACTGGCGAAAAGTAAGCCAGAAACTGGCGGCGGACTCGTTCAAGTCCGAGCCAGGGCCGCGGCGTGAACCGTGGCCGGAGGGAGACGGCGGCGGCTCGACTCGCCATCGGTCTCGCCTGCTGGTGGGCCGCCCCGGGTCAGAATCGCGGCGGCACTGCTCAGAAAACGCTTAAATCGGGCGCTCCAATCCAATGTCGAAATCGACGCGAGAGCCGCTCGCGCCGGTCTCGGACTGTGTTTGGATTTTCTCACCAATCTCGCGGTGCAGATCGGCGTAGGTATCCACTTTACGATTAGCGCGCGTTTTGTGCAGGCGATGAGTCCGGCGGGGCTGGCCCGGTTGCGTGAGCGGCCGGGATATTGAGCCGACGGATCAGCGGGCCCAATGTCGTCGCCTGAATCAGTAGGCTGAATACCACGACGAGATATGTGACGCCGATGAACATTTCGCGTCCGTGAAACTCCGGCAGCGACAGCGCGAGCGCAATCGAGATGCCGCCGCGCAGTCCGCCCCACGTCAGCACGACCGCCGAATGCGGACTGAGCCGCCGGAAGTTCTGCAGCGCGAGCAGCGGAATCGCGACGCTGACGCCGCGCGCGAACAGCACGACCGGAATCGCCGCCAGCCCGAGCCAAACGATCTCGACGCGCAGCGACAGCGCAATGATTTCGAGTCCGATCAGCCCGAACAGCACGAGATTGAGCAACTCGTCGAGCAGGTCCCAGAAGTTGAACAGATGCTCGCGCGTCTTCTCCGACATCGACGTCGACGCGCCGTGATTGCCGATCACGAGCCCCATGATCACGACTGCGAGAGGCGCTGACACGTGCAGCGCTTCGGCGAGACTATAGCCGCCGGTCGCGAGCGCGAGTGTGATCAGGATTTCGACCGGATAGCTGTCGATACCTCGCAGCAGCAGCGACGCGCCGAAGCCGAGCGCCGCGCCGAGCACGAGCGCTCCGGCGACTTCGCGCAGCAGATCGAATGCGATCGCGCCCGCGGAAAACTCGTTCGCGCCGGTCGCGAGTCCGACTAGCGTGACGAATGCGACGACGGCCGTGCCGTCGTTGAACAGCGATTCGCCGGTAATCTTGGTTTCGAGGCTTTCGGGCGCCGCCGCGCGCTTGAGCACGCTGAGTACCGCGATCGGATCGGTCGGCGAGATCAGCGCGCCGAACACGAGACACCACAGCAGGCTCACCGGCTGGCCGAGCCATTGCGCCGCGTAGTAAAAGCCGAAGCCGACCACCGCGATCGAAATCAATACGCCAATCGTCGCGAGCATCAGCACCGCGCGCCGCTGCGTGCGCATCTTCGACAGATCGACGTGCAGCGCGCCGGCGAACAGCAGCAGACTTAGCAGGCCGTGAAACACGATGTCGGCAAAATCGATCTGCACGACGATCTTGCGCGCGGCGATCGCCATCGCCGGATAGTAGAACCCGAGCGCAGAAATGCCGACGCAGACGACGAGCCCCACCGCGGTGATGCCGAGCGTGTCGGGCAACCTGATGAATCGATAATTGAGGACGCCGAACAGCGCGACGATGGCGAACAGCGCACCGGCAATCTGGAAGACGCTCATCGTGCACGCTCTCCCGCTTCGCGGCGGCGCGAACGCGTGATCAGGGTGGCACCGAGGTAACTCGCGCGACAAGGCATAAAACAGGCAGGCAGAGAATGCCGACACAATTGCGATATTGAACCAGCGAGATGTTTCACCAGCTATTCCTTATTCAGGCTCATTCAATCCGATAAGCGATCTGCGGTCTGTAATGACACGATCTTTGCCGCTGGCGATCGAGCGACGTACCGGGACGGACGCTTTATTCAAACGCAGCGGACGAGGCGGTCAGACGCAGCGTGCTTTTTATTGGACCACGAGCGGATGACGGCGAACCGGGCGGAGCCAGGCTCGCCAGACGGGCGCCACGATGGGCAGTGGCAGTGTTCGGACTACTGAAGCGCCGGAGGAGTTCCGGTCTTTATTTTGGGATATGGCTTTTTATTTCGAGATGGTTCGCGGGGCTTGATTCGTCGAGGCTATTCAATCGAATCTGAATAAACGGTATGAATCTGTAATCCGAATTTGCCGGTCCGATGACTTCACATTGCATGGAGCCTTGTGATTCATTGTTCCAAAATCTGTAAAGCATATATCTAATCTCACAGTAAAACTGTTTTGCTCGTCATTGAGCATCGTTGACGCCGGAATTGGCAGGTCGAGAGCAGGGAAAGCCCTAGCCGGGAATCGCCCAGGATATGACAATTGTTGACAAACGCGAGTCGAGAATGATGCAGCATGGATACATGGCGAAATGCTGTTATGTAGCAATGGGTGAAGACGGAGAAGAGCATGGAGCAAACCTATCGTTATCGGGGATTCGACATCGTGGTCAACGCGTTGCGCGCGACCGATATGTCCACCCGTGTCGGCAGTGCCACGGCGCGGCGCGCGTACGTGGCGAGCGTCACGTTGAAGACGCGGCTGATCGGCGACGAGTGGTCGACCGCTTTCCGGGTAGCTTCGGTGCCCGGTCGTTCGTCGACCGATCTGCGGGAAGTGCTGGCGGCTGGATTTGCGGCCGCCACTCGGGTCGTCGACGACGTGGTGAGCGTGATGGGCGACGGGTTCGCGCGCAAGGCGGCCTGAGTTCCACACGAGGCGCTCGGCGCCGCGGTGCCACGCGGCAGGCGTGATCGCGCACAGGGGTGCCCAAGCGGTCCCGGCATTTCAAAGCGCTCGGGATCGTTGACCGTCGACTACGGTTGTCGGTCGTGGCGAGCGTCGAAATAACCACGCGTATCCCTGCGGTGCGTGTGGGTTCCAGGCAGGGCGTGGTCGTCTCCTCAGCGTCCTGTTGTTTTAATCCCGCCCCCCTGTGCGGGATTTTTTTTTGTCAGTCGACATTGCGGGCGCTCGGTAATGCACTACCACATCCGCATGAAAAGAGCATGTTTAGCTCGCGATTTATGTCGGCTGTGTGAAATGCGGGTGAAAAAGCAAGCGGAACAAATAATGCTTATTCGAAAATCCTTTCTGTTTGCCGTTATTGTCTCCGTGGCGGGGACGACTCAGACCGATAGTCCCGATCCTCATGAACGGCCCGCGCGCATGAATGCGGCGGACGGCACGCTGGCCACGTGATCGTTTGCTAATGGAGCAGCAAGGAAAAAAGCCTCGAACACGAGGCGTGATCGAGGCTGCCGAAGGACAGACTCAATGCCTGTCTGGGAAGGTCGATCGGACCCGTGATCGACCTTGCCCACTATAGCCAGTTATCCGCCGAGCAACTGTGAACAAATGTCGCGGTCGAATCGACCGGCGAATTCCCGAATAGATCTGAATCGTAGCGTCGGATTCGATTAGCAGCGCGCACAGGCTTTCCGGCAGGCGAGATCGCCGCAGTCGAATTCGATGCTGATCCGGATTCTCTGGTCAGTGCCGCGGCGCCGACCGTGCGCACGACGTTCATGAGTCTTTACGGCGTCGACGCGGCGATGCCGTCGCACATGATCGACGAGATCGTGATGCGCGAGGAAGGCCTTTCTCGATCAGTTCAATCATCGTTTCGTCACGCTGCTGTATCGGGCGTGGAAGAAGTACCGCTATCCGGAAAGCTTTCGCGCGGGCGGCAGCGATGCGCATTCGCGCAATCTGTTGTGCCTCGCCGGCTTTGGCTGGGGCGACAAGCCGCAACGCGCCGGCTTGTGCGATTCGCGGATGCTCGCGCTGCTCGGCCTGCTGATCCAGCGAACGCGCACACCTGAAGGGCTCGCGGGCGTGATCGCGCTCGCGGTGCCCGGCGCGGACGTGCGCGTCGATGAGTTCTTTCCCGCGCTCGCGCGCGCGGGCGAGCCGCAGCCGCTGACGTCGTCGGCCGCTCGTGCCGGTGCGGTGAACGAGGACGCGCGTCGCGGCCTCGGCGGCGGCTATGTGCTCGGCAAGCGGCTTGCGTATCGCAGTCGCGCGGTACGCGTGACGTTGCGGCCGGCCCATGCCACGCAGGCGCACGATCTGTTGCCGGGTGCGTGGCTGCATCGCGACTTGATGGCGTTCGTGCAGTTGTATGTCGGGCTGAAGGCCGATGCGCATCTGCGGATGGCAATGTCGTCGCGCCTCGCGCCGCTGCCGTCGATCAACTCGCGTGGCCGGGTCGCTGACGGATCGGCCGGACCCGCGCCGCGCCTCGGCTGGACGACCGTGCTGCCTGCCGTGAACGAACGCCTGATCGACGTCGCACTCGGGGTCTATCGGGCGCTTCCGAAGCCCGCCGCCAATCCGTACCTGACTCATGCCGCGTCATGAACGACGCGCCGAAAGGACCATTGATGAACCTTCGTTTTACCGTTTCCACCGTTGCGTCCGCCGCGCTGCTGTCGGCATGCGGCGCCTGGCAATCCGTATCGGACGTGTCGTCGAGCGCTTATCACGCGGTGTTTTTCAAGCAGATCAAGGTGCTCGACATCGATCTGTCCGCGCGCGAAGCGCTGAACCCCGACGATGCTGGTCGTGCGACATCGGTCGCGGTGCGCGTGTATCAGCTGAAGGACCGCAAGATGTTCGATGGGGCGTCGTACGATGATCTGCTGAAGAACGACCGCACGGTGCTCGCGCAGGACTTGCAGGCGAGCATGGCATCGGTGCTGAATCCCGGTGCGTCGGCAAGCCTGTCGCAACCGATGCGGGCCGACACGAACTATGTGGCGGTCGTCGCGTTCTATCGCAATCCGGGTAGCGGGGATGGTTGGAAGTATGTGATCGAGAAGAAGACGCTCGATGCGGACAAGCCGTTGAAGATCTCGTTGATGGATCAGTTTCTAGTGCCGGCGGGCAAAGCGGCCCACGATTAAGTGGGCCGCCGACTCAATCCGTGCGACCGAGATAGCCCGGTAGCCCCAATGCAGAGTCGCTCCTGGCCAGCTTCAAGGCTTCCTTGAGCAAAGCTGTGAACTTTTCGTCGCTATCGGGCTGCGGCAACGTCGCGCGAAAGAAGTCGGCCCAGCGAAATTCTTCCAGCGGGACACTGGTTTTTTCATAGCCGCCGGCATCGCGGACCGCTGCCGCGAGGCTTCGGTATTCATCGTCCTTCATTTCCCACACGTGCTCCGCCAATTCGGCAAACGGCCGGCGCATGCCTTGCGCGTCATACGGAAAGGTCCATCGTTGATTTTCCATGCTGAGCCAGAACGATGCCCACGTGTACGACGAAAGATCCCGCACGAGCACGACCGGAACCGCGCGCACGCCCACCTGCCACAGCGCCGCCGCCACATGGTGATGATCGATCGCGAACGGTATGCCGTTGGGTCCGCAGACGACCGGTATCGGCTTTTCGGCGATGGCCATCTCCAGGTCATGGCTGCTCAGGGACTGGTATTGGCGGGCTTTTTCGCGGACCTCCCGCGCGCCGTGGGTCATTTGTGTGGGACGGAGCTCTTCGATTTGCCGCGTGTCCATGTCGGTCTCCTTGTCTGGATGCGTTGACGCGGCTCCCGCAAATTTCATGCCGCCGGGCGAGGCGTCGCCCACTTTCCGCCAGACGTCTACGGCGCATCGTCCACACACAGCACCGGATCGCTGACCAGACAATCCGCATCAGACGCGGCAGGCCCGGTCGATTCCGGCACGATGTCGATTCATCCAGTTAGCGCCGCGACCGGCAAGCCTCTCCATGACCGGCTTCACTGCACGCAGGTAAACGAGCTCGCGCTGTTCACGTCGCCCGCGCCGTTATAGCTGGGCCACGCCGGATACTGGCATAGCGGCCGCGTGCGTCCCGGCACACCCTCCGTGTCGGTGACCACCTGATGCGCCGGCGGTATGCCGTGCTCGACCCAGTTCTCCAGCGTCGTCAGCGAGTCCCACGACGCATTGAACTCGGTGCCGACCGCGTGCTGCAGCCCCGGAATCTCATAGAAGCGCGCGAACGAGCCGACCGCGCCAAAGCCCATCGTCACCAGCATGCGCTGATAGTAGATCTCGGTTGCCCGCGTGCTGACGGTCTGATCGACGGTGCCGTGCGCCATCAGCAACTTGCCGCCGTGCCGCATGAAGGGCGTCAGGTTCGCATCGGTCGCGTCAAGCCCCGACAGCATGCTGACGCGGCCGGACCATCGACCGGCAATCGCGGGGTTGTACTGCAGCGAGTCTGCGTCCGGGTTGTCCATCACCGTGTAGCGGACGAAGTCGTCGGCGATCTGGCCGTCGAACATCGCGGTGCTTTGCAGCGGATACGACGGCTGCGTCGTGCCGAGCGCGAGCGTCGTGACGGCGCCTTCGAGCGGTGAACTGCCGCCCACCCCGAGATCGGCGCCATACACGTTATAGCCGGGATACAGCGTTTCGCCGCTTTCGAGCGGGTACGCAAACACGAGCGGCGTGTTCATCGTGTTCAGCGCCGCGATCTGCCGGTCCGACAGGCACGTGTCGCCGCGCGCGATACCGCCGGCGCAACGCAAAGGCTTGCCGTCGACGCTGGCCGTCGCCGGGTTGAACGTCGCATTGCACGCCTGCACGTTGCTGATGAGACCGTCGACCACGCCGTCGAGTCCGTCGCAAGCCTGCATGACCGCGTTGAGCAGCAGCGCGCGCTGCGCTGTGTCGAGATACGCGCCGGGCGCTGCGAAGCCTTCGGTCACGCGCAATTGCTGAAGGCTCAGCGTCGTAAAGTCGTACGCGGGATAGAACGCGATGATGCCGTCCCAGTCGCGCGGCCAGCGCTGCGCGACGGTCAGCGCCTCGCGCCCGCCAGTTGAGCCGCCCGCGAAATACGCCCTGGACGGATGCGTGCCGTAATGCGCGTCGATGATCACGAGCGAGGCGTCATGCGTTTTCTTCAGCGCTTCTCCCATGAAGTTGTCGTAGGCCTCGGCGTTGACGGAGAACGCGCCGTTCACCGAACCGTTGCTCGCCTCGTGCCCGGAATCGCTCGCGAACACCGCGTAGCCGCGCGACAACGGTCCCGGCAGAGCCGCCGGCGCGCTCGGCACGTTACCTGTGATGGCGGGAATCGAGCCGTCGAACCCCCCGCCGCCGAGCATCAGGATCTTGCCGTTCCACTGTTCCGGCAACGCGACGTTGAACAGGATGTCTGGCGCGGATGGATCGACCGGATGAATCGCGCCGGCCACGAGGCAGTACGATCCGGTAGCCGTCGCGCCGCTGCCGCTCGCCGCCACCTGGGTCGTCGAGGTGACGACGGCGCCTGTCGTCGGCAGACCGATCTCACGGGCGCGGATGGTCAATCCATTCAGATTCGGACAGCTGAGTTTCGATCGGGGTGGCGGCTCGTGCCTTTTGCATGCCTCGCCCTGGCATTGTCCTGCTGTCGAACCCGCGTACGCGCCGTGGCTCCACATGGCGCACAGCGCCAGCACACAGCACGCCCCCACCCACGACGGCACGCGCCCACGCGCGCGCCACGACTCTCTGCTCAAGTTCATCGCCGTGTCTCCTTCCAATGAGGCCTGGAGACGGCACCGGACGTCGCGGCATCAGCCCCCTATGCCATGACGTACCCATGACCTTTGACCTTTGTTGTTTTTGCCAACGGCGCGGCCACCGCGTGCGCAACGCCACGTCGCGTCTTGCGCGCAATCCCGCCCGACACCGCATATCCGCACTTGTATTCGATTTGGTAGAAGTCTTTCATCGGCCTGTCGATGTGGTTCCGGTCGGCCAAAATCAACCAATCAATCATAGTCGCTAACTCACGCAACGCGCGCCGAATCGTCATCGCGGGCACGCCAGAGTGTCGTACTCGCTCGACACTGCGAAGCCCGGTGCGAGGTTGATGGCCAATTCTGCGAGCCTGTATGCGCAAACTGCGTCGGAGCCCGAACCTCATCAAGTCACCCGCGCGGAAGTCATGCACGAACTCGAGGAGCTGGAAGCGGCCGGATATAACCCGTCGGTCGGCGACGACGGTTCGTATCCCGCCGACATTCAAGCTGCCGAAGCGAAGGTCGCGGCCATGCATCGAGCGGAAAGGGGCGCGGCGATGAGTGCGGGACAGAGCGGGCAACCGGTGCGCACGCATTGAGGGCAAAGGCGAGAACCGGAATGGGACCGGGTTGGCTGCGTCATCGTATGTAGGTCGAGGCCGCCAATCGCGGATTGCGCGCGGTCGTCGCGGAGCTGTTCGTCAGTTGGAGCAGTCGCTCGTTGCTCCCGCTGCGGACAAAGGCACGAAGCTTTCGCACTGAACCAGATTCTCCGCATTCATCGGCTTCGTCAAAAAGAACCCTTGCACGTAGTCGCAGCCTGCGTCGCGCAGCGCATGCAACTGTTGACTCGTTTCGACACCTTCGGCCGTCACTTTGATGCCGAGTTCGTGCGACATCTGAATGATGCCCCGAACGATCGAGGCGGCCGCCGCGTCGCGTCCCAGCGTTGCCGTAAACGAGCGGTCGATCTTGACGATGTCCGGCGAAAAATCGGCCAGATAACGCAGGCTCGAGTATCCCGTTCCGAAGTCGTCGATGGCGATGCGCACGCCAAGTCGCTTGAGCGCCATCAGCGTTGCCTGCGCGAGCGAGGGGTTTTCCATCAACGCGCTTTCGGTCAGTTCGATCTGGAGGCAGCGCGGCGGCACCCGGTGTTTTCGCAGCGCCTGGTCGACTATGGCGACAAGCGAGTCATCCCTGAGCTGACGCGCGGACACGTTCACCGACATGGACAGCTCTTTCCTGCCGGCGGCCTGCCAGACGGCCAGTTGAGCGAGGGCCGCGTCCACGACCCATGCCCCGACTTCGACGATGAACCCGCTTTCTTCGAGGATCGGAATGAAGCTGCCCGGACCCACCAGGCCTCGTGCTGGATGATTCCATCGAACCAGTGCTTCGACGCCTTTCACCGCCAGAGAGGCTGGCTCATGAATACCCTGGAAATGCAGCACGAATTGGTTTGACGCCAGCGCCGTGGGCAAATTGCACTCGAGTTCGAAATCGCCGAGCACGTCGCTGGATGCTTCGTCGGCAAACCGGAAGCCGTTGCGACCGCCTTTTTTCGCCGCATACATCGCGATATCCGCGCTCGTCAGCAGCGCCTCGTGATCGCGGCCGTGCTCGGGAAAGATCGATATGCCGATCGACGCCGTGACGAATGGCGCAGCGTGGTCTTTTCGAACGTCGCTTGAAAACAGGTTCAGCAGGGACTGCGCCAGGCTCGCCAACGTGGCCTTGTCGCTCTCGCCCCTGACGATCACCGCGAACTCGTCTCCGCCGAGGCGCGCTACACAGGCATCCGGCGCAAGCGCTCCCTGAATGACTTTGGCGATGTCCTGCAACAGACGGTCAGCGGCCGTATGGCCCAGCGTATCGTTCAGGACCTTGAATCGGTCGAGATCGACGAACATCAGACTGAAGGCGACGTTCTGCCTGCAAAGCGTCTTCATCTGGCGGATCAGCGCACCCCGGTTAGCCAAACCCGTCAGGCCATCGGTGTAGGCCAGACGGTCGAGCGCTGCGAGGCGTTCCTGTTCCAGCGTGATGTCTTCGCTGACACCGACGATGCGCACCACGTTCGCGGAGCCGTCGCACACGGGATAGGCCGTGCTTCTGATCCAGCGCAGGCAACCATCCGGACGGCGGATGCGGTATTCGACGCGACCTTCCGCCACCTCGGACGCGACGCGGTTCATCTCGGCGAGCAATGGTCCCAGATCCTCCGGCACCACGAGATCGAGCCACGCGGAAGGCCTGTTGCCAAGCTCTTGAGGCGTAATGCCGAACACGCTTTCGACACCTGCGCTGACATGATGACAGTGTTCAAAATGCGAGCTATACGAATAGAACACGAGCCGGACATGCAACTCCATCTCATGCATCAATTCATCGCGTTCGCGCAGTGTCTTCAACAGCTCGGATTGCTGGGTGACATCCTCGGAAGCACAAAGCAGCGCGCTCACCGCACCGTCGTCGCCCGTCACTGGCGTGAGCGTGGAGTTCCACCACCTGGTACGCCCTCTCGTCGTCGCGCAGCTTCCAGTGAACGATGTGCTCTTGCCGGAAACGGCGCCCGCCAAAGCCTTCTCGGCCGCCGTGCGGTCCTTGCCGGTCCAGAATGCGAGCCAGTCCGCGCCGGACAGTTGCTCCGGTGACTCCGCTTCCATCAACATCGCGCCATGCTCCGACACCCGCAGCATTTTTCCGTCGGTAGCGAGCACCTTCAGGCAGTCGCGATTCGCGTGCAGAAGCCCGCTCGCCAGTGCGGTGGCGGCGCTTTGCCGCGCGTAATCCAGGCCGAGTTTGCGACGAACGATCGCGAGGCCGGCAACGCCCGACACCATCGACAATGCGACACGTAGGGTAATCGCCGCTTCACCGGCCGCCTGATGCACAAGAGCACCGATGCCAACGCCGGCAACGACGGCAATGCAGAGACTCGACAACGGTATGGTCCTGCGTTGACCGTACCGCGACAGGAAATAGGAAAGAAACTGCTGGTTGCGAGCTGACCAGCCATTGGCATGTGCGTCGCTATCGACCCGGGACTCAATCGGTTTGGTTTCTTTAGGGCACGAAGCCGCTTTGAATCTCACGTTGTTCTCCGACTACCGGGTTGAGCGACGGCTCGAACGCTGCGAGCCGGCCTCACTTTTATTATTACGGTAGGAAGTCACCAATCTTTAATGCGGGGAAACGCGCGGGAACCGCGGTTCGCATGAGATCGGGGGCGGATTGCGCGCCCATCAGCCTTGGTGGGGCTTGACCTGCGCGAACCGACGAATGCGCTCCGCAAGAGCGGGTATTCCCGAGTCGCGAGCCACGTAGTGAGCGACCTGCCGGGTGGCCAGATCGATGGTCACCTGATCGTCGGGGGTCTTCGTGTTGGGTCCGTCAACGGCGGGATGGTATTCGATACGCAGTTGCCTCGCGTTGGCGACGAGCCGTAAATAGCCGAAGTTGCGGTCGTCGTAGCTTTCGAGGACCACGGCATCCGTGTCTTTCGACGCAGCCTGGATCAGCTGCGGCGCGCGAAGGGGCGGCTGTCCGTTGGTGGTGAGTCGCTGTACGGCGTGACCGCCGTTCCCGCAAACGATGTAAGGGATGTGGGTGCCGTCGGAGCGGGTTCGCGTAAAGCGCTGATAGTTGTGCGCGTGTCCCGCGAGGTCGGCATGCGGCCAGATACCGACCTCATTGCAAACAGTATCGATCTGCTGTTGCATTGCGACGCTCCAGCCATGACGGCCGCGCGCCACATAGGGCGGATGGTGATGCGCGAAAAGCAGGGCGCCTCGATAGTTCTCTTTCTTCACCCGCAATAACGCCGCTTTCAGGAACTTCAGCTGGCTGTTGCCGATGTGACGGTCCGCGATCACGCCTGGGTCCTCGAGCGTATTGCTGTACAACGCAATGATGCGCACGAACGGCGCCTCGAACGTGAAGAAAACGCCTGGCTGAATTTGCGCCGTCCGTGAAAGATTGCCCGCATCGGGAGAGACCTGGAAGCAGTCGGAGCAGAAGTTCCTCAGAAACGCCTGCAGGCTCTTCTCGTGCTGCAACGGCGAAACCATTCCGTCGTGATTGCCGGCAGCGGCGAGAATCGGCGCATGATAGTTGCGGTACGGCTCATAGAACTGATCGTAGTAGTACTGCGCTTCGCCAAAGCTGTAGACGATGTCGCCCAGCAGGAAGTTGAATTGCGGCACCTCGGCGGGATCGGCTTCGTCGAAGTCGCTGACCATCTTGTCCGAAACTTCATTCTGGGTGACCGGACCTTTCGTACTGCCGCAATCGCCGGTGGCGTGAAAGACGATCTGCCCGTTCGCGCTGATCGTATCGAGGAGCTTCTGGTTGTTGTCCACCACCTCCGCAAACGTCAGCCGGGGCTCGGTGCCGCCGCGCGGTGGCGGAAACGGCAGCGCCTTCAGCTTGTGCTCGCGGTTCAGTTCGTCGATGACCTTGTAGGCTGCGGCATCGGATGCGTGCCTGACCACGAAAGTTTGCGGGTCCGGCGTGGGTTGTGGCTGCGAGAAAACGGGCGCGGCGAGAATCCTGTCGCTGCGGTTGCCGCGTGCGGCTGACGATTCATCTGAACGCTTTTTCGGCATTTGCAATCCTCCTTGATCGTCGAACGGGAGCGGCCACGCGGTTGTCGGCAAACCGTCAGCATGTGACGGCGCTGGCGCCGGCCGGATGCACCGTTCAGACGAACCTGAAACGGGGAAGTTCAGATCCGCTTGCCGTTGCGCGACCCGTGCGGCCCGAATTGCGGCGCACCGCTGTTCCGTGCGAAAGCCGGGTTCGCGGTGGCACGCGTCTGCTACGACGGCACGAACACGCCCACAGCCGCCAGCGCCATCGCGAGCGTTGCGAGCCATCCTCCCCAGGCCAGCACGCCCTTGACGGCGAACTGTCCCATGACCCGCCGGCTTCGCGCCATCAGCATCATGATGACCATGATCGGCACCGCGGTAACGCCATTGATCACCGCGCTCCAGTACAGCGCGCGGATCGGGTCGAAATGCATGAAGGTGATGGCCACACCGCCCAGGATGGCCAGTGCGATCACCGCATAGAATTCACGCGCGAGCGTCAGATGCAACGCGAGACTGCTGCGCCAGCGAAAGCTGCCCGCGGCGGCGTAGGCGGCCGAGCCGGCGAGGACCGGCAGCGCGAGCAGGCCGGTTCCGATGATGCCGAGCGCGAACAGGACGTAAGCGAAGCGCCCGGCAAACGGCTCGAGCGCGCGCGCGGCATCGGCCGAGGTTTTCACGTCGATGTGATGCAGATGCAGCGTAGCCGCCGCCGTCAACATGATGAAGAATGCGACGAAATTGGACACCCCCATGCCAACCCACGTATCGAAACGGATCCTTCGCAACTGCGCGGGCGCCTGGTGCGGTACGCGGCGCAACGGCGCCTGTTCCGGTGCCGAGCGCATTTCTTCGACTTCCTGCGACGCCTGCCAGAAGAACAGGTACGGACTGATCGTCGTGCCCAGCACCGCGACGACCATGGTGAGATAGTCCGACGTCAGCGAGATGCGCGGCAACACAACGGCGCGCGCGACTTCACCCCACGGGATCGGAACGATGAATGCGACCGCGACGTACGCGAGAAGCGAGAGGGCGGTCCACTTCAGAACGCGCGCATAACTGTCGTAGGGGACAAAAATCTGCAGAACGACGCAGAGCGTCCCGAGGCCGACGACATAAAGGTGCTGCGGACCTGGCAGCAGCAATCCGGCCGCGGCGCCCATCGCCGACAGATCGGCGGCGATGTTGATCACGTTTGCCATGACGAGCAGGGCGACCGCGCCGTACAGCAGCCATGCCGGATAATGCGCGCGTATGTTGGACGCGAGGCCCTTGCCGGTTACCCGGCCAATCTGTGCGCTCACCAGCTGTATTGCGGTCATCAATGGATACGTGATCAGGATCACCCAAAGAAGGTTGAATCCGAACTGCGCGCCGGCCTGCGAATAGGTGCCGATTCCTGACGGATCGTCGTCCGCGGCGCCCGTGATCAGGCCAGGGCCCAGGCGTCTGATCCAGGATCGCTCCACGGAATCGCGTACGGCGGATTCCGGCTCGATCAATTCTTCGTCGTTCATATATGTGTCACCTCGCGGCAACGTTTAGCAAGTCGCGGGCCCGGGCGTTCGTGCCAGCGTCGCGCGGCTTCGGGAGGCTGCACATCATGGACGCGCTCGACGAGCGCACCGGCGAAGATGCGCAAGGCGCCTCCGCTGACAGTGCGCGGAAATGCGGGTTTCTAAACGGGAGTAACGAACTTTGGGCCGTGCCGGCGGACACCGTCACGCATGGTGCGCAAGAGGCTTCGTCCGCAAGTGGATCTCGTCGATCGCGTCAGGCAAGTCTTCGAGCACGATTGGCTTGACGCGACTCAGTCCATGCGCGGCTCAGTCCAGTCGCGGCTTGAACGCATACTGCCCAATCTCGCCGCCGCGCGCGACCACCGCCGTGCTCTCGGGAATTTCCTCCCAAAAGCCCGGCAAGTCCGCGAGCGGCTCGGACAACACGAGGAACGCATTCTCGCCGGCCGTCTTGATGCGCTCGTCGTCGGGATACAACTCGCGCAGATGACGGAACGACGTGCTGTGAAACAGCGAGCGCGACTGTCCTTCGCTCGAGTAGCGGACCGCGATGATCTGCTCGCCGTCGGTCGCGCAGACGGTCATGTTCAGCGGTTCATCCACGCCATGCCGGCGGCCGGTGGCTTCGACGAATCCGACCATCCGTTCGAGCGCGGTGACGGGCGCGAGCTCCAGCCCGAAGGTCAGCGCGAGAAAAAACAGCACCTCGGAATCGGTCGAGCCTTCGATGGACGGGAACAGATCGGGCTCGATCTTCACCATCAGGTCGCGGCGCACCGCCGGATAGTTGCGCACCAGGCCGTTGTGCGCGAACAGCCAGCGGCCGTGGCGGAACGGATGACAGTTGGTTTCCTGCGACGGCGTGTCGGTCGCCGCGCGCACGTGCGCGACGAACAGCGGCGAGTGGATTGCCCGCGCGGCCTCGCGTAGATTGCGGTCGCTCCACGCGGGCTGGATGCAGCGGTAGCGAAACGGAATGTCAGTGGGATGTCCGTACCAGCCGATCCCGAAACCGTCGCCATTGGTGGTGGTGGCGCCGAGCCGGGAATGCATGCTCTGATCGATCAGCGAATGCCGGGCGTTGAACAGCACGGTTTCGAGCTGAAGCGGATTGCCGGTATAAGCGAGCCAGCGGCACATGATTGCTCTCCTGTCGGTTGCGCGTGACAACCCTACACCACCCGCGGGCGGCGATTGTAGGACCAAAGTCCGATTGAGGCAGACACCGTACCTGTCACTATGCCAGATGGCGTTTAGGTGCTTGCGTGCCGGGCATCGCTTTGAGCTTGCGCCGGCCTGATCTGACAGAGGCAGGACGCGCATGAGCCACTTTCTGGACAGGTTACGTTACTTCACGGCCCCCCGTCCCCAGTTCTCGGATGGTCATGGTGCTGTCACGGATGAAGACCGGCAATGGGAGGATGCTTACCGCCAGCGCTGGCAGCACGACAAGATAGTTCGCTCCATGGGCGTCGTCACCGGGATCGTCGGGCTTGCCTTGGCGGATTCCTGCTGCCGATCATCTTCGGCATCCTGCTGGATTTTTTCAGGGTGCGTTCCACCTGTTTCATGTTCCTGTACGGGATCGTCCGGGTTTCGCTGATCCTGATCTACCTGTCGGAAGTGCGGCGCACAGCGGTCGTGGGTTCCGTCGCTTAGCAGTGTTCGTGTTTGCTCCGCGCGAGTGGTCGACTGCGCCGTTGCCGCTCGACGGACCTCCCCCCGCAAAAGACGAGGCGGCAAATGTGCAGCACTGAGATTCGCGCAGGCTGCAGGCTCTGCCAGCCAGCCTGCTTTCTTGCTGATGGAGGTGCCGATGAAACGCCGTGAACTGTTGGTTGCGCTGGCCGCAGGCGCGCTCGCCGAGGGTTCTACCGGCCTCGCGCAGGCAAGCCAGGCGAAATTCACCGGTCAGATCGATCTGCCCAAGCCCAACCTCAAAGGCACGATGTCCCTCGAAGAAGCCATCGAGAAGCGCAGGTCCGTGCGCAGATTCGCGCCAAAGCCGCTGCCGGTCGAGGCCATTGGCCAACTGCTGTGGGCCGGGCAGGGCATCACCAGCTCGGACGGCAAGCGCGCGGCTCCGGCGGCCGGCGCTTTGTACGCGCTCGAACTTTACGTGGTGACCCCCACGGAGGTGATGCACTATCTGCCTGATGGCCACCGGGCCGAGACGCGGGCGACCCACGACCTGCGCCCCGAGCTGAGAGCACTGGCGGTCAACCAGGCGTCCGTCGAGGCGGCCCCGGCCTTGCTCGTGGTGGCCGCCGACCCCAGTCGGCTGAGCGCGAGGTATGGCGGGAGAGCGAATCTGTATGCCGATCTCGAGGTCGGGCACGCGACCCAGAACATGCTGCTCCAGGTCGTCTCGCTTGGGCTCGTCGCGGTGACCGTGGGCGCCGTCGACGGAGCTCCGGCGGCGCGCAAGCTCGGCCTGCCTCACGCCCAGACCGTCGTCTATCTGATCCCGGTAGGTTTTCCGGTCTAAGTCATTGCGCGAGAATGAAATGAACGCGCCCCACCCGCGAACGAAAGGTGCTCGATACTTTCAAACAGGACCTGGACCTCGCGTTCGATACGCTGACGGCAATAGAAGACACCTACAAGGCATCGCCCGCTCCCTGACACGCGGGCTCGAGGACTGGGGTCCTTCCCGGCGCGACGGCCTGCGCGGACATCGATGCACCGGCCAGCAGTGCGGCAAACACGAACTTCGAAGGAGCGGGTATCGTGTGTGCCATGTCAACTCCGCGTGGTGCCTATGAAGCCGATTCTCGTGCGCTCGACCCTGGTGGAATATTCGAAGCGTCGTGCTGTCCGTTTCGCGATGACGGTGATCGCGACGATCATGGCCGGATGCGTTTCCTCCTCACAGCTGAGCGGTCATGTCACACCTTCGCAAGCTTCCGAGGCGAAGGCGCTCGACCTGGCGGTCGCCAATCCGCAACGCAGTCAGACCGCGCGGGCGCGCGACGTCTATCGTCACCCGGCGCAGACGTTGCGCTTCTTCGATCTGAGTCCGACGCAAACCGTGCTGGAGATCGCGCCGGGCGGCGGGTGGTACACGGACATTCTGGCGCCCTATCTGCACGACGCGGGTCACCTGTACGAAGCGCAATATCTGAGCACGTCCGCGGACCTGGCCTCGGAAGACCGGTCAATCGATGCAGAGTATTTGCGTAAGCTCGCGGGCGCCCCCGCAATCTACGGGAACGTCGTGGTCGGCACATTGCACGCGGGCCAGTTTTTCGGCTTCGATGCACACGAGCGGTTCGATCGCGTGCTTACTTTTCGCAACATTCACAACTGGATCAAGGATGGGCAGCTCGATGCCAATCTGCGTGCGTTCCATGACGCGCTGAAGCACGGGGGCGAACTTGGTGTGGAAGAACATCGCGCCCGGCCCGGCTCGACGGTACAGCAGATGATCGAAACCGGATATGTGACTGAAGCTTTCGTGATTGACCGGGCACAGGCGGCCGGCTTCGTGCTCGCGCAACGCAGCGAAATCAACGCGAACGCGCGAGATACGAAAGATTATCCGCATGGCGTATGGTCGCTGCCGCCGGGCTATGCGGGCGGTGACGTCGACCGCTCGCGCTACGTCGCAATCGGTGAATCGGATCGCATGACGCTGAGATTCGTCAAACCTTAGCGTGTTCTACGGGCGCCAGCCGCGGGCGGTAATCGGCCGACGCGTTGGGCTGCGCTCAGTTTGTTGCACGACCCGCAGTAGCGTATCGACACAGTCCAGCGCGTCCGACAGTCGCCCGAGCACGATCAGCGAGCGGGCCGCATCGAGACGACCGTGAAACATCGCGTCGCGCGGTCCGGCCCGTTCCACCATGTCGATGAGCTGCCTGATCTCGGCCTTGACCCGCGCGCAGTCGGCGGGGCAGTAGCGGTCAACCCAGTTGCGCAGTGCGCGGATCAGCACCACGCAATCGCCGTACTCCCACTGCACGCTATCCATTGTCACCCTCATTCGTATCCCGCTCTCCGAAGCTCGACCGTCCATCTGCGGCCCCATTGGGGGAAAACCACCCCCCTCTCGCCTGCATCTGTGAACGAAGCAAGCGGCGCGCCACGTGTCGCCGGCGCTGCGCATCATTGCTAGAGCGGGGCGCGGCCATGTTCTCGCAGTTCGGGCTCGAAGAATATCCATCGTGCGGCTGGAAAACGCGCACGGTCCTCCCCGGAGGGAGGGCGGTGTCCATTCCATCTCGACCCGCTGCGGCCACTCACAGCAGCGGCGCGAGCGTCCGGTCGTGAGCGGCGGATTCAGCAGGACGGCCGGGTAGCTGCATCGTCGCGCTCGGAAACAAATCGTTCGATTCGAACGGGGTTCTCTCTTGCGATTCAGACTACCGCTTCGATGCGTACCGGCATCGCGCTCATTACCGGCATGGCGTTGATCGGATCAAGACCAACTGTAGTGCTGAGCAACTGGTTTGGATTGGCGCCGGCGTAGGTCTCGGGCTCCTCGTCGGGCATCGGTCCCCAGCCGTGCGGGATGGACACGACGCCTCGGCGCAGTGCGGCGTCCGCTTTGACGATGGCTCGAATGCGGCCATGCGGCGAAACAACGGCCACGCACTGGCCTTCGGTCAGTCCTTGAGCAGCCAGGTCATCGGGATGCACAAAGGCCGGATTGAACGGCATGCGTCGGCGGACCGCGGGCAGGTGGTGGTACATGGTGTTCTGCACGTCGCGCACGCGCCGCACCGCCAGGCGATGCGTGAACCCCGGCGGCGCCCCCGCTTCGTTCAGTACGCCCGCCAGTTCGCACTCGACATCGTCCGGCATCACGTCGAAGCGCGCGGCGTTCCCTGGCTCGCCGGGCTGCACGATCATCGGTTCGATCTCGTAGACTTTCCCTTGTGGGTACAGCTTCAGTTCGTCAAATGAGATCGAGCCGTGGCGAACCAGGATCGCAAGCAGCTCTTCGGTGGTCGGCGCTGCGCGCATATCGAGCGGAACGTCGTCGAATATGATGGTCTTGCCCAGGCGCCGCGCCAGATCCCAGAATACGAACCAGTCGTCCACGACTTCGGATCCCTCCGGCGGCGTCGCCACGGCGGCCGAGTATTGTGCGTAAGGCTGAAACATGATGTAGGACTCGTAGTCGCGCGAATGCAGGTCGGCGCGCTCGAACATCAGCTTCGGTGGAATCACATAGTGCGCGAGCCGCGCAGTGTTAGTCATGAAAGGCTCGATGCATACCAGCAGTTGCAGTTGGCGCAGCGCATCGGCGATACGGCGCTGGTCGGGCACGGCATCGACTGGATTGCCGCCGTCGACCAACAGCGCGCGGATCTGGCCGGCGCCAGGCGTAGTGATTTCCTGGGCCAGCGTGCCGCTCATCTTCTGGCCGAACAGCATGCCATAGCCGCCGACACGGCTCTTCCAGCCGGATTCCCAGGAACGGCGTGGCGCAATCACTTCGGCCCGGCGCTGGTAGCGTGGGGCGACTACGCCGGGGTTCGGTACAGGGTCGCCGGGGCGAGCGAAGCGGCCACACACGACGTTGAGGCATTCGACCAGATGCTCGGCCAGATTGGAGTGCGGCGCCATGTTGGGCCCGGTTCCCGACGCGGCCGAGCCACGCTTGCGGCGCAGGCCGCCGGCCTCCCGCACGGGTTCCGCGAAGGCCGCAGCGGCGGCTTCGAGCCCTTCGACGCTTACGCCGGCGCGCTGGGCGACGTATTCGGGCGTGAACGGCTCGACCGCGCGCGCCAGTCGTCGCAGGTCCTTGACGTAGCGCGCGCAGAATTCGGCATCGTGCCAGCCGCGACACAGAATGATGCGCAGCAGGCCAGCCAGGACGGTCGGGTCCTCGCCCGGCAGCACCTGCAGGAAGACATCGGCATGGCGGGCGGTCTCGGTCTCTCGTGGATCGATCACCACCAGCTTAAGGCCGCGCTCCTTCGCTTCGTGGAGCTGCTTGACCGGATTCTGCAATGCAAAGTTGAACGTGGATAGCGACACCAGCGGATTGGTGCCGACGAACAATAGCGCGTCGGCGAGCGCATACGGATCTTTGCCGGCAGCCCAGCCGCCCAGTCGCTCAAATGCCACCCATTTGGCCGACTGGTCGATGGTCATTGTAGAGAAAAACGAATTCGAACCCAGCGCCGCGAGGAAGGCGGGCAACATATGATTGGCGGCGAGGTTAGAGTAGTTCATGGTGCCGCGAAAGGCTGCGACCGCATCGGCGCCGTGGCGCTCGATCAGTGCCTGGAGTTGCGCCGCGATCTCGGCCAGCATCACGTCAAGCGGCATCTGCACGAAACTGCCATCGGGCTGCCGTTTCAGCGGGTGCAGGAGCCGCTCGGCGCTGTTATGCGCCTCATGCAGATACGCACCCTTGATGCAGGCGTAGCCGCGCGTGAGCGGATTGTCGCGGTCGCCGCGCGCGGCAACGACGCGTCCGGCGTCGTCCAGGGTCAAGCGCAGTGAACAGTTGCCGGCGCAGATGCGGCAGGCGGTGACGGCTTCGCGTGGCACGGCGAGCTCCTTGTGTAGTGTGGCCCACACCTCGTAACCACCCACAACTTTCGGCGTAAAGGTTAAAGCCGTGCCGGATACCTGCGCGATGACAGAGCACCCGCATACGACTAGCGTTAGATCGAGCCGCCAGGTTGCGGCCATTCATTCGCTATTATAAACGACGTTCACATTTTGGCAAATAGCCCGGCGACCTGTTGCGAGCGCCGCTGCCCGCAAGTCCGGCACGCCGCGCCCCGGCAGGGACATCGGGCCTCGCGACGGCCCGTCGCGCGAGAAGCACGCCCTCACGAAGATGAGAGGTCAGATCTATATTGGGCTATTTCGTGCATGTATGGACCCGACGCAATGCTGCACCAGCCAGTGCAGCCGGGCATTGAACAATTGGCCGCGCCTCTGCGCTGTCGAACTCAATCCTCGCCGGCGTCATGAGAGCCCAAGCTATCGCTCTTCCCGATCAACTTTCCCGCGATGGCCTCTGCGCGCGTCATGTCATCGTCAGGCGCTGGTGCCGCTTTCGCACCTGCCTGCGCGGTGGCGCTGGTGCTTAGCGCTCCGTCGCGTTGATGCGTATCGACCGACACTGTCATCGAGAGGCCTCGCTTTTCTAGCGCCCTGCTGCTGTCTCACACGACTTTGGCGCGCCGTGCTTTCGCCCGTTGTCGGCCAGAGGGCGATGCCCGCGTCTCTCATATGAATGACGGCTGAGTCCGTGAAACCGGCCCGTCGCGCCTCACGTCTGCAGTACCGCCGGAGGGCCGAGCGAACGGGCGTGGTTCGCAATGGGCGCTTTGAGCTGCTTCATGCAAAATAGCCGCATCCAGGATGTGGAGGATGACTCGTGGGTATCAACTTCGACTTGAACGACTTGCAGGCGTTTCGAGCAGTAGTGGAACTGGGAAGCTTCCGCAAGGCCGCCGAGGCGGTGAGCATTTCGCAGCCGGCCTTGAGCCGCCGGATCGACAAGCTCGAGGAAGCACTCGGCGTGCGTCTATTCGAGCGCACCACGCGCAGCGTCACGCTCACCACCGTCGGCCGGGTATTCGCGCCGAGCGCCGAGCAGCTGCTTGATGATCTCGACGTCGCGTTGCTCGGCATCCGCGATGTTTCTTCGAGCCGACTGGGACATGTCACCATCGCCTGCGTGCCTTCGGTGGCCTACTACTTCCTGCCGAGCGCCGTCGCGAGCTATCATCGCCGCTTCCCGCGCATCAGGGTCAAGATGCTGGATATGAGCGCGAATGAGGTGCTTGGCGCCGTCATCAGCGGAGAGGCGGATTTCGGCGTGAGCTTTCTGGGCAGCCAGGAGTCCGAGGTCGAGTTCAAGGTTCTGCTGCAGGAGCGCTTCGTGGCCGCCTGCCGCCGTGATCACCCGCTCGCGCGCAAAAAACGCGTGACCTGGAACGAGCTTTACGAGCACGAGTACGTCTCGGTGGACAAAACTTCCGGCAACCGACTGCTGCTCGATCAGGCGCTGTCGGCCGTGGCGCCGCGTGCGCCGAGCGTCTGCGAGACGCGTCACGTAACGACCATGCTCGGTTTAATCGAAGCGGGGCTCGGTGTCGCCGCAGTGCCGTCGATGGCCATGCCCGGGCGCGATCACCCCATCCTCACGAGCGTGCCGCTCGTCGAACCGGTGGTGAAGCGGCGCGTGGGAATCGTGAGACGCCGCGGACGTCCACTTACACCGGCTGCGGAGGAGTTTCACAGAACGATTGTCGAGATGAAGCGCGGCGGCGTCGCATCCAGCGATGCCGTGGGCAATAACACGTCTCCAAAAGAGCGGCCAGGCAGGAAAACCGCATCATGAGGTTGGCAAGACCGCTTCGTTCGCTCTATCTGCAGGTTTTGCTGGGCATGATGCTCGGCATGGCGCTCGGTCACTTCTTGTCGCAAGCGAGCCCGCTGCTCAAGCCCTTGAGCGATGGGTTCATCGGCCTCGTGAGGATGATGATTGCGCCGATCGTTTTCTGCACGATCGTCTCGGGGATCACGTCGCTTGCGAGCGGGAAGGCCATCGGGCGCACAATTTTTCAGGCGCTGGGATTCTTCTATTTTTTGACAGCCGTGGCGCTTGCGCTCGGACTCGTAACGGCCTTCGTGCTGCGACCCGGCGCGGGCATGCACATCGACGCTAACCATCTGGACGCGAGCATCCTCGCGCAATATGCGAAGCACGCGCAGCCGGGCGGCCTTGTCGCATTTGCGCTGAGCGTCATCCCCGAGACGATGCTTGGCGCCTTCGACAAGGGCGAGGTGCTGCCGGTGCTGCTGCTCTCGCTGCTCTTCGGCTTTGCGCTAAATTCCTGTCCGGAGGCGGGCAGGCCGGTGCTCGCGCTCATCGACGGCATTGCCCAGGCTCTGTTCCGCATCCTCGCGATGATCATGCGACTCGCTCCGCTCGGGGCATTCGGCGCGATGGCTTTCACGGTGGGCCGCTTCGGCATCCGCTCGGTCGGATCGCTCGGGATGTTGATGGTGTCCTTCTACGTGGCATGCCTGCTGTTCATTGCGCTGGTGCTCGCTCCGCTCGCGCGGCTGCACGGCTTCGCACTTTGGCGGCTCTTGCGCTACATGCGCGAGGAGTTGCTCATCGTTCTCGCGACATCGTCGACGGAGCCGGTACTGCCGCGCCTGATCGCGAAGCTTGAGGCGCTCGGCTGCGACAAGGGCGTGGTGGGGCTTGTGCTGCCCGCAGGCTACTCGTTCAATCTCGACGGCACCGCGATCTATCTGACGCTCGCCTCGATGTTCATCGCGCAGGCGTGCGACGTGCCGCTTTCCGCGCCGCAGATCGCGATGATGCTCGCCGTTATGTTGCTCACGTCCAAGGGGGCGGCGGGTGTGTCGGGCAGCGGATTAGTGGCGCTCGTCGCGACGCTGACGGTGATTCCCGATCTGCCCGTCGCCGGGGTGGCGCTACTGGTGGGCATCGACCGCTTCATGTCCGAGGCGCGCGCCCTGACGAGCGTGATCAGCAACGCCTGCGCGGTGATCTTCGTTTCGATGTGGGAGGGTGCTTGCGATCGTACGCGTCTTGCGCGAATGCTCGGGGCGGCAGCGCCAGGCGGCGCGGACGGTGCGGGGGATCCCGCGAGAGATACCTCGAGAGATACCTCGGGGATGTGACAGGAAGGCCGCCTGAGGCAAGCCTTCATTCAGGTTTGCGTCAATGAGCGGAGACGGTATCCAGCCCTGTCGATTTGACGTCTGCCTGTACGCCAGGTGAAGCGAGGTAGTCGAGCAGGGCTTTCGCTTCCTTCGGATGCTGTGCGCTGACGGGAATGCCGGCGGCGAAACGCGTGACCGACTGCAGGGACTCAGGAATCTTTCCGACGAAGGTCACCCCCTTGACGGGCAGCAACTCGCTCACCTGCTGGAAGCCGATTTCGTAGTCGCCGTTCGCCACCACCGAGGCTACTGGAATCCGCGGGATCATCTTCGCCTTCGGCTTGACCTGATCCTCGATGCCGAGCTTCCTGAACAACTCGCGCTCAATGTAGACACCGCTTGCGCTGTCCGAGTACGCGATCGACTTCGCATGCAGCAGGGTCTGCCGAAGGCCTTCTGCCGAACTGATATCGGGTTTCACCGCTCCTTCGCGCACGACCATGCCGATGCGCGAATCGGCCAGCTCGACCCGCGATCCGGGGATGACCTTGCCTTTCCGGATCAGTTCGTCAAGCGCATATCCGACCATGATAACGGCGTCGGCGGGCTCACCACGCTCAAGCCGGTTGGGGATCGCTTCGGGCGATTTGCCCATCGACGGACCAAGCGCGGTGTCGAGCGTGTTGCCCGTTTCGGATGCGAACTTCGGGCCGAGCACCTTGTACGCTGCGGTAAAGCCACCCGAGCTCATGACGTGCAGGTCGGCGGCTTGCACGTTCGCCGCAACAGCGGAGGTTGCGACCAGTGCTGCGGCGCATAGTTTCAGAAACAGATTTCTCATGATCGAAGTCGTGTCAGATTGTGTGTTTAGCCGCATGCGGAGCGAGACGCGAATCAGTGCGCCGGAGTCAGTGTCGCTGCGCGGCGGCGATAGAGTGCAAACGTGGCCATCAGGGCGCACGCTGCCGCGAAGCTCATCCAGTAGCCGGGTGCGGCCTTGTCGCCAGTCATGTGAATAAGCGCCGTGGAGATCGCCGGTGTGAAACCGCCGAATACGGCGGTCGCGAGGCTATAGGCGAGCGAGAAGCCCGCGACGCGTACCTGCGCCGGCATCACTTCCGTCAGTGCGACGATCATCGCGCCGTTATAGATGCCGTACATGAACGAGAGCCAAAGGAGGGCGAGCAGCATGTTGAGGAAGCTGGGCGCGTGAGCGAGCAGCGACAGGGCCGGGTGCGCGGTCGCGATGGCGAGCACCGTCATGGCGATGAGGAGCGGCCGGCGGCCGATCCTGTCGGAGAGGGCTCCGCCGATCGGCAGCCACACGAAGTTCGACACGGCCACACACAGCGTCACAAGCAAACTATCGGCGGTGCTGAGGTGCAGGACCGTCTTGCCGAAAGTCGGCGCGTAGACCGTGATGAGATAGAAGCTCGCGGTGGTCATCGCCACCAGCATCATGCCTGCAATCACGACGGTCCAGTTCTGGACCAGCGTCGTGAATACCTCCTTCATGCTCGGGCGATGCTGGCGAGCCTTGAACTCCTCGGTTTCCTGCAGATTACGACGCAGCACGAAGAGGAACGGCACGATCATGCAGCCGACGAAGAACGGCACGCGCCATCCCCACGCCGCGATGGTAGCGGCGTTCAGCGATTGGTTGAGCGCGAAGCCGAGGCCCGCGGCCACGACGATCGCCACCTGCTGGCTCGCGGACTGCCAGCTCGTGAAGAAGCCCTTGCGGCCGGGCGTGGCCATCTCGGCGAGATACACCGACACGCCGCCCAGCTCCGCACCCGCGGAGAAGCCCTGCAACAGCCGCCCGAGCAGCACAAGCGCGGGCGCTACAAGGCCAATGGTCGCGTAGCCCGGCACGAACGCAATGAGGATGGTGCCGCTCGCCATGATGGAGAGCGTGACGATGAGCCCCTTGCGGCGGCCGACGTCGTCGATGTACGCGCCGAGCACGATCGCGCCGAGCGGGCGCATCAGAAAACCGGCACCGAAGACCGCGAACGTCATCATCAACGAGGCAAATTCGCTCCCGGCCGGAAAGAAGACGTTGGCGATCTGCGTTGCATAGAAGCCAAACAGAAAGAAGTCGAACTGCTCCAGAAAATTTCCGGCCGTCACGCGGAAAACCGCCGCGGCCTTTGAATGTCCCAGCGAAAGGGTAGAGGGCGAGGGGTGCATCAGTGTGTCTCCTGAAATCCCGAGATATGCGGTGGTTCCGCTCTTTGTCTGTTCGGGAATTTTGGCCCGTGGCCAATCAAACGATAAGTGCAATCTTCCGAACGATTGATGTCGAATGGTTATCAATCGGCGCCGCTTTTTCGCCGCCGCGCGTTAGCTGTGCGCCAGCGCGTGGCGGCGACCATCAGAGGCCAGCGGTCAGGCCACGAAACGACACTGGGAAGCGGCCGTACGCGTGTCCATATTGCGTCCGCGGTTCAAATGATCGTCAATTTCCGCAGCGCAGCCCAGCATGCGCGGATAGAGGAAGATCGTGAACGCGGCCGTTTCAAGGTCCGCCTCGCTGAACTCCCCGCGCTTGAGCGGCTGCCACAGCATCTTCAACAGCAACGCGGCAATCACGGCATCGACATTGACGCAATAGACATTGCGCGAGACACCTGCGTCGAACAAAGCCTGCACCAGCACACGGTAAAACGCATGAAACGCGTTGTACTCGCCGCGGGCTTCATAAAGGTTGGCGATGAAGATTTCCCGCGGGTCGTGGTTCACCGGCTTGTCTTTGAAGACCGGATGATTAATACCCGGAAGTTTCGCAATATCGAGGCTCCCCAACTGCTTCTGGCGCGTCTTGTACTGCGCGTATCGCTCGACGGAGCGCCGGGCGAGCGCTTCGAGGTCCACGGTATGACGAGCATCGGTCGGATCTTCAAGGCCGCTGCTGCGGAACGCCTCGTTGAGGAACGCAATGCCTTCGTAGCCGTTGCCGCCATGCGTATATCCAGTGTGCGTGAGGAACCCCGCCAGAGCCTTGTTTAGCTGCACCCGTTCGGGACTTTCCGGGCCATCGGCAGATACTGCGCCCTTTGCGCCTTGCGCCGAAATGGCGCCGGGTCCGTTCGTGAGCAGCAAACCGACAAGGGTCTTGAACGCGAAAAGGTCGTCGACAGTCGGTTTCAGGTTTAGCAGCGCTGCGAAGGCGATTTCCGTCAGAGTGCGTTCGCCGAGTAATTCTTCGGTGGCGAAGCCGCAAAATCCGTCCGGGCCGTGCCGCGAGGCGTCCGCCGAGGCGCCGATCATGGTGCCGAAGAGCTTTGTCCACCACGGCAAGCTTTCTGCGGTCAGGCGGGAGATCCGCTTGCGCATGAGCGGGCCCCAGGCGAGTGTCGTCGTGATCGCCGCGAGTACTGCTTCCGGGCGCGGATGGCCCGGGCCACACGACAGCCATCGGATGATTGCGGAACTTACGCCGCGCGAGGCGAGCCCGCCCAGCATGGCTTGCGCCTCTGGATCGGGTTCATCGCAGAACAGCGCTGCAGTGTCCGCGGTGTGGACGGCCTCGACATCAAAGGTCTCGTCGAACGCGTCCGTGAGCCTGGCTGTCGCGAAGCCGTCGATCATCAGTGCTGCCGCCTCGCGCGCAGCACGCTGGCGATTCGGCCCGACGATCGCCGCCGCGGCCGCGAGCACGGCATTGGGCGCATTGCCCGCCTCGCGCGAAGCCTGGGCGGCCGCCAGTTCTGGTGTCCCGTGCAGATTCACTGCAGCGCCAACAGCCACGTCGATGAGCTTTGTGTCGTTTGCCCCGCCGAACTCCCGCAACAGCGCGAGGCAGATGTTCTCCTCAAGCGAGCGCGTCGCTGCTTCGAGCATGGATACTCCGTGCAGGCTGCTCACCTGCGTTTTTGCGTCCATCTGCGAGGCGCCCGAAGCGTCCTTCAAGGGTTGGCGCGGCGGGATTGCGCCGATCTGGCTGTTCGCCCGCGTAATCTGTTCGTTGTACGGCGCGATTGCTTCCACGACCGGCAGGGCGAGGTCGTCCGGCAGTTCGATCCCCTGATCCGAGCCGAACCACGGTTTGAGCGAGAGGCTGCCTTCCGGCTCAAAGTCGGGCATCGTCGCGTTCGCGCGCATCACTGCGGTGAGCGCGGCGGGAATGTGCGCGATGTTTGTCACGACGGCGCCCTTCGCCGAGCAGCATGGATCGTCCGGCGTAAAAAGACGCTCGACGCCGAACTTCTCCATGAACCAACGCTCCTTGGCAAGAGCATCGTCGGCGCCGCCCGCCATTGCGCCCGCATGCCCCACCGCGCGCGTCAGACGACTCTTCCAGCGGCCTACCACGCAGGCAATGACGGGTTTCGTAAATGTGGCGTCGGCCTCGTAGTAGCCGCCCGGCTCACAGTACAGTACGGCAGCCTTGCTGCGCGCGTCGTTGGCGAGGGCAAAGGCGAACTCCGGCGCCGCATAGTGGATGTAGACGTCCTTGCCGCTCGATACGACGGTCGTTGTACCCCAGCCGCTCATGCGCAGATATTGCGCAATGGTGGTGCTAAACCCGCCCGAGTTGGAAAAGATCGCGATCGAGCCCCGCCGCAAAGTTGCGCCGGGATCATCGCCGCCGAGCGCACCCCCGATGCGCACCCGCTGCCAGGAGTCCGCGACGCCCAGCCCGTTAGCGCCAAAAATGTCGATGCCTGCTTGCTGGCCCATCGCGCGAATTTCCCGGGCGTCGTGCACGGAGATCTTCTCCGTAATGATAAAAATCTTGCGCAGATCGGGATTGACGCGGATCAGTTCGGCCACCCCATCGCGCGCGGCCGACGGCGGCAGATAGACGACGCCGCAATTGAAACGATGCCCGGCTTCGAGGCCTTCGCGCACGTTGTTATAGACGGGGATGTCGCCGGCAGGCGTCACGAGCACCTGCCCGCGCTTGCCAGGCGCAGTGCCGAATACGATATTCCCACCGGAAAACGCGTGGCTCACCGGCGTCACGTCCGACGACTCGCCTCCCAGAATGTTGAGCACACAAACGCGGTCCTCGCGCGTGACTATTTGTGCAAGCGACTGGATGCCGACGAAATACCTGAAATGATTATTGCCTTGCTTGACCATGTCGATCTCCTTACGCCTTTGCCGTATCCGCCTGCGGTTGCGTCTGACGCGCGCCGATGCGCGCTGCGACCTGCGCGCGTCCTCCCGATTGCATCCACGCATCGGCCTTCCGTGCGTACTGGATCACTTCGCTGATGTCGGAGTCAAAGCCGAACAGGCGATAGGGAAGGCCGAGCGAATCACAGGTGTCGCGCAGTGCCGACATGCCACGAACAAGGTTTGGACCGCCGCGCCCAAGGACGACATAAAGCGGGGTGGGACCGTGCTCGCTGAAGTGCTCGCGTAGCGCATCGGCCATCGCGCGCAGTGTTTCGTAGATATCGGTGTTGTTGGACTTGCCGCCAATGATGAACAGTACGTTGGACTGCTTCAGCCAATGTCGGAAGCAGATGCGCGCCACTTCCTTCATTTTTTCGTAGGGAGGATTGCCGCCGAAATCCGAAGAGATGATGGCTGCGTCGCCCAACATCTCCGTGACGAGCGAGTTGGCCCCGCCGCCGAACGTGGGCGCGAGGATCGTTCCCTTGTCATTGATCACATAGACATCGCTTTGACCCTGGTGCGTGCGAAGCTGGTTGATCTCCTGCTCGAAGTCTGAGTAGTCGGCAGCGAACAGGTGAGCAGGCAGGCCGAGGCGCGAGAAGCGCGGGTCGTCACGGTCGAACCCGCACTTGAAGTCGCAGGCCACGGGTGTGAGCCGACCGTTCTTGTCCTCGCGCATGCGGATCGGATTCAGCTCGAGCGTCGTCATGCCGAAGTCGTGAAAGAGCTCCCAGAGCTTCGGCAATTGCTGCACGAGCGGGGAAATGATTTCGCGCGGCGCGCCGATCTCGCTCAACGCATTCGCGACGACGAACGCCTTCAGGCCGGTCAATGCATCAAAGGGCACCATTGCGACGTGCTTTGGATCGACCTCTTCGATGTCCATGCCACCCGCGTGCGACAGCGTCATGGTGGGAGCGCGAAAGCGGGTGGAATCGGTGATCGAGAAGTAGACTTCATGTTTGGCCGGTACGCCTGCTTCGAACGTGACGCCGTTCGCCTTGGCCCTCACATGACCCACGACGTGCTCGGCGAAGTACAGCCGCTCTTTCTCGGCGAGCGCCGTCTTGAGATCTGTCGCGCGCCCGAGCAACCCGGCCTTGCCCTTCTTGCCCACGCCGCCCTTGAATACCGGCTTGATAAAGACCTGCCCGTGGCGGTCGATCAGCGACTTTATCTCCTCTTCGCTGGCGCTCGGCCCCAGCACTTCGCTGGCCGGGAATCCGACGAATTGCAATAGGCGCGCGCCGTGCAACATTCCGGTGATCTGCATATGAGTGTCTCCTGAAATTCAAGGCAATGACGATTGAAGCAGGTACTGAGTTCGCGTAGCTCGCTGCGCAAGGCGCGAAATGCTCGTCTGCCGTGGACTCGCTTGAAAGCGGCGGCAGGATTCACAACGCGAGGTGGGTCATGCGAGATCGGCATCGGCTACCGTTGGCGGCACCCGTGACCGGGTTGCACTGGAATGCGGCGAAACGCTGTTGTGCGTTTCGCGCCTGTCTCCGATGCGTTCTCTGTCGACGCGTTTATGAAGTTCTTGAGCATCGATATTTGCTCAAGACGCCCCGAACGAGAAGTGCAATTTTCTGAAGCATTGATGTTCAACGGTTATCAATATCGTCGAACGCCGTTACGTTGTGGCGACAAGTGCTGCTTTCATGGTGGGCCTCACGGCGATGTTCAGGATTGCGCAGGGAACTGGCCGAGCTGAAGGAACACCGGTCGACTTCGCAACTCAACCCAGTCGCACGCGGCCAGCTTTACCGTCGGCATCGTTGGGTGCAACTTTCTTGATGTCACTTCCGACCCAACGCTCTTCAGAAGATTTCAGATGCGATCGCATCGCCGCTTCTGCAGCAATAGGGTCGCCTGCTTGCAGTGCATGCAGAACATTTTCGTGCTCCTCGACCGCAGCCATCCATGTGGCCGTATTTTCGACGAGTTCGCTAATCCTCGCCCCGATCGGATCGCGCCTTGCGTCAAACAGATCGGCCACATACCGGCTCAACACCGTATTGCCGGCCGTTTCCGCGATGATCAGGTGGAATTGCCGGTCCGGTTCCACAGGAGATTTGCCGGCAGAGGCGAGGCGATGCATCGCATCCACGCTGCGCCGCAACCGGTCCAGAGAGCCGGTCGTAAGCCGCGTGCTGGCGAGCACGACGAGGCTGCCTTCGATGACGGCCCGGGCCTGCATGATTTCCGTCGGACTTTCGCCTAATACAGCCAGTGACCCTTCACGTTCGTTTGCGGTTTCGAGCACATAGACGCCCGAACCCATGCGGGTCTCGACGCTGCCGCCGATTTCCAGTGCGATCAACGCCTCGCGCAGAGACGGGCGCGAAACACCCAGTTGCTGCGACAACTCGCGCTCCGGCGGCAGTCTCGACCCCGGCGGGAAATCCCCTCCGTGGATGAGGCCGCGAATCTGGTCGGCGACCAATTGGTAAAGCCGCTTTGGCTCGGTCTGTTTCATTTTGCTGCCGGAAGGATAAATGGCCCGGGTCGTCTGTCGACCGGCGATCAAAGTCTACCACGCAAGCCTGACAAGGTTTTCAGCGCATTTTGCAGGAACAGTTCGGGTTTGCCCTTGGTAAGGCCAGAAGAAGTATCTTGCAAATTGGCTTGACCAAAATCGCCGTTTATTCTTTAATCTGCATCAGATTGGCCTGACCGACGGCAGCGCCTCTACACAAAAGAAGGAGACACGTGTGACAGATCTGAGCACTGACCTGGCCCCGCGCGTGGTGGACGGCTTCGCTTCGAAGGAACCCCCGGAGCTATTGAAACTGAGCGGACTGGGCAAGCGGTTTCCCGGTGTCGTTGCATTGGAGGACGTGCACTTCCAATTGCGCCGCGGCGAAGTGCACGCAATTTGTGGCGAAAACGGCGCCGGCAAGTCAACCCTGATGAAAATCGTCAGCGGGCAATACCAGCCGGATGCCGGCACGATCGTTTTTCGCGGCATGCAAAGGCGGTTCGCGTCCTCACTCGAGGCACAGGAAGCAGGCATTGCGATCATTCACCAGGAACTGAACCTGGTGCCGCACCTGTCGATTGCGGAAAACATCTACCTGGCACGCGAGCCCAAACGCGGGCCGTTCATCGATCGCGCACGACTGAATGGGAACGCCCAGCGCGCGCTCGCCCGCATTGGATTGTCGTTGCCGCCCACGAGGCTGGTGGGGACGCTGTCGATCGCCCAGCAACAGATGGTCGAAATCGCCAAGGCGCTCTCGCTCGACGCCCAGGTGCTGATCATGGACGAACCCACTTCGTCGCTCACGGAATCCGAAACCATGCACCTGTTCCGGATCATCAAGGAGTTGCGCGAGAGCGGGGTCGGCATTGTCTACATCTCTCATCGTCTCGACGAAATGAAGCAGATTGTCGACCGCGTTACGGTGCTGCGCGACGGACACCACATTTCAACCGACGATTTCGCGGCGACCAGCATGGATGAAATCGTTGCGCGAATGGTCGGCCGGGCGCTGAACGATGCGTACCCGCCGCGCCGCTCGGTTCCGTCGCAGGACGTGCTGCTGCGCGTCGACAATCTGTCGCGCGCACCGGCATTTGGGCCGGTCTCGTTCGAACTGAGGCGAGGCGAGATTCTCGGCTTTGCCGGTTTGATGGGCGCAGGCCGGACCGAAGTGGCACGGGCGATTTTCGGCGCTGACCAACCGGACGGCGGCGAGATTCATATCGGGAGCGAGCGCGTCTCGATCCGCTCGCCTATCGATGCGATTCACCACGGTATCGCGTATCTGTCGGAAGACCGCAAGAGCGACGGTCTCGCGCTGAAGATGCCGGTCGCGACCAACATCACGCTGGCCAATATCGAGGCGGTGTCGGGTCGCGCCGGCTTCATTCGTTTCGCCGAAGAAGCGGCCATCGCACAGCGTTACGTCGAAACGCTCGGGATCCGCACGCCGACGGTCCATCAACTCACGCGCAACCTGTCCGGCGGCAATCAGCAGAAAGTTGTGATCGGCAAATGGCTGTTTCGCAAATCGAAGATTCTGTTTTTCGACGAGCCCACGCGCGGGATCGATGTCGGCGCGAAATACGCGATCTACACGCTGATGGACCAGCTCGCCGCGCAGGGCATCGGCGTTGTGCTGATCAGTTCGGAATTGCCTGAAATTCTCGGCATGTCCGATCGCGTCGCGGTATTCCACGAAGGCCGGATCGCCACGATCCTGGAGACGCGCCACACCAATCAGGAAGAAATCATGCACTTCGCATCGGGACGAAATCATGCTTGAAATAACATCCGAACAGGCCACTACTGTCGACACCAGCGCGAAGCTCCGGCGTCGCGACCTGATTCAGAAATTTGCCGCGCTTGGCAGTCTGATCATGCTGGTGGCCGTCTTTTCATTGACCAGTTCCGCTTTCTTCTCGGTCGACAATGGCATGACAGTGGCCTTGCAGGTGACGTCGATTGCCTATCTCGGCGTGGCGGCAACCTGCGTGATCATTACGGGCGGAATCGACCTGTCCGTGGGTTCCGTACTCGCGCTGTCCGGTGTGGTCGCCGCGTTGCTCGTCAAGGCCGGCGTGCCGATTCCTCTCGGCATGCTCGGCGGCGTCGTGGTGGGCGGCCTGTGCGGATTCGTCAATGGCCTGTGCGTCACGCGTATGGGTCTGCCGCCTTTTATCGCCACGCTCGGCATGATGCTGGTCGCGCGTGGTCTCGCGCTTCAGATCACTGGCGCGCGCCCGGTTTCGGGACTCGGCGACGCGTTCGGCGAACTCGGAAATGGCGCATTGTTCCGCATCTCGCATATCGGGGCAGACGGGTTCCCCGATACGGTATTTCCGGGGATCCCGTATCCCGTGATCATCATGGTCGTGCTGGCGGTGGCCGTGTCGATCATGCTGACGCGCACCTCGCTTGGCCGCCACATCTACGCAGTCGGATCGAATGCCGAAGCCGCGCGGCTCTCCGGCGTCAATGTCCGCCGCGTCACCTTGTTTACCTATGTGCTGTCCGGCGTGCTCGCCGGTCTGACGGGTTGTGTGCTGATGTCGCGCCTCGTCACGGCGCAACCGAACGAAGGCGTCATGTACGAGCTCGATGCGATCGCCAGCGCCGTGATTGGCGGGACGTCCCTGATGGGCGGTGTAGGCACGATCTCCGGTACGGCCATCGGTGCGTTTGTGATCGGCGTGCTGCGCAATGGCCTGAACATGAACGGCGTATCGAGTTTCATCCAGCAAATCATCATCGGACTGGTCATTCTCGGCACGGTCTGGATCGACCAGGTCAGAAACCGTCGATGAAGCACATCGAATGAAGCCATTCGAGAAGTCCAACAAAGCAGTGCAATCACCAACCCAAGGAGTGAGACATGAGAAAGATGTATCTGGCATTGGCCGCCGCACTTTTGACCGCAGCGACGGCCCACGCGAATGCGGCGAGCGGAGAGATCGCCGTGATCGTCAAGACGGCCAACTCGAATTATTGGCAGAACGTGCAAAAGGGTGCAACGGAGGGCATGAAAGGGCTGAACGGCTACACGATGACGTTTCAGGGACCGGCGACCGAGTCAGCCGTGGCGGACGAGGTCAATATGGTCGAGAACGCGGTGAACCGGCATGTCGCGGCGATCGTGCTCGCGCCGTCCGATCCCGACGCGCTGATCCCGGCAATGAAGAAGGCCTGGGAGGCAAAAATTCCGGTCGTCCTGATCGATTCGCTCGTGTCCGATTCCGGCAAGCAGTATTACCAGTCGTTTCTCTCGACCGATAACGCCAAGGCCGGTGAGTTGTGCGCGAAAGCGATGATCGACCGTGTCGGACAGACGGGGAAAGTCGCTGTGATGTCGTACGTCGCCGGCGCCGGTTCCGAGATTGGCCGCGTGGGTGGGTTCCGGAAGTATCTCGCGCAGCACTCGAAGCTGCAGGTAGTCGGACCGTTCTACTCGCAGTCGCAGATGGCAACCGCGCTCAATCAGACGACCGACGTGCTGTCGGCCAATCCGGATCTGAAGGGCATCTTCGGTGCAAATGAACCGACTGCTGTGGGAATGGGGCGCGCGTTGGCGCAGTCCGGGAAAGCCGGCAAGGTCGTCGCGATCGGCTTTGACGGCAACCAGGACCTCCAGGGCTTCATCAAGGACGGAACCATCCAGGCCATCGCTGTCCAGGGCTCGTATCAGATGGGCTACAAGGGTGTCAAAACGGCGGTGGATGTCATCGAACACAAGCCGGTTACGAAGCAACTGGATACCGGTGTCGTGATGGTCGAGAAGGACAACATCGATCAGCCCGCCGCGAAGAATGTCTTGTATTGAAGCGCGATGCGGACGACGCCAGACGGCGTTGTCCGCCCTTGAGCCCAGCGCTACTCAAGACGCGCTGTGAAGCGTTGAACATCCAGCAATGAATGCCTGGAAACGGAATTCCTGATGAAAGCAAGTGATCTGCGTGAGGTGTCGCGTGCCGGGGTGCAACTGAGCGCACTGGGTATGGGCTGTTCGCAACTTGGCGGCTTGTATCGCACGATGCCGCCGGAACAGGCGCGCGCGCTGATGGACGAAGCATGGTCGCTCGGTCTGCGCTATTTCGACACTGCGCCGTTCTACGGGTACACGCTTTCGGAACGCCGCGTGGGCAACGCGTTGTCAGCGCGGCCACGCGATGAGTTCGTGCTGAGTACGAAAGTCGGCAGGCTTCTTCGGCCGGATCCGACTGTTCAATGCGGCGACGACGGCTGGGCTGAGCCGCTTCCTTTCCGGCCGCACTACGACTACAGCTTCGACGGCGTCATGCGGTCTTTCGAAGACAGCCAGCAGCGTCTCGGTATTGCGCAGATCGATCTGCTGTATGTGCATGACATCGGTCGAATGACACATGGGGATGCAAACGTCGAATTCTGGAAACAGCTTACAGAAGGGGGCGGTTTCCGCGCGCTCGACACGCTGCGCAACGCGGGAGTGGTCAAAGCTATCGGCCTCGGCGTGAACGAGTGGCAGGTCGCGCATGAAGCCATGCAGGAATTACAACTCGATGTGACGTTACTGGCGGGCCGCTATACCCTCCTCGAGCAGGATTGTCTCGCGCCGTTTCTCGACAATTGCGTACGGTATGGGAATTCGATCGTGGTCGGCGGTGTGTTCAATTCTGGCGTGCTGGCAGGTAACGGCAAGTTCAATTACGGGGACGCCCCCGCCGGTGTCGTGTCGCGCGTCAACCGGCTGGCTGAGGTTTGCCGCGAATTCGAGGTTCCGCTACCCGCCGCGGCACTGCAGTTTCCGCTTGCGCATCCTGCGGTTGTGTCGTGCGTGGTGGGCGCGCGCAGTGTCGAACAACTCCAGCAGAACGTCGCGTGGTTTGAGCAGGCGCTGCCAGCCGGATTGTGGCAGGAGCTGAAGTCGGACGGTCTGATCGCGGACACCGCACCTGTGCCCGAGGTGGTCGAGTGAGCCTGTGTATCGACGCACATCACCATTAATAGGGAGAACGTAGTGCAACGAATGGGAATGGTCATCGGTATCGATCCGCAGCACATCGACGAATACAAACGCTTGCATGCGCAGGTGTGGCCGACGGTGCTCGATCGCCTGAAACGCTCGAATGTCACCCGCTACTCGATTTTCCTGCGGGAGCCCGAGAACCTGTTGTTTGGTTACTGGGAATACGTCGGAACTGACTATGAAAGCGATATGGCCGAGATTGCGAGCGACCCGGAAACACAACGTTGGTGGAGCCTGTGCAGCCCGTGCCAGAAACCGTTGGTGAGTCGTGCGCCGTCGGAACACTGGGCACAGATGGAAGAGGTCTTTTACCTCGAATAGCGTTGTCTCGACACGGCACTCGTTTGACCTCGCCATGAAGAAACAAATTAACCGGGCTCGCATCGAAACCGCACTATGGCTTCGCGGGTTCTGTAGCTGAAAAAGGAAACCTCATGCTCACTATTATTTGTGAAACTCCCGGCGTACTACGCGCTGAGACGCGCTCACGGCCACCGCGCGATCGCGGCGAAGTGTTGCTACGCGTGCGACGCGTCGGCGTATGCGGCACCGACCTGCACATCTTTACCGGCAATCAGCCATATCTCGCCTACCCCCGCGTGATGGGACACGAACTGTCGGGCACGGTCGAAGAAGCCGACACGGATTCCGGCCTGGACGCCGGCGACCCGGTCTACGTGATGCCCTACCTGTCATGCGGTCAGTGCATTGCCTGCAGGAACGGAAAAACGAACTGCTGCGTGAACATTCAGGTATTGGGCGTGCATCGTGATGGCGCATTGACGGAGTATCTGAGTTTGCCGCGTCAGTTCGTTCACAAGGCTGAAGGAATCACGCTCGATCAGGCGGCAATGATCGAGTTTCTCGCCATTGGCGCGCACGCGGTTCGTCGCGCGGACGTTCAGGCGGGACAGCGCGTGCTGGTGGTCGGTGCAGGTCCGATCGGTATGGCCGCAATGATCTTTTCACGTCTGCGCGGGGCCACGGTGACGGCGCTCGATACACGGCTCGATCGTCTCAACTTCTGCGCTGAGAAAATTGAAGTGGCGGCTACTGTGCAAATCGGTGATACCGACGTCGACGAGCTGGCGAAACTCACCGACGGCGAATTCTTCGATGTGGTCTTCGATGCGACGGGTAATCCGGCTGCCATGGAGCGCGGCTTTGAGTTTATTGCGCACGGCGGGAAATACGTGTTGATTTCCGTGGTGAGAGACAAGATCACTTTCTCCGATCCGGAGTTCCACAAGCGCGAAGCCACCTTGATCGGAAGCCGCAATGCGACCGCGGAAGATTTCGAAACTGTGCTCAGGGCCATGCGTGGCGGTCAGGTGCCCGATGCGGCACTCAACACGCACCGGATGAAGCTTGCCGATGTTCCTGCCGAATTTTCGAAACTGCTCGAACCGTCCGCAGGTGTAGTGAAAGCCATCATCGAATGCTGACTCTGACGCATATCGGATATTTGCCATGAGCCAGCCAATTCTCCAGTTCGGCACTAGCCGCTTTCTTCAGGCGCATGTCGACCTGTTTGTTTCGGAAGCCATGACGCGGGGTGCCGCGCTCGGTGGCATTACAGTCGTGCAGACAACCAGCAGCCAGTCCAGTCAGAAGCGTATTGCAGCGCTGGCAGAGGGCGGGCGATATCCGGTACGGGTTCGAGGTATGCGTCACGGCGTGCTGGTGGACGAGATGCTGAGCGGCAACGCGGTGCGCGCAGCATGGCACGCCGAGTCTCATTGGGCACAAGTGCGAGACGCCGTGGCAGAGCACGTCGAAGTGATTGTTTCCAATACGGGAGACAGGGGATTCCGGCTTGATGACCGAGATACCGCGACGCTCGTGAATCATCCGGAGCGCGTGCCACAGAGCTTTCCGGCCAAGCTGCTGGTGTTGCTTCATGCCCGTTGGGAACGAAACCCTGATGCGCCGCTCTCCCTTTTTCCATGCGAACTCGTGGTCAATAACGGCGATACGTTGCGCGAACTTGTCGTGACTCTCGCGGTAAAGTGGCGGCTGCCGGAGCCGTTCACTACCTACCTTCGAACGCATTGCATATGGGCCAATTCGCTCGTCGACCGCATCGTTTCGCAGGCGATCGAACCGGTGGGCGCCGTTGCCGAACCGTATGCGCTCTGGGCGATTGAGCAGCAGCCGGGGCTGGTTCTACCCTGCACTCATGAAAACATCGTTTTGACTGACGATCTGCAGCACTTCGAGCGCCTGAAGTTGTTCCTGCTCAATCTCGGTCACAGCTATCTGGCGGAGCGGTGGCTAGAGGACCGCAGACCGGTTGACGAGACCGTATGTCAGGCAATCAACGACCCGATACTACGCGCCAGCCTGGAAACTGTCTGGGCGGAAGATGTGCTCCCGACATTTGCGGTCCTCGGTCAGCGCGAGCAGGCTCTCGCCTATCTCGTCGAGTTACGCGAGCGCCTACTCAATCCGTTTCTTGAGCACCGGATAGCGGACATCGCGCAGAATCACACAGAAAAATTGCAGCGGCGTTTTCTGCCGCTCGTGCAACTTGCCGACAAACTCGGCGTGAAGCCTGGACCGCTGCGAATACGAGCGATGCTGGAGCGCGTCGCATGTCGTTTGCCTTGACGTTCTTCACGTCCTGATAGACGTACGACGCGATTATCGACCGGTCCCGCGTTACATTTCCGACGTCGGCCCTCGTAACGCGGCGTCCGACGGACTGGATGTTGTCGACTGCACGAAAGAGCTGAAGTCGTTCGACGAGTCGGCGGCGCTCGTCGGCAATCTCGATCTGGTCATTACCGTATGCACGTCGGTTGCTCATCTGTCGGGCGCGCTCGGTGTGCCGACACGGCTGCTGCTCGACGTCAACCCGCATTGGGTGTGGATGCTCGGGCGCGAAGACAGTCCGTAACACCACGGCGCGCTTTTCCAAACCGATTCCCAGCGCAAATTCGGGAATAATCGGACGCCCAATAAAAAGCAAACGTTTGACTGACCATATTTAACAATTAAAACGCTTAACTTTGCTCTGGAATAGCCGATATATAGATAGGAATTATTTGGGTCCACGCATTAAGTTCCGCTGTACAATACGCGCCGCTCATCCTGAGCGCAAGGGTATCTCATGAGTTACACGCTCGTACCGCAGCGGCGGGGCCCTCGGTTGCCTTGGCTGAAAAATAAGACTTGGGCGCGGCTCTCCTGAAGAGGTCTCTAAAAAGGGCGAGTTATCAACGGTGCCGCCTCACGGTTTGGAAATTATTATGGCGGACGCAATGATGTAACGAATAATGGTTTCCTTATTCGGTAAGTAAAAATTACAGCAGATTGCCCGATGGTACGCGGTGCAGTCTGCAACAAACAATATGGCCAGTTCGACGGGGATGGCGTATGAGCAGTGCATCAGACATTTCGAATCTCTTCCAGATGTTGGGCGTGAGCCCGTCGCATTATCAAGAAATAGAAAGAATCGAGCAGGTGCAAGGTTCGCGTGGGCGTTGGTCCATGCAGACCACCTCGTCGCCAGGGGACACGACCCGGGACGACTCGGCTCGCGAGGCTGAAGCCGTTCTTCCCACCGATGTGACTGAAGTGGCCCCCGCCGCGCCGCCGCAGCTGATTGCGCCAGCCGTCCCCGCTGCCGTGTCCGGATCTCTTCCGGTATTGCAAGCCGCCCCCGAACAGCCGGTCCTTCAGTTCAATCCCGGACCTGTCGCCGCTCCTCAACAGCCGGACTCTCTGAGCGCCGTGTTTGCGCGCCTGCGGGAACGGAGTGAACCTCAAGAAGGTGTTCCGCAACGCCAGACGTCATGAACTTCGTCACAGTCTTTTCCGTCAATGACGGCCTGGTTAAAACCACGGTGGCCGCGAACCTGCGCGTCGTGCCGAACCGGCGCACGCGCTAGAAGACCTTTCCATGGCACAGATCAAACGTACGCTGAGCAAGACGGAGCAGCGGCGGCAAACGCGCAACACGGACCAGAGTGACGATGCCGGAAGTTGGGACGACAAACTTCTGGAAGCGGGGACACCGCTATGGGCGTCGAACTGGCTGCGGCTGGCAGTGACGCTATTGGCCGCGCTGTTGTTCACTTCTGCCATGACGGTCAATCTGGCCGCGTCGAAGCAATGGACGTTTGGCATCCTTTGCATGGTCGTCGCGGTTCTGCTGAACCGCATTCGCGGCAGGATCATCACGGTGTCCCTGGTGGCATTGTCGGTGTTTATGTCCTTGCGCTACCTGTACTGGCGCCTGACGCAGACGCTGTCCTTTACCACCTCGCTCGACATGACCTTTGGCTGCCTTCTGCTGCTGGCCGAAGGGTACGCGGTGCTCATGCTGTTGTGCAGCTACTTTCAGACGCTCTGGCCTCTGCATCGCCGGCCTGCGCGATTGCCGGCCGATAGCTCGGCATGGCCGACGGTGGATGTGTACATTCCCACGTTCAATGAGCCGCTGCAGGTCGTGCGGCAGTCGGTGCTGGCCGCCACGCTGCTCGACTGGCCGGCCGACAAGCTGCGCGTGTATGTGCTGGACGACGGCCGTCGTGACGAATTCCGGCAATTCTGCGAGCAGGCTGGCGTGGATTATCTGACCCGGCCGGACAACGCGCATGCCAAAGCAGGCAATCTCAACGCGGCACTCTCCAGGACGAGCGGCGAGTACATCGCAGTGTTCGACTGCGATCACGTCACCACGCGCTCGTTCCTGCAGGTCTGCATGGGTTGGTTCCTGAAAGATCCGAAGATGGCCATGGTGCAGACGCCGCACGTCTTCTACTCGCCCGATCCGTTCGAGCGCAACCTCGAAACCTTCCGCAAGGTGCCCAACGAGGGTGACCTGTTTTACGGCGTGCTGCAAAACGGCAACGACTTGTGGAATGCCGCTTTTTTCTGCGGTTCCTGCGCGGTGCTGCGGCGTTCGGCGCTGGAGGATGTAGGCGGCGTGGCGACGGAAAGTGTCACGGAAGATGCGCTCACCGCGCTCAAGATGAGCACGAGGGGCTACAACACGGCCTATCTCGCCATCCCTCAGGCAGCGGGTCTCGCCACCGAGAGTCTGGGGCGTCACGTCGGTCAGCGCATACGCTGGGCACGAGGCATGGCGGAAATATTCCGTCGCTTCAACCCGCTGTTGATCGCAGGGCTAACACTGCCACAGCGTCTGTGTTACCTGAGCGCGATGATGCACTTTTTCTTCGGCTTGCCGCGCATCGTGTTTCTGATCACACCGATGGCGTATCTGTTCTTTGGCGCGCACGTCTTTCATGCTTCCGCGCTGATGGTGCTGGCCTATGTCGTGCCGCACCTCGTCATTTCGAGCCTCGGCGCCTCGCGCATTCAAGGGCGTTTCCGACATTCGTTCTGGAGCGAAGTCTACGAAACGGTACTGGCCTGGTACGTGATTCTGCCCGCGTTGCAAGCCGTACTCTTTCCAGGCAGCAAAGGCTTCAACGTGACGTCCAAGGGCGGGGTGATCCGTCAGTCCTTCCTGGACTGGGCGATGGCCCGGCCCTACATCGTTCTGCTGCTCATCAATCTGACCGGATTCATGGTGGGTGTCGCAGGTCTGATCCGCAGTCCGGGCTGGCCCGAAGCGACGAGCATTCTGTTCAACCTGGTATGGGTAACCTACAACATCATGAACCTCAGCGCGGCCGCGGGCGTAGCGAGCGAATCGAGACAGTTGCGTCTCGCTCCGCGGGTCCAGATCGAACTGCCGGCCGCCGTGATTCACGCCGACGGAACTCGCATCGACTGTCAGACCAGCGACTATTCGCACGGTGGTCTGGGGCTGGTGCTGCCTGAGGGCGCACCGTTGCCGGAGCACGGCGATCGCATCACGGTGGCGGTGTTGCGCGACGACTACGAGGACGTTTTCCCGGCCGAAGTGCAGGTGTGCCGCGGACGCACCATCGGCGTGAGTTTTCCGACCCTGACGATCGCTCAGGAGCGCGCCTGGATAGGGGCGACGTTTTCGCGCGCCGACAGCTGGATCGCCTCATGGGGCAGCTATCGTCCCGACAGGCCGCTGCGAAGCCTGTTCGAGGTGCTCGGCATCGGCATGCGCGGCTTCGGGGAGTTGTTCCGGCATCTGTTCCTGGGTGGGCGTGAGCGCCTTGGCCGTTCGTCCGCAGACCCGGCAAGCGACTTGGGAACAAAGCAATCGTGAGTGTCGGCTACCTGTCGCTTTTGCGCTCCTTGACGAGCGCGCGCCGGTTGGGCGCGGTGTTGTGTTCGGTCCTGTTGCTCGGAGCGGGCGACGTGCTGGCCGCGACGGTGCCCGCTGCGTCGGCAGCGTCGTTCGCATCGCGGGCGTCTATGCCGGCGATGCCCGCGTCGGCTGCCCCGGTCGATGCCGTGCGGCAAAGCCCGCACCCGGAGCTCAGCGCGGCGGCGCCGGCCGACGCGTATACCTACCGGATCCCGCTGCTGCGGCAAAACGCGGAGCAGGGATTGACCTTGCTCGGCGAGGATGCCTATGCGGGCATGGACTTCGGTTTGCGCCGCGACGAGCGCGTGGTCAGCGCGCGGCTCGTGCTGGACTACAGTTACTCGTCCACATTGCTGCCTACGCTCTCGCATCTCAAGGTGTTGCTCAACAGCGTTGTGGGGGCGACCGTAGCGTTGCCCGAACCGGCGCCGCGGACGCCGGCGCATATCACTGTGGATCTGCCGGTGTCGCTGCTGTCCGGGTTCAACCAGCTCACCCTCGAGTTGATCGCGCATAGCAAGGCGAGCGATCAGGGCAACAATCCGCTGAGTTCCGACCTGTGGCTGAAGCCCGGGCCGGACAGTGCGCTGGAACTGACCGTGGTTCCGGCGACCCTGTCCAGTGACCTGTCGCAACTGCCCGCGCCGTTCCTCGACGTGCGCGATCTGCGCAGGGTGGACCTGCCCGTCGTGCTGCCGCCAGCGCCTCGCGCGCAGCGCCTCGAATCGGCCGGTATCGTGACCTCGTGGCTGGGTGCGCAGGCGGGCTATCGCGGTGCGCACTTCTCCGCGAGCCTGGGTGCGATACCCGCGCATGGAGATGCGGTGGTGCTCGCGCTGCCGGGCGAGGTGCCGGGCTTGACCCTGCCTGCGGTGGAAGGGCCGATGCTGGCCATCGTGCCCAACCCCAATGACGCTAACGGCAAGCTGCTGCTGGTCATGGGCCGCAACGACGCGCAGATCCGCGAGGCCGCGACCGCGCTGGTGCTTGGCGCGAAGACGCTGTCGGGCTCTCGGGTCAAGCTCGACGCCCCGGTTGCCGTTGTGCCGCGCAAGCCTTATGACGCACCCAACTGGCTGCCGGGCGACCGCCCGGTGCAGTTGGGCGAGATGCTAGCGGCGGACCGCTTGACGGTGCAGGGCTTTCGCCCTGGGGCGATCAATGTGGACCTGCGTCTGCCGCCGGGTCTGTTCGGTTTTGACAACAGCGGCGCGGTGCTGAACCTGCATTACCGTTATACGGCCCGTCCGGAGTCAACGCGCTCGGAGCTCGGTGTGCTGGCCGGCAACACGCCCCTGCAGACCTTGCCGCTGACAGGCGACGCGTCGGACGGTTATGCGGTGATACGCGTTCCGACCTATCTGCTGCCGCCGTTGACGACGCTGCAATTCGACTATCGCTACGAGTCCGTAGCGCCGCAAGACCACGTCGAGGACGTGCCCGGCGGCCCGCTCCTGAGCGCCATCGATCCGACTTCGACGATCGACATTTCCCAACTGCCGCGTTACGCAGCCATGCCGGATCTGCGCGCCTTCGCAGACGCAGGCTTTCCGTTCACGCGGATGGCCGATCTGTCCGAGACGGCGGTGATCCTGCCCGCACAGCCGGTCGCTGGCGACTATTCCGCTTACCTGACGCTGATGGGCAGCATGGGTCAAACCACGGGTTATCCGGTGCTGGGCGTGACGGTGGGCGATCCAGCGCAGGTTGACGCGCTGCGTCGCAAGGACCTGCTCGTGCTGGCGTCGGGCGATAACCAGCCCTTGCTCAAAGCATGGCGTGATGATCTGCCGCGCGGCTTCTTCGCTCCGGTTGCTTCATCGGACCGCTGGATCGCCGCGTGGTGGGAAAAGCTGACGGGTGGGCATGCGCAGGCTGAACGCGAGGCCGCCATCGCCGCACTGTATAGCAGCGACGACCATGACGGCATGTTGGCGGGACTCGAGTCGCCGCTGGCTCGCGGCCGCAGCGCGGTGGTCGTATCGGGCAATACGCCGGACGGTCTCGACGCTGTCGTGGATGTGCTGCAAGCCAACCGCTACCTCATCAGCAAGCGTCCGGACGACAGGATCAGCGGCAGCCTCGTGGTCGTGCATGACGGCACGCTCACCACGCTGAGCAACGATCAAAGCTATTTCATCGGGTCCTTGCCGCCTGGGCTCGCGCTCGAATGGTTCTTCGCGAGCCACATCCTGCTGCTGCTCGTGGCGACGCTCGCCAGCGTCGTGCTCATAGGTTTGCTCGGCGGCGTGTTTCTGCACCGGCGTGCCCTGAATCGATTAGACCTGGATATTCCCCAGACATCGCAACGTGAAGAAGGACGAAGAGGTTCTCATGTTTAGAAGACGGCCTGACATCTCCCGGGCACGCCTTGCGCGTTGCATGACTGCGCAACCAGTATGGCCGGCACTGTTGCTCGGTTGTATGTTTGTCACATCGACGCTAACCCAGGCCGCGCAACCAGCGGCGGCTGCCGCCGCTGCGCGGCAGGACGCGTCGGCTTCGGCCGGTGGCGCGGCCAACCCGTCCGCGGGGCCGGCAACGGCAGATAGCAACGCGGCGCCGCTGCAGTCCGCGCCGGACGCCGGAGCCGCTACCGCGGCTTCTTCGACGGTGACCTATTCGCTGCAGCAACTCGGCGCGCAATACGCGCTCAACCTGCGCGGCGTCGACGGCAGCAATACGCTGCCGGTCGGCGTGCGCGACGATCGGGTCGTCACAGGTGCGCGACTGAACCTGCGCTATGCCTATTCGCCGGCGCTGCTGCCCGATCTGTCGCACATCAATGTGCTGGTCAACGATCAGGTGGCGGCATCGATCGACGTGCCCAAAAACACGTCCGGCACCAACCTGCAGCGCACTATCACGCTGCCGCCGTATCTGTTCACCGCGAACAGCAAGCTGCGTCTGCAACTGATCGGCCACTACACCAACCAGTGCGAAGACCCGCTGCATTCGAGCCTGTGGGCCAACATCAGCAACGACAGTACGCTGAGCATCGACACCCAGCCGCTGGCGCAGGCCGGCGATCTGGCTCGCCTGCCGCGACCCTTCTTCGACGAGCACGATATTCGCCGGTTGAACCTGCCGTTCGTGTTCGCCGGCAATCCTGATACGGCCGCGCTGGAAGCGGCCGGCGCCGTGTCGTCGTGGTTCGGCGCATTGGCGAAATATCGCGGCGCGCAATTCCCGGTATCGATCTCTACCGTGCCTGCCAGGGGCAACGCGGTTGTCATCGTCGACAGCGCGGCGCAAGCGAGCCTGGCGGACTCGCCGCTGCAAGGTCCGACTCTCGCCGTCGTGACCAACCCCAACGATCCCAACGGCAAGCTGTTGCTGGTGATGGGCCGTGACGGCAAGGAACTCAAGCAGGCCGCCGACGCGCTGGTCACGGGCAGCCAGACGCTGTCGGGTTCGAGCGCGCTCATCACGCGGTTCGCCGAGCTCGCGCCGCGCAAGCCGTACGATGCGCCGCGCTGGCTGCGCACCGACCGTCCGATGTCGTTGGGCGAACTCGTCGATAGCAAACAATTGCAGGTGTCGGGCTACAGCCCCGATCTGATCCGCATCAATATGCGCGTGCCGCCCGACCTGTTCGGCTGGCATGCACCCAACGTGCGGATCGACCTGCATTACCGCTATACGCCGCAGCCTTATATGGTCAATTCGTCGCTGTTGTTCAGCGTCAGTGACCAGTTCATGAAGTCGATTCCGCTGCTCTCGCTCGAACGGCTCGAGGGCGGCAGCAAGCTGCGGGGTGAAGTTTTGCCCGACAGCAGCCTGCCGCGCCAGGCGAAACTGGAAGTGCCGCTGGAGGCGCTGTTGCAGCCGAATACCCAGTTGCAGTTCCGCTACATGTACGACTACATCAAGCAGGGCGAGTGCCGGGACATCATCATCGACAACGTGCGCGGCGCGGTCGATCCCGAATCGACGATCGATCTGTCACAGTATCCGCACTACATCGCCATGCCGAACCTGGCCTCGTTCGCCCAGGCGGGCTTCCCGTTCACGCGCATGGCCGACCTGTCCGGAACGGACGTCGTATTGGGCCCCAACGCGGGCACACCGGAATACAGCACGTATCTGGCGGTGATGGGCCGCATGGGCGACTCGACCGGCTATCCGGCACGCGGCGTCACCGTGCTGCGCGGTCAGCGCATCGACGCGATGCCGTCCGACAAGGATCTGCTCGTGATCGCCTCGGGTGCGGATCAAGCCTGGCTCAAGGACTGGGCGCGGACCATGCCCGCGGCGTATGACCACGGCGCGCAGTTCGCCGTATCGGATCTGCCGGGTCGCGTGCTGGGCTGGTTCCATGCCAACCCGCGGCTCGACGCCGAACCCCGCCGCCTGTCGCTGGCCTGGTCGGGGCCGGGCGTGAGCGCCGTGCTCGCAGGCTTCGAATCGCCGAAGCAAGCGGGCCGCAGCGTGGTCATGCTGGCCAGCAATCAGCCCGACGGCCTGACGGATGCGGTCTCCGCGTTGCTGGATGCGCCGAACTCGGGCAAGCAGCCCATCCAGGGAAGCCTCGTGTCCATCCGCGGCACGGAAGTCGATTCGCTCGTGAGCGAGCATACCTACTACGTCGGGCATCTCGGCATCTGGCGCGGCCTCGACTGGTGGCTGGCTTCATTCGGCCTGTCGCTCGCGTGGGTGCTGAAGGCGCTGGGCATCATCGCGCTCGTGCTGATCGCGGTTGGTCTGTTTTCGTTCTTGCGGCGCCGCCAGGCCCGGCGCGACGCTGAAGCCCGTGAGCGGCTGCGGGCATCGCGGCAGCAACAATCATAATCAAGGAAAGTCATGGTAGTCAGACGCAGCCGCAACCGGGCCTGGATTCTCGGACTGATGGTCGCCTCGGTCGGCCACCCGGGCTGGGCGCAGGATGCTACGTCCAACATGCTGCTGGAACAGGGCCGCTACTGGCAAACGCATGACAAGCCCGATCTGGCCGCGCAGTCCTGGTCGAAACTGCTGCTGAGCGACCCGAAGCAGCCCGAGGCGCTGTATGGGATGGGCACGATCGCCGTCGGCAAGCAGCAGTTCGCGGCGGCGAACGGGTATCTGGCCAGACTTCGTGCGGCTGCGCCGGGCAGCCGCTTCGTGCCGCTGCTCGAGCAGAGCTTGCGCCTCGCGGTCGAACCGGGTAAGTCCACCTTCGCCAAGGCGCGCCAGATGGCGCAAGACGCCGTCAACCAGAAGGATCAGGCCGCGTTGTTGGCGGCCATCGCCGAATATAACAAGGCCTTGGGCGGTAAAGCGCCGCAGGGCAGTGTGGCGCGAGAGTATTACAGCTATCTGGGCTATACCGATGGCGGTGTGGATCAGGCCATCCAGGGCCTCGAGCGCCTGAATGCCGAGACGCCGAACGATCCGAACACCATGTTGCCGCTGGCCCAGCATATGGTGCGCGACGAACAGGATCGCGCGGCGGGTGTCGCCCTTCTGGAAAAGCTTGCCGCTCGTCCGGACATCGGCGGCGAAGCGACCGAAGTCTGGCGCTCCGTGCTGACCTGGGTCACGCCCACGCCGAAAAACAGATCGTGGTTTGAAGACTATCTGAAGCTGCATCCGGACGACGACGAAATACGCCATCAGATGCTGGCGCCGCATTCGCTCGCAGCGGCCGGTCCGGTCGTGGATGCACGACTGACACGCGGTTTCGCCGCGTTCAAGTCAGGCGACATCACCACGGCCGAGCAGTCCTTTTCCGCTGTGCTGCGTGACAAACCCGACAGCACGGATGCGCTGGGGGGACTGGGCCTCGTGCGCATGCAGCAAGGCGACCTGGCGCAGGCGCAGACGCTGCTGTCGCGGGCGGTGTCGCGTCCGGGCGCGGGCGCGAACTGGGCCAAGGCCCTCAATTCCGCGCGCTACTGGCTGCTGGTGAACCAGGCCGAGGGCGCGCAAAACGTGGGCGACTTCGCCGCCGCGCGACGCGAACTCGATCAGGCGCTGCGGCTGGATCCAGCCGAGCCGGGCGGGCGCAATGCGTCGGCCCGGTTGGATGCGGCGCAGGGCGATCTGACGCGTGCTGAAAAGGGCTACCGCGACGTGCTGGCGACAAGCCCCGATAACCGCGAGGCGGCGAGCGGCCTCATCGATATCCTGGCGCAGACGGGACGCGCCGATGAGGCCCAGAAGTTGATCGACGGCATGTCACCCGAGCAGAAGGCCGGCATCGGCGGGCTCGATCGGCTGCGCGCCGCCGTCGCCGCCGCTCGGGCCGATGCCGCCGCGCAGCGTGGCGATCTGAGCACGGCCCGGCACATTCTGGAAGACGCCCAGCGCAGCGCGCCCGACAACCCGTGGATTCGTCTGGAGCTGGCGCGCTACGATCTCAAACAGGGGCATGCCGACGAAGCGAAGCAACTCGTCGACGGCCTGCTCGTCACGAACCCGGACAATCCCGAAGCGCTCTATGCGAGCGCGCTGCTGGCCATGCAGATGGGCGACTGGACGCGCGCGCAGGACACGATGACGCGCATCTCCACCGCCTCGCGCACGCCGAACATGGTTGCGACGGCGCAGCAGATCGATTTTCAGATGGTCGTGGCGCAAGCCTCGCAAACGGCGCTCGAAGGCAATCTGGAGGATGCGCGCAGTATGCTGGCGCGGCTCGAACCCGCGGCGGGTCAAGACCCGGCCAAGGTGGGCGCGTTGGCGCAGGCGTATGTCGACGCGGGCAACACGCCGCGCGCCATGAGCCTGATGCACGGGCTGATGCCTAACGGTCTGAAGGGCAGCGGCCCGGATGTGCAACTGGCTTATCTGGGCCTGTTGCTCAAGACCGGCCAGTATGTCCAGGCCGGGCTCGCGATGCGCGAGTTGCACGGCCAGACGCTGACCGCGGACCAGCGCCGGCAACTGGACGAGCTGAACTACCTCTACACGGTGCGACTGGCTGACCAGCAACGTCAGCAAGGTGACCTCGCGCAGGCCTACGACACGCTGGCGCCGATCCTCGCGAAGCGGCCCAACGACAGCCTCGCCACGGCCGCGCTCGCGCGCATGTACGCCGCCGATGACAAGTATGACCAGGCACTGTTGCTTTACCAGAAGGCGCTCGTCAACGACCCCAACAATCCGGGTTTGCAACTGGGCGTCGCGATGGCGGCAGTGCAGGCCGGCAAGAACAGCGTTGCCGATGCGGCATTGAAAGAGGCCGTTGCGAAGGCGCCCAACGATCCCGACGTGCTGGCCGGCGCCGCGCGCATTTACGTCATGCAGGGCAAGACCCGCGAAGCGCAGTCGCTGCTGGAATCCGCCATTGCCGCCAAGGAAAAGCGGCTCGGCGTGCAGGCGCAAGACGTCCACGTGGCGGGCAATCCCTTTGTCCACCACGACGACGCTCACCGTCGTCAGGACCGCCACCGTCGCCTGCCCGCTGCCGAAACGTTCGCCCCGCAACCCGCGGCGCCGGACAGCGTGCCGGCGAACCAGAAGCCTGGTTTCGGGCCCGCTGCTGCTCCGGCTGCTACCGCGGCGAGCGCGACTGCCTCGACCGTGACATCCACGGCTGCGCGCGAGCGCTCGTCCTCTGCTCCATCCGCTCTGCCAACCGTGGCGGGCACGCCGGTCGGCGGCCTGGCGCCGCAAGACACGGTCGCGGTGAGCGAGCCTCAGGACGGTTCGCCGTCGCTCGAGGAAATGCGTAATGAACTCAGCGACCTCCGTGCGCAGCGTTCACCGGAAGTCAGGGGTGGGCTGTTCGTCTCGTCGAACAACGCAGCACCCGGTACGGGTCAGTTGACGAGCGTGCAGCAAGCTCTGGAAGGGGTGCTGCCGGTCGACAACGGCAAGCTTTCCATTCGCGTCACGCCGGTTGAACTCGAGGGCGGCACGTTGGCTACCGACGTCTTCAGCGCCAGTCAGTTCGGCGGCGGCCCGGCCGCCACCCGGGCGCAGCAGGCCGGCAAGGTCGCCGCACCGGGCAAACAGACCGCCTACGGCGTCGGTCTGGGTCTCGGCTACGAGACTGGGAACTGGATGGCCGACATCGGCACCACGCCTTTGGGTTTCAAGTACACCAATGTCGTTGGCGGCGTGATGTTCAGGAACTCCATCGATGCCGGGCAGGGCAGTTGGTTCAACGTGGGCGTATCGCGCCGCGCCGTGACGGACAGCATCACGTCTTTTGCTGGCTCGACCGATTCGCGATCCGGCTTGAGCTGGGGCGGCGTGACTGCCACCGGCGTGCATGGTGCGATCGGCCTCGACAATCAGGACTACGGCGTCTACGGCTACGGTTCCGCGAAATACCTGGACGGCCATAACGTCCAGTCCAACGTCGGTGCCGAGGTCGGCGCCGGGACGTACTGGTACCTGCTGCGCACGGAAAACAGCATGCTGAGCGCGGGCGTGAACCTGAGCGGCATGATCTACGACCACAACGAAAACAACTTCACCTACGGCAACGGCGGCTACTTCAGCCCGCAGCGGTTCTATGCGTTCAACCTGCCGCTCACGTGGGCGCAGCGTTCGGAGCGCTGGACCTACAAGCTGCAAGCGGCCGTCGGCGTGCAGTACTACCACCAGGCCGGCTCGGCGTATTTCCCGACCGACAGCGGGTTGCAGGCCGCAGCAGTCTCAGCGGCTTCGACCATTGGCCTCGCCGACGGCGCGATCCATCCCGACCAGTCCTCGACCGGCTTCGGCTACAACCTGCTGGCCACGGCCGAATACCGCTTCACCAATCATCTGACTGGCGGAGCCTCGGTGGGCGCCAACAACGCGTCCAGCTACCGGCAGTGGGCGGCGGGCCTGTATCTGCGCTATACCCTTGCGCCGCAGACGAAGGCACTGGATATGCCGGTCATCCCTTACCAGTCGCATTACAGCGATCAGTAGCCCGCCATACTGATCGATCGGACATTGATTATTTTTCAGGAGTCGAAGAGTCATGCTTGCTTCCGTACTTGCTGGTCTCAGCATTCTCATAGTCGGCGATAGCCATCTGAGCGAACCCGGTTATCTCATCGATACGTTGCAGGATCAGTTGATCGCCGCTGGCGCGCAGGTGCATACCTACAGCGTCTGCGGCAGTATTCCCGGCGATTGGGTGAAGTCCGTGCCCGGCACATGCGGTGGCGCCGAGCGTAACGGCAAGGCGCCCCTGGTCATCGACCACAACGCGAAGACCCAACCCGTCGATCAATTGATCGCCGCGAACAAGGCCAAGCTCGTCATCATCGTCCAGGGCGACACGATCGGCGGATACGGCAAGGACGATTTCCCGAAGGCCTGGGCCTGGCAGCAGGTCACGGCGCTGACGCAAGACCTGGCCGCCAACAAGACGGCTTGCGTCTGGGTAGGGCCGGTCTGGGGCACCGAGGGCGGCAAGTATCAGAAGAGCTTCGCCCGTGTGAAGCAGCTGTCGTCTTTCCTCGCCGCCAATGTCGCGCCGTGTCAGTACATCGACTCGCTCACGTTTTCCAGGCCGGGCGAATGGGCGACGGTCGATGGTCAGCATTTGACGACGACCGGCTACAAGTACTGGGGCACGGACATCATGAAGGCACTGGTCAAGCTGCCTGTCGTTCCGCAGAAATGACGCGTCGGGCTTCGAGTTGCGCCTGCCCAGGTTTCCCGTTCGAGAAAAGAATGAAAAATTTCCTCTCCTCCCTGTTGTTGTCCGGCTTCGCTCTGTCCGGTCTCGGTTTGTCCGTGCAGCCGGCCATGGCCGCAGAAATTCCGCTATACCCGACCGGTCCCGCGGAGGACTCGTCGTTCGTGCGTTTTGTCGATGGCGGTTCGGGGCCGGTCGACGTGAGCGCGGCGGGGTCGAAAGCGCGTCTGACGCTCGACGCCGCGAACCCGGCCACTCACTTCCTTCCGATCGCCGCCGGCAAACCGGTGGCCGGCACACTGAGAGCCGGTAGCGCGCACCAGGACGTATCGGCGACGGTGCAGCCTGGCGAGTTCGTCAGCATCGTTGCGCTCGATGGCGCGGATAAAGCGGGTGGCCTGCATACGGTGACGGTCCGCGAAAAACCCGACGACTTCAATGCGCTCAAAGCTTCGGTGGCTTTCTACAACCTCGACGCTGGCTGCGCGACACCCACGCTGAAAGTGCCGGGTCGCGACATCGTGCTGCTCGACGGCGTGGCTGTGGGACAAGCCAGGCGGCGCCAGGTCAACCCGGTCGCCCTCTCGGTGCAGCTGGTCTGCGGCGGCCAGCCTGTGGGGCAGCCGCTCAGCCTGGGTACGCTCGCGGCGGGGCAGCGTTATACGGTGTTGCTCGTGCCGGGCGGGGCGCATTCGCGCATCTTCATGGCGAACGACGCGGTGAGCCACTGATCGCATTTGCGCCTCCTCCTTGAAAGCGACGCCGCTCATCGCCGATTTCCCGCTGGTCCCCGTTTGTCATCTGGTTACGACGGGCAGAGCGGGGTTCGGTGTGTTTCGCGATGGCGCGTCGGTCCAGATATCTTTTTCGATTGAGAACGATGCATGGTTTTCGCGTCCCTCGAATTCCTGACGCTGTTTCTGCCGGCCTTTCTGGCGATCTACGTCGCGTTGCCCGCGCGTTGGCGCAATGGCGTGCTGCTGTTTTGCAGCTGGCTTTTCTATGGCTGGTGGAGCCCGGTCTTTCTGCTGCTGTTCATCGCGCTGACCTTCTGGGGCTGGTTCGGCGGCATGGTCATAGACAGGGCGCCGAACCAGCGTGCACGCGGTGGCTGGCTGGCCGTGTTCATCGTCGTCAACGTCCTGATATTGGGCTGGTACAAGTACGCCAACATCGTGGTCGATAGTCTCGACAGTGTGCTGGGGGCAGGCCATGCAGGGTCCATCCCCTGGCGACACGTCGTGCTGCCCATCGGGCTTTCGTTCATCGTGCTGCAATCCATCTCCTATCTGATCGACGTGCAGCGCGGCACGGTGGCGGCCGATCGCAGCGTGATCCGTTACGGCGCTTATCAGGGGATGTTCGTGCATCTGATCGCGGGGCCGATCATTCGCTATGCGTGGGTGAGGCGCGAGCTGGTGTCGCGCGAGGTCGACTGGGACGGTTTTGCAGCCGGCGCAAGGCGGCTCATGGTCGGCATGAGCATGAAGGTGCTGGTGGCCGACACACTCTCGCCGATGGTCGACGCGATCTTCTCGTCGCACGCGCCCACGCTGGCCGACGCCTGGCTGGGCTGCGGTTTCTACACGCTGCAGTTGTTCTTCGATTTCGCGGGCTACAGCGCCATGGCCATCGGGTTGGGGCAGATGCTGGGCTTTCGCTTTCCCGAGAACTTCAACCATCCGTACCTTGCCAGCAGCATTCAGGATTTCTGGCGCCGTTGGCACCTGTCGTTGTCGAGCTGGATACGCGATTACCTGTACATCCCGCTAGGCGGCAACCGCCACGGTGAGTGGCAAGCCTGCCGCAATCTGTTGCTGACCATGGCGATCGCCGGCCTGTGGCACGGCGGCGATAGCTGGAACTTCCTGCTGTGGGGCCTCGCTCATGGCATCGCCCTGATGGTCGCGCGCCTCTGGCGCCGGTTCGATATGCCGACCATGCCGTCCTGGTTATCGCACGTGCTGACGCTGGTTTTCGTCATGCTCGCGTGGACACTGTTTCGCGCGGCGGGTTTTCCTGCCGCGCTCGCCATGTATCGCGGCCAGTTCGGTTTGAATGGCATCGGCCTGAGCGACGCGACGCTCGTGCTGCTGCGGCCCGTGCACGCTCTGGCTGCCGGGTTGGGCATCGTGTGCGTGCTGCTGCCGCTCTGGCAACAGCGTTGGGATAGCCTTCCCGACACGGCGCTACGGCAGCTATGGCAGGCGGGGTGGCCGCTAGCGGGTTTTCTGTTGTCGTTCGGTCTGATCGTCGCGCGCGGCGCGGTGCCTTTCCTCTACTTCCAGTTCTGACGCCATGGAAGATCCCAAGCCGCTACCTCAATTACCCGCCTCGCGCGCCAGCAAGATCGCTGCCGTCATCCTGATGGTCTTCCTGTTCGCGGGCCTGCTTTCCAATCTCAGGTTCGCGTCGACGACCGAATCGGTGTTGCCTCATGCCGTGACCCGGGCCGGCATTCTGGACGGTGCGGTATCGAAAGAACTCGCCAATCGCATGGCCGATACGCCGATCGCCGCCGACGCGGCGCGCGCGCAGCGTGCGCTGGGCTGGTTGACGCTGCACGATCTGGGGCCGCGCGTGCGGCAGGGCTGCCCGGGCTGGTTGTTCCTGCGCGACGAACTCAGCGTATATGCCGATAGCGACAGTCATCTCGCCACGCGCGCGGACACGGTGGCCGCCGTGCAGCGCGAGCTGGCGAGGCACGGTATCGCGTTGCTGGTCGTCGTGGTGCCCGACAAGTCGCGTATCGAGCCGCAACATCTGTGCAGTCTGTATCGTCCGGTTTCGTTGGGTGCGCGTCTCGCTGACTGGACCTCGCGTCTGACCGCTGACGGCGTGCAGGTGCTGGATCTCAGTGCGGCGCTGCGTGGCGCGCCGGGCGGCGCTTTTTTTCGGACTGACACGCACTGGACCGAGGACGGCGCGGGTGCCGCGGCGCAGGCCGTGGCGCAGCGCATCCGTGCGATGGGGGTCCCGCTGGGTTCGAGTAAGCCCGACTATCGCGTCACAGACAAGCCTCCCGGCCGGCGGCCCGGCGATCTTGTGCGTCTGGCCGGCCTGGATGATTTGCCGCCGTCCTGGCAGCCGAGGCCTGAGATTGCGGCCAGCCGTGACTACATTCCTCAGGCTCAGGCGGCCGCGTCAGCCGACGATCTGTTCGGCGATGCCGATCTGCCTGGCATCGCCGTGATCGGCACTTCTTATTCGACGACGTCCGATTTCGTGCCTCAGCTCGCTTTGGCACTCGGAACAGGCGTGGGTAATTTCGCACGCGAGGGCGGCAAGTTCGGCGGCTCGGCGCGCGCCTATTTCGCGAGTCCGGCTTATGCTCAGACACCGCCCAGGCTCGTCGTTTGGGAATTGGACGAACGGGATCTGCAGTCGCCGCTCGAAGCGGAAGATACGGTCGTCGTGCCGAAATCCAGCGCCATAGACTCACGGACTCCGCATGTCGAAGCCAGCACACTTTAACTGCCATAGCTTGATGGCGATGATGCTAGGGGCGGGCGCGCTGCTATACGCCGATCTGCCCATGGCTGCGCCGCTGCCGGTGATCATTACGGTGGATGCCGCGGCCAACCGGCATCCAATCAGCCCGCTCATCTATGGCTTGAACTTCGGGACGGCGGAAATCCTGCGGGATCTGCGCGTGCCGATCAACCGCTCGGGCGGCAACGCCGCTTCGGCTTACAACTGGCGGGTCGACGCACACAACACGGGCCAGGACTGGTTTTTCGAAAGCCTGCCGACCGATCCAAAAGACATCTACCAATATAACGACCGTTTCGCGGCGCTTACCCGTGACGGACACGCTTTACCGATGCTGACCATCCCGATGATCGGCAGGGTAGCGCGACTCGATAAGGACGGTAAGCCGCTCGTCAGTTTTTCGGTCAACAGGTACGGCAAGCAGCAGAGTGTCGACGCTCACGGTTTGTCTGACGCGGGCAACGGCATCGCACCCGACGGCACCCCTATCAGGAACGACCCGGACGATGCTTCGTTGCTGGACGATCCGCAGAGCCAGCAGGAGCGCGTCAGGCAACTCACGCGTGGATCCGGTAGTGCCGGCTCTGACGGTGTGCATTACTACCTGATGGACAATGAGCCGAGTCTGTGGCAACTCAACCATCGCGACATGCATCCCATCGGCGCCCATGCCAGCGAGGTAGCGAACAAGGTGATCGCCTATTCGCACGCCGTGAAGGCGGCAGACCCGGGCGCGCGGGTCGTGGCACCGGAAGAGTGGGGTTGGACCGGGTATCGCTTTAGCGGCTTCGATCAGCAGTACTTCGCCGCGCACGGTCAGGGCAATCCGCCGGACAGGGAAAACGAAACGCGAGGCATGGATTACGTCCCATGGCTGCTCACGCAATGGAAGCAGGCCGGCCGCCCTGTCGACGTTTTCAGCCTGCACTTTTACCCACAGGGCGGAGAATTCAAGGAAAACCAGAATGCGGCCACGGCTGAAACGCCTGCCATTGAACTCGCCCGTAACCGCTCCACGCGCGACCTGTGGGATACGAGCTACAAGGATCCGACCTGGATCAATAGCGTGGTGGCCCTGATTCCGTTGATGCGGCGGTGGGTCGACAGCTATTACTACGCGGGTACGCCGATCGCGCTGACGGAATACAGTTGGGGCGGCGATACGACCATGAACGGCGCCACGGCCCAGGCCGACGTGCTGGGCATCTTTGGCCGGGAAGGGTTGGACATTGCCACGCGCTGGGGCACATTGAATCGGGACATGCCGGTCTACAAGGCGATCAAGCTCTATCGCAACTACGATGGCCAGGGCTCGGGCTTCGGCACCACCAGCATCGCCGACACGCAGCCCGACCCGGATCGGGTCTCGTCCTTTGCCGCCGTGCGTGATCACGACCGCGTCATGACCATCGTGGTGATCAACAAGCAGCTTGATCAACCGGCTGACGCCACCATTGCGATCAACAACTTTGATGTGATTCAAGGCAAAGCCCAGACCTGGCAACTCATGGACAATGCCATATCCCGTCTGCACGACACCGACTATGCGAGCGGCCAATTGCACCTTACTCTGCCGCCGAAAACCGTAACCTTGCTGGTTTTGCACGGCGCGGGCCGGCAATGACTCCGTTACTCGCATGCTGGTGCGGGCCAATTCTGCGTGTTCGGCAAACGCTCAATGATCGTCAGCGACGCGGCACGCGTGATCGAGCAGCCCTTCGGCCGTGCCGCTGCCGCCTTCGATGTCGATACCGCTGTTGACGATCAGCCAGCCATCCCGAGCCGCGGACGGTCCCGCGCCGGTAACCAGGATGGTTTGCGTGGCCATCGTCGCCGGATCAGGATTGTCGCGGGCGACGATCCGGAACGGGTTGTCGGCGCCGCTCAGCGAGTTCACCCGCATGATCCTGTAGCGCTCGCCATCGAGCGTCTGCCAACGCCACTCGCCGGGCGTGTCGTGAGCGTGATCGGCGAGCGCGGCGCTGACTTCACGCCGCATGCAGTCGATGTGGATATGCAGCAGGTTTTGCGAGCGACGAGATTCGGAGTTGATTTCGAGGCCGAGCTGATCGTCGGGCAACTCGCGTTTGACCGCTTGCTGCACGTAATGACGCGAATCCCACGCGTCACGCCAGTAGTCCTTCGCATCGGGCGCGAGGATCAGCGGACTTTCGATGCCGGTGATGCGATCGGTCGGCATCAGCAGAAACTGCGAGCGGCCGAGAATGTCCTTCAGGACGACGTAGCGTTTGTCGAGATCGACGACCGTGCATTGACCCGGTGTGCCCGTTGCCTGCTGCGACGGCACGCAGCGGATGTCGACGATCTTCCACAGCGCGTTGGAATCGACCGTCGCGAGGCGCGCGCAGGCGCCGGCGGCGAAAGCGACCGCGAGCACGGCGCTCAAGTGAACGACGCGGCGTACGAGGCCGCGAGATGAGAGGGCGGTGGCGGGGTTCGTCATCGTCGCTTAGGGGGAGGTTCGGGCGGGCGAAGCGTCGGAATGCGGGCTGCAACGCGCAGGCATTAAAGCACAAACCTGATGGCGCGCACGTGAAACACGGGCTTCAAAGCACCGGCGCGGGCAACGTTCCCAGTACCTGTTCGAACGCGACACCGATGGCCAGCAGGCGCCTGTCCGAGCCGAGCGGTCCATCGAGTTCGAGGCCGACCGGCAGCCCGCTCGCGCTGATACCCGCCGGCAGCGACAGCCCCGGAATGCCGGATGTGCTGGCCGGGTCGGTATTACGCAGGAACGCTTCCATCGTATCGATCGGTGGGCCGCCGTCGATCGTGACCGTCGACGAACCGTTCAGATCGTCGATCGGTACCGCGACGAGCCGCGTCGTCGGAAACAGCAGCGCGTCGAGACCGGCATTCGCGAACGTCGCGGCGACGTAGTTCCGCAGCCGCGGTCGCCAGTAGTTGAGCGCCGCCGAGTAGTGCGAGCCGAGCACGTCGGCGAGCACGTCGTCGTAGATCGCGCGCACATCCGGGCTCGCGATGCGCACGGCCAGTGCGGCGACGGTTTGCACCGGCGCCCGATTCGCGACCAACCACGCGAGCACGTCGTCGCGCGCTTCGTGAATGGCGAGCGGACCGCCGACCATCCCGTTCAGATACTCCAACTCATGCATCGCGACCGGCACGAACGTGACGCCCGCCGCTTCGAGCTTTTGCAGTGCGGCGCGCGCGACGTCCTCGACCTGTCGCTCGAGAGCATCCCACAGCGGCGCGGGCAAGCCGATGCGCAAGCCATCGAGCGCAATCGCAGGCAACGCGCCGTCGCCGGTGATCACGCCGTCGAGCAGCGCCAGGTCGGCGACGCTGCGTGCCATCGGCCCGACGGTATCGCGCGTATGGCTGATCGGCACCACCGCGTTGGGGTCGTGATAGCGCCGCTCGGCACCGCCATTGCCGACTGATGGACGCAAGCCCGCGGTGCCGGTCAGCGCGGCCGGGATGCGGGTCGAGCCGCCAGTGTCGGTGCCGAGTCCGGCGGGCGCGATGCGCGCGGCGATCGCCACCGCGGTGCCGCCCGACGAGCCGCCCGGTATCAGCGACGGATCGTACGGATTGCGCACCGGCCCCGCGTGCGCGGACAGGTTGGTACTCGTGATGCCGAACGCGAGTTCGTGCATGTTGGCCTTGCCGAGCACGATCGCGCCCGCGTCGACGAGGCGTTGCACCGATGGGGCGTTGGTGTTCGGCACGAAGCCCGCGAGCGCGGGCGTGCCGGCCGTCGTCGGTAGACCTGCGGTGTTGATGTTGTCCTTGACGACGATCGGCAAACCGGCGAGCGGCAGACGTGCCCGCTCAGCCGGCGGCAATGCGTCGATGCGCTGCGCCGCGGCGAGCGCGCCGTGGAAGTCGAGCGTGGTGAGCGCATTCAGGTGCGTGAGCGCGGCGGCGCGCGCGAGCAGGGTGGCGACGTAGTCGGCGGCTTTGAGGCGGCCCGATTGCAGCGCCTCGACCGCTTGTGTCGCGCTGAGCGCGAGCTGTGCGTCGACGGTCCATGTCATGACCGGCGTCTCCGTATCGATGGGTGCGTCGCGGGCGGCGCGAGTTTCGACTGCATCCGTCGAAGTAGCGGACAGGTCACGCGGGCAGACAGCGAACGCAAGGGTTCGCCTATTCTGGCACATCCGCCTCAAACCCGATGCCGGGCGATGCGCAACGCTTGTCGTGCTCGCTGTCATCGACATCGATGCGCTCCGGGATCGCCTTATTGGTGATTATCGATCCACATACGCCCCCAGTCCGACGCGTAGGCGAGCGCATGCTCTTCGTCGAAGAAGTAGTCGAGCGCGTCGAACGAATAAGCCTTGCGCGTATTCTCGTCGCGCTGCTCGATCGTCAGATTGGCGGCGAATAATCCGTTGGGGAGCAGTTGCGTTGCCGCTTCGACCTCGTAGCCCTTGTAGCGGATGTGTGAGTTCATGATCTTGACTTGTCTGTGTGCCCGCGAATGTCGTGCGGAATACCAATGCGTGTGGCGCGGCCCTGTCGTTGCCATAGGTGAGTGAAGCGGCGGGCAGGTCAAGCGTAGGGCGCGCTCTGCAGCGGTTGAACCAATCTTTCGTCGAAAGCAAACCAGCGCGGGGCCGCAGTGGTAATCAGAAGCCCGGATTGGATCGAAGTCGCTGTGTCCGGTGACTCTATTCGCGTGGAGGCACGGTGTCTGTTATGTGGCGCACGGTCGCTCGGCGCAAAGCGTGGCGCCGCGCGCGATTGCGGCGGCGTCACGGTGCCTGGGGAGTATTCAGACCGCGTGCAGGACGCGCGCGGGACGACCGTCAGCGGCGATGGAGGTGGCGGGGCTCGGTGCGCAGGCCAGGCTCGCAGTCGCATGGCTCGACGCGGCGGGCGCTTTGCAATGCACGTGAGCGCGCGGCCGATAAGCATATGGCGAACCGTTGGTTGGGCGCGTGCGGGTCTGACGGTAAGATGGGCTCGTCTCCTCCATGACATCTCCTTAGACATGGGACTCGGTCTCGCTACGCAAGTGGTGGGGCCTTTTTTTCGTGGGCCGTTGGAGGACAATGCGCCGCCGTGCCATCGCGGCAATGCCGGCATGCGCGTGCTTGCGTGGACGCCGGGTCACGATGACGCCGCTTTTAGCATGCTACGATGCCCGCAGTGATTTTTCGCGAGATCGAGTCCAGCATGGCAACCCTGTATGAGACGCTCGGCGTGCCCGCGCACGCCACCGACGACGAAATCAAGCGGGCCTACCGGAAAGCCGCGATGAAGTGGCATCCGGACCGCAACCACGGTGCCGAGGACGTGGCGCGCGCGGCGTTCCAGGAAATCAAGGACGCGTACGCGATCCTGTCCGATGCCGAGCAGCGCAACGTCTACGACGCGGTCTACACCGAGCAGATGCGCGAGTGGGAGGCGCAGCACACGCGTCGGCAACGCGCGCAGGCGAAGCGCGAGGCAGCGGCGCGCGCGGCCGACGAAGCCGCGTATGCCGAGATGGTGTCGATCGCGATCCGCTTCGCCGACCAGGGCCACAATCGCGACGTGCTGTTCGGCGTGCTGCTCGGGCGGCAATGCGAACCGCAGCGCGCCGCGCAGATCGCCGACAGCGTCGCGGCGTTGCAGGCCGCGCGCCGCGACGAGGCGGACGCCGCGCAAAACGCCCAGCGCGCGGGAAAGACCGCGAAGAGCGCGCAAGCGGCGCAAGCCGAGGCGTCCGAGCCCGAACTGGCGGACCGCGCGCAAGACACCGGCGCGGCCTCGCAAACCGCCCCTCACGACACGCAGCCTTCCAGACGCGAGAACCATGCGAAGCGCGATGAAACCGTCAGCGACATGCATCCGGCCGGCGCGCTCGGCAACCTGTGGTTTCAGTTCCTCAACAGCCTGAAGTTCTGACCCGCCGCCGACGGCGACCGGGCCAGGCCCATCGTGCCGGACCGGCGGCAGCGTCGGTTGATCTGGCAAATATTGACAGGGTGCTGAAACAGTGGGCCGGACACTGGTACACTGCCCATCGTTCGCAAAGTTGTGCTCTGTGCCCGTGAGTCGAGATACCTGGTGCGAATCCCGAGGCGCAAATAATAAAGACGCCGTAGTGTCACGGGGGCGCAAGACTGGAGCGGCACAATTCCGCCCAGAGGCCAATAAAAAACATCGGTACGGGGTAAGCGTGTCCAGAAAATATAAGGTGTTGTTTCTCTGCCGCGATAATTCGATCCGCAGCATCATTGCCGAAGCTTTACTGCGCGAACTGGCGGGGCACCGGTTCGACGCGTTCAGCGCGGGCCCTGAACCGGCCGCGCGCCTTCATCCACTCGCGGTCGCGCAATTGCGGCCCGGCATTTCCGGGCGCGCGGTGCTGAGCCCTAAAAGCTGGCTCGAATTCACCGGCGAATGGGCGCCGCGCATGGATATCGTGATCGCGCTCGACGAATTCGTCGGCGGACTGCACGCGCCGGTATTTCCCGGCGCACCGGCGTTCGTCTATTGGACCATTACCGATCCGCTCGCGGGCGGCCACGGGTCCGCTGACGAGCAGGCCTGTCTTTTCGACAAGACCTTCTGGCAGATCGTCCGGCAGGTCAGCGCGCTTATCGAGCTGCCGCAATATGCGCAGCCTGCCTCGAATCACGCGAATCTCGTCGATGCGGCGAATGCCGTCAATGCGGGGAATACGGTGAATGCCGTCAATGTGGCAAGCGGTGGCGCAAAACCGGTGCGTGGCACGGCGGTTCGTTTCGAAGCCGCAGCCATTGTGCCCGCGCCTTCGAGCGTGGCGGCCTGCACCTAGCGGTTATTCGGGCGCCCGAGCCGCGTGCCGGCGAACGGGTCGTTCGACCAGTCCACCTGTTTTTTCGGTTGGGGCGCGGGCGCCGGTTTTGCGGCCAATTCGAAATGCTCAATGCTCTGGCCGGCACTAATAGCCTGCTTCAACCATTGCGGCATTTCGCCATTGCCGTCCCAGCTGTCTCCGGTCGCATTGCGATAGCGCTCAGCCTTTTTGGCCAATGACTCGGTCGCCAGCGCTGCGGCAAGGTCTTCTGGTCTGATACCAAACTCTTCCATACGATGGCGGAGATAGGCAATCATGCTATCTCGCTTCCTTTCGTCCATAGGATATTCGTCCTTCTAAAACGTGCAGCGTGCTGTCGAAGACAGATTGCGGGGAAAAAGCTGCGAAGCATCGAGCCCGACTGAATGGGGCCGCCCCGCGGTGGGGTTGTCGATTGACGGAAATGCCATGTGCCGGGTTAAAAAACGTTGCTCCCCGAATTGCAATACGGCCTCGGACAAAGACGGCCGCTGGAACAACTGACCCTCGAACCGAGAGTCTCGATCAGCAAATATTTCAGCATGTCGCAACGCGACGAACGAGGCCGGTAAGCCTGACGTTCGCTATGAAAAACTCTGTGTCTCGATGCAATGATTGCGAATGGATGGAGTCATTCCACGCTGTCCGTCTTTCACCGGACTTTCGTCGATGTGCGGGTTCGCTTTTTGTGCGTTGTAGCAACATGATAGCGCAATGCGCGAGCAAAGCACGCTTAGTTCACGTTGAATTTGTCGGTGAATGCGGTTTATCGAACGGTGTGGACGATTGGCGACACTGCTGGAAGCTCCTGGATTGAATTCCGGGGTGCGCGAACTATAAAAGAAGGACGACAAGCTGCGAATGCAGACTTACAGCCGCCTTGTGCGCGCCGATTCCGCCGACGCTCGGGAACGCGTCGAGTATCGGTTGCAAGCGCGGTAATTCTTCATCTGTTTAGTTCGGTGACCCGTCGCAGCAGTAGCGCATTGGCATCGACCCGTTCCTCGGCCCGATTGGGCAGGTTGGCTGTTCGCGGATCAATTCTTGTGGAGGACGAACGCTGCTGCGCCGGATTCGAGGAGTCCGGAAATGAGAGTACGTATATTGATGATTGCCGCGACCGCCGTTCTGTTTCTCGCGCCGAGAACGGCCATCGCCGAGGAGTTGAGCGGCCAGGCGGAGCACGCCGTGTCGGGTCGCGCGATGATGGAGCACGATGCGGACGAATCGGCGCAGGCGACGACCGACATGTCGTTCGGTCAGAACTGGGACCCGCGTGAGCAGGGCATACGCAACGCGTCGTATGGTGGTGTTCCGGCGGGCGAGTCGCAAGCGGGAGGCCGGCGCAGCCAGTCATGCTCGTTCAGCACGGAGTGCAAGACTTATTTCGGTCAATGACCAGAGTTCGCGAGCGGCAGCGGGGCGCCGGGAACGACCCCGGATCGCGAGGCAACGAACAGGTGCCGAGCGCTGCCGCCGCCGCCTTTTACGCGCTTGATCGCAAGCGCATGCCATTTCACGCGGATGCCAATTCCCGCTGGGCATCAGCGCAGCGCTCGCCGAGGCGAGCGACGATATCGTCGACGCCGCGCGCCGCGTCGTTTTCCGCCGCTTCGTAGTAGCCGCGGAACTCTTCGAGCAGAGCGCGCCATGACCCATGCCAGCGCGTTTCTCTTAGACAGGCGCCGGACGAATCGGCAATACGCAACACGCCGTTGTCCGGATAGAACGTCAGCGTGACGAGGAGGCCGTCGATGACGCAGGCGGCGGTGCAGGGGCGAGTCGTGACCATGTGTGGTGTCCTTTCGATAAATCAATGTGTGTGCGTTAGACGGTGACGCGAGCTTCAGCAAAGGCTGTGCCTGTGATGCCCACATGACTGTGGCCATCGGCTCAGGCGTCCTTTTTCGTTGCCTTGACGGCAAAATTCGCTCGATCAATACAGCCGTGTTCGCAGTATTCCAATGATTGACGACAATTTTTTGTATTCGTCGCGCAGCGATGCGTAATCGCTTCAGTATCATCCATTAAGGGTTTGTGCGGAGTCGTTCGGCGATTGCCAATCTGCCCCGCGCCCACCGCTTTTCAATGCATATCGAATGCGCCGATTCGACTGTTGTCAGGCAACCGGACAGAGTCAGAGCGAGGACGGCGTCGCCGGGCATCTGAGCTCAGCGAATTGCAGCGATCATATTTTTTATGGCAAATGAATTGCCCACCGTCATAAAAGATTTGACGCGGCAAACCCGATTAATCGGGAATGGCGATGCGCAGCCACTTGTCTTGCCATTCCTTTGCACGTTTGCTAGCATCCCCGAAACCGTTTGAAATAGTCATAACGTTCGGCAATTTCCGGACCCGCTCACGTTGGGTCGCCCAGTAGTCCATCTCGTTGCGAGGAATATGTTATGGCTAGCTCTCTACCCCTCCGCTGACGCTCGCGGGAACGCATGCGCAAAGCCGCGCGGCTCCTTGCGCAAGCTCATCCGCCACGACTCCCCATACCGATTGCATCGCATGGAGAAGCACGCGCTTTTCGCGATTGGCTCTCCGGGACAAATCGACGCATTAGAAAGGAACCGCCATTGGTTTCAGAAAGCGTAACCCCGTCCGATAAAGGCGATTAATAGTCCGTTTTTCTTTTTATTCGAAGCGACTGCACTTGCCGGTGCTAAGCGTAGTACGCGATCTGCGACAAAACATTTGCCGTAACATCGACGCAATCAAAAGGAGCATTTCATGGCTTGTAATTCAACGGACTCCGGGCTCATGCAGGTGAAGGCGATCGCGGTTGCGTTGGTGGTTTGCGTCGCCGCGGCGGGTCCGGCGCTGGCACAGGACAACGCGGCCGCGTCCGCGCCGGAACAGCGGGCAATTGGCGCCGCCGCGCTGCTGCACGTTCAGGCGCGCGTCGTCGCGATCGATCCCGCGACGAACAGCGTGACGCTGCGCGGCCCGCAAGGCGGCGAGGAAACTTTCGACGTGAATCCGCAAGCCGCCGACGTCAGCAAGCTGCATGTCGGCGACGTCGTGACGATTGCGTACAAGAAGGCGGTGCTGGTCGGCGTCGACAAACTCGCGCCGAACGGAATCCGCCAGCGCATCGATACCGAAGTCACGCAGCCCGCGGCCAACGGTGTCGTTGCATCGGCGCGGCGCATCGAGGTCGTCGCGACGGTGCGCAAGATCGATCGCAAGAAGCGCACGATCACGCTGCGCGGGCCGTCGCGCACGGAAACGCTCGACGTGGCGCCGGACATTGCGCTCGAGAAACTGAAGGTCGGCGATTCGGTGCGCGCGGTGTTCGTCTCGGCCATCGCGGCGTCGGTGTCGCGCAATGGCGCGGACGTCAAATAACGGCGATCGAGAAGGCTTAAATAAACTACGCTGAAGCGTATCGAGGTGCGCTGCGTCGAACCGCAACCGGCGGTTCGACGCAGCGCCGGCCATTGCGGCTCAGGTTTCACGATGGTCATCGCGTCGCGCGCGAAGGAGCGGGGAATGGAACAGAGCGAAACGGAAACCACTGCCGAATCGGAGCGCAAACGGCTGGTCCGCAGCAAGATACACGTGGGCCTCGCGGCGCTCGGCACGTTATCGTCGGTGTTCGGGATCGGCATAGCGCTCATCGGCGGGATCAACTTCGACCAGACCAAGGTGCTGGTCGGCGTCGGCATCATCGTCGTGTCGACCATTCTGTATGTCTCGATGCTTTTCGTCGCTGCCGATGATTAGCCGCTTCGCTTCCCTTTAGCGCCCGCTCCCGCTGCCGATCCACTTTTGCTATCGCCCCCGCGAATAGTCGAATTGTTGGCGCATCGCACCGCCCGTATATTGACTGCAGCGATATACAACAACTCGATGGCACGCCGCACGGCGGCCTACAGGAGCACAGCAATGAATCGGATCGATCTGGAGGGGCGCACGGTCGTCATCACCGGCGGCGCGCGTGGCATCGGCTACGCGGTCGCGCAGCGGGCGTTGCGCTCGGGCGCGTCGGTCGCATTGTGGGACGTCGACAGCGAACGGCTCGCGCGCAGCCAGCGCGAGCTGAGCGAACTCGGTAAGGTCAGCGCCATCACGGTCGAGCTGACCGACGACGCCGCGGTTCAGCAGGCCACCGCGCAAACGGTCGCCGGGCACGGCTCGATCGACGTGCTGATCAACTGCGCGGGCATCACCGGCGGCAACGGCACGACCTGGGAGCTTGCGCCCGACATGTGGCGCCGCGTGATCGACGTGAATCTGATCGGCCCTTACCTGACCTGCCGCGCGGTCGTGCCGCAGATGCTGAAGCAGGGCTACGGCCGCATCGTCAATATCGCGTCGGTGGCGGGCAAGGAGGGCAATCCGAATGCTTCGCACTACAGCGCATCGAAAGCGGGGTTGATCGGGCTCACCAAGTCGCTCGGCAAGGAACTCGCGACCAGAAACATCCTCGTCAATGCGGTCACGCCGGCCGCGGCCAAGACCGAAATCTTCGATTCGATGTCGCAGCAGCACATCGACTACATGCTGTCGAAGATTCCGATGAACCGTTTCCTGCTGCCGGAAGAAGCGGCGTCGCTGATCCTGTGGCTGTCTTCCGAAGACTGCGCGTTCAGCACCGGCTCGGTATTCGACCTGTCGGGCGGCCGCGCCACCTATTGAGCGCGCTGCTCGCGCATTGCTCACGCAGTGCTCACGTCCGGCAGCGTATTGCACACGCGTCGAACGCGCGTTGTCGAGCCGCTTCGACGCCTCTCTCACGGAGCCCTTTCATGGCCATGCCTACCATCCGGCACGTGCGTGCCTTCATCGTTCGCGGCGGCGGCGCGGACTATCACGACCAGGCCGGCGGACACTGGATCGACGATCACATCGCGACGCCGATGGCGCGTTATCCCGAGTACCGCCAGAGCCGCCAGTCGTTCGGCATCAATGTGCTCGGCACGCTGGTCGTCGAGATCGAAGCGAGCGACGGCACCGTGGGCTTCGCGGTGACGACCGGCGGCGAGATCGGCGCGTTCATCGTCGAAAAGCATCTCGCGCGTTTTCTCGAAGGGCAGCTGGTGACCGACATCGAGAAGATGTGGGATCAGATGTACTTCGCGACGCTGTACTACGGGCGCAAGGGCGTCGTGCTGAACACGATTTCCGGTGTCGATCTCGCGCTGTGGGATCTGCTCGCGAAGGTTCGCAAGGAGCCCGTGTATCAACTATTGGGCGGTCCGGTGCGCGACGAGCTGGTGTTCTATGCGACCGGCGCGCGGCCCGATCTCGCGAAGGAGATGGGCTTCATCGGCGGCAAGCTGCCGTTGCAGCATGGTCCCGCGGAAGGCGAAGACGGACTCAGGCAAAACCTCGACAAGCTCGCCGACATGCGCTCGCGCGTCGGCGACGACTTCTGGCTGATGTACGACTGCTGGATGAGCCTCGACCTGCGCTACGCGACGCGGCTCGCGCAAGGCGCGCACGAATACGGCCTCAAATGGGTCGAGGAATGTCTTCCTCCCGACGATTACTGGGGTTACGCCGAACTGCGCCGCAACGTGCCACGCGGCATGATGGTGTCGACCGGCGAGCACGAGGCGACGCGCTGGGGCTTCCGGATGCTGCTGGAGATGCAGTGCTGCGATCTGATCCAGCCCGACGTCGGCTGGTGCGGCGGCATCACCGAGCTGATCAAGATTTCCGCGCTCGCCGATGCGCACAACGTGATGGTGGTGCCGCATGGGTCGTCGGTGTATAGCTATCACTTCGTCGTCACGCGCCATAACTCGCCGTTCTCCGAGTTTCTGATGATGGCGCCGAAAGCCGACGAGGTCGTGCCGATGTTCAATCCGCTGCTGCTCGACGAGCCGGTGCCGGTGAACGGGCGCATGAAGGTGCCGGACACGCCTGGCTTTGGCGTGCGGCTCAATCCGGAATGCGCGCTGGTGCGGCCTTATCAGCATTGAACGTGTCGAACGTTTTGAACCTGTGCCGAACGGCGAATCGCCGCAAAGGAGATTAGGGTGCTGCTCAAGGACAAAGTCGTGATCGTCACCGGTGGCTCGCGCGGCATCGGACGCGCGATCGCGGTGGCCTGCGCGCGCGAAGGCGCGGACGTGGCGATCAACTACTGGGGCGACAACGACGCATCGTATGGCCGGCGCTCGGCGGTCGAGGAAGTCGTCGGCGAAATCGAGGCGTTGGGGCGGCGCGTGATCGCGGTGGAAGGCAACGTCGCGGCGCGCGACACCGGCCAGGAGCTGGTGCGACGGACGCTCGACGCGTTCGGCAAGCTCGACGTGCTCGCGAGCAATGCCGGCATCTGCCCGTTTCACGCGTTTCTCGACATGCCGGCGGACGTGCTCGAATCGACGGTCGCGGTCAATCTGAACGGCGCGTTCTTCGTGACACAGGCTGCCGCGCAGCAGATGAAACAGCAGGGCACCGGCGGCGCGATCGTCGCGACGAGTTCGATCAGCGCGTTGGTGGGCGGCGGCATGCAAACGCATTACACGCCGACCAAGGCCGGTGTGCATTCGCTGATGCAGTCGTGCGCGATCGCGTTGGGGCCGTTCGGCATCCGCTGCAACTCTGTCATGCCGGGCACGATCGCGACCGATCTGAACGCCGAAGATCTCGCCGACGAAGCGAAGAAGGCCTACTTCGAAAAGCGCATTCCGCTTGGCCGCCTCGGGCGTCCCGACGACGTCGCCGATTGCGTCGTGTTTCTCGCCTCGGACCGCGCGCGCTATGTGACGGGCGCCGCGCTGCTCGTCGACGGCGGCCTGTTCGTGAACCTGCAATAGGCGATGCGCGATGCGGGCGTCAATTGACCGTGACGGGCGTAGTCGGCGTGCCGGGTGCGGCGGCCGGATCGTCGCGCGCGAGGTCGCGCGAGAAGCCGCGCAGCAGTTCGATGAAGCGCAGCGCCGGCTCGGCGAGCTGCTCTTCCTTGCGCGTGAGAATGCCGAAACCGGCGAGACTCTTGCCGATTTCGAGTGGCAGCGCGACCAGCAGCCCGCCGCGCACATGATCGCGCACGACCGACTCAGGCAGCATCGCGACCGCATCGTAATTCTCGAGCAATTGCAGCGTCGCGAAGATCGACGCGCATTCGGTCAGATTGACTGGCGTGGCGAGCCCGGCACGCGCGAGTTCTTCCTCGAACAGCACGCGCGCCGGACTCGTGACGGGTTGCGCAACCCACGGCCACGCGACCAGTTCGCGCAACGTGATGCGCGTGCGCCGCGCGAGCGGATGCACGGCGCGAACGACGAGCAGCAGCGTTTCGCGCGCGAGCGGCTCGAAGCTGAAGTCGTTGTGCTGCAGAGGGTTGGTCAGGCGCCCCAGCGCGAGATCGACCTCGCGCCGATGCAGCAATTGCACGACCTGATCGCTTGTTTCACCGAGGATGCGCACGCTGAGCAGCGGGCTTTCGGTCTTCAGCGCGGCGACCGACATCGCCAGCAGATCGGGCGCGGCGCCCATGATCGCGCCGACGGTCAACTGGCCGTGACCGCCGCGGCGTTTGACATCGAGGTCTTCGGCGAAGCGTGTGAGCTCGGCGAGCGCACGGCGCGCGTAAGCGAGCGTGACGACGCCGAGCGGCGTCGGCGTCATGCCGCGCGCGTTGCGCTCGAACAGCAGGAAGCCGAACGCTTCCTCGATGTCGCCGAGCATGCGGCTCGCGCTCGGTTGCGCGACGTTGACGGCCTCGGCGGCCTGATGCAGGTTGCGGGTGTCGTCGAGTGCGACGAGCAGGGCGAGATGCTTGAACTTGAGACGATTGACGAGTGCGACGGCGGCTGAATGTTGGCTCATGGTGCCAGTAGGAGTGCCCGTGCGATTCGGTTTGTGGATCGACCAATCCCAACAACGGATTGAGAGGCTATCGATGCAGGAATTATAGTCGTTCGAAGAGGTCGACAGGAGACAGGCCGCCATGGAGACAATCGCTTTTCGGATGGTGCTGAACCCCGGCATGCGCGAAGAATACGAACGGCGTCATACGCAGATCTGGCCCGAGCTCGTTGACGCGCTGCACAACGCCGGCGTGCGCGACTACCGGATTTTTTTCGACCCCGACACGCATCATCTTTTCGCGGTGCTCTCGCGCACCAGCGATCATACGATGGACCAGTTGCCGCAACTCGACGTGATGCGCAAATGGTGGGATTACATGGCCGACATCATGCAGACCGCGCCCGATCACACGCCGCTGTCGCAGACGCTCGAACCGGTCTTTCGTCTCAGTCATTGAGTCGAGCTGAACCCAGCTGAACCCCGCAACGACGCACGAACCTCGAAACGCTTTTCACCGAACGAAGGTGCCGCATGCAGGTTGTCGATTCGCATATCCATCTGTGGGATCTGAAGACGCATCGCTATCCGTGGCTGGAGAACCCGGGCGTGTCGTTCGTCGGCGATGCGCGCGATCTGAAGCACGACTATCTGCTCGACGATCTGCTCAGTGAAGCGGGCGACATCGACGTGCTGAAGCTCGTGCACGTCGAAGCGAATCACGATCCGGCCGATCCCGTCGAGGAAACGCGCTGGTTGCAGTCGATCGCGGATCGCGACGCCTCGCGCGGCATGCCGAATGCGATCGTCGCCGCCGTGGACCTGTCCGCGCAAAATGCGCCCGCGTTGCTCGAAGCGCATGCGTCGTTCGCGAATACGCGCGGCATCCGGCAGATTCTCAACGTGCACGACAACAAACTGTTCGATTACGTCGGCCGTCATTACATGCGCGAGCCGCGGTGGCGCGAGCATTTCGCGTTGCTGCGCCGTTACGACCTGTCGTTCGATCTGCAACTGTATCCGTCGCAAATGGAAGAGGCGGCCGCCTTGGCGCGTGCGCATGCGGACACGCTTCTGGTCGTCAATCATGCGGGCATGTTCGTCGATCGTAATAGCGTGGCCGGTTACCGCGCGTGGCGCGAAGGCATGCGCCTGCTCGCGGCGTGTCCGAACGTCGCGGTGAAGATCAGCGGGCTCGCGATGTTCGATCATCACTGGACCGTCGAAAGCCTGCGGCCTTATGTGCTCGAAACGATCGATACGTTCGGCGTCGAACGTGCGATGTTCGCGTCGAATTTTCCCGTCGACCGGCTGTTTGGTTCGTATACGGATTTGTGGCGCGCGTATGCGGCGATCATTGGCGATGCGAGCGAGGCTGAGAAGGACGCGCTGTTTCGGCGCAACGCGCAACGGTACTACCGGATTTGACGCGCGGCGCGTCGAAGAGAAGACAGCCGCAAAAAAGGAGACACGCAGTGCAGCCATCCCCTTCCACGGTGCCGCGACTCGAATTGCGGCACGCGAGCAAATCCTTCGGCCGGGTGCGCGCGCTGTCCGACGGCGACCTCGTGCTGTGGCCCGGCGAGGTGCATGCGCTGCTCGGCGAGAACGGCGCGGGCAAATCGACGCTCGTGAAAATTCTCGCCGGGGTGCATCAGCCCGACGCCGGCGAGCTTGTGGTGAACGGCGAGCCACGCCGCTTCGCGACGCCGGCCGAAGCGCGCGACGCCGGGCTCGCGGTCATCTATCAGGAGCCGACGTTGTTCTTCGATCTGTCGATCGCGGAGAACATCTTCATGGGCCGGCAGCCGGTCGACCGCTTCGGCCGCATCCAGTACGACGCGATGCATCGCGAAGTGGACGGACTGCTCGCGTCGCTCGGCGTCGAGTTGCGCGCGGATCAACTGGTGCGTGGTCTGTCGATCGCGGATCAGCAGGTGATCGAAATCGCGAAGGCGTTGTCGCTGAACGCGAGCGTGCTGATCATGGATGAACCGACGGCCGCGTTGTCGCTGCCCGAAGTCGAGCGGCTCTTCGCGATCGTGCGCAAGCTGCGCGAACGCGACGTCGCGATTCTGTTCATCACGCACCGGCTCGACGAAGTATTCGCGCTGACGCAGCGCGTGACGATCATGCGCGACGGCGCGAAAGTCTTCGACGCGCTGACCGCCGATCTGAGCACCGACGCGATCGTCGCCAAGATGGTCGGCCGCGATCTGCAAACGTTCTATCCGAAGGCCGATTGCACACCGGGCGACGTGCGTCTGTCGGTGCGCGGCTTGACGCGCATCGGCGTGTTCAAGGATGTCTCGTTCGACGTGCGCGCCGGCGAGATCGTCGCGCTCGCGGGCCTCGTCGGCGCGGGACGCAGCGAGGTCGCGCGGGCGATCTTCGGTATCGATCCGCTCGATTCGGGCGAAGTGTGGCTGACCGGCAAGCGGCTCGACACCGGCAAGCCCGCGGCCGCGGTGCGCGCCGGGCTCGCGCTGGTGCCGGAGGATCGCCGCCAGCAAGGGCTCGCGCTCGAACTGAGCATCGCGCGCAATGCGTCGATGACGGTGCTCGGACGACTCGTTCGGCATGGGCTCATTTCGACGCGCAGCGAAACGCGGCTCGCCAACCAGTGGGGCACGCGTCTGCGCCTGAAGGCGAGCGACCCGGGGGCGCCGGTCGGTACGCTGTCCGGCGGCAACCAGCAGAAGGTCGTGCTCGGCAAGTGGCTCGCGACCGGCCCGAAAGTGCTGATCATCGACGAACCGACACGCGGCATCGACGTTGGCGCGAAAGCCGAGGTGTATGGCGCGCTCGCCGAACTCGTGCGCGATGGCATGGCCGTGCTGATGATTTCGAGCGAGTTGCCCGAGGTGCTCGGTATGGCCGATCGCGTGCTCGTGATGCACGAAGGCCGCATCAGCGCGGAGCTCGCGCGCGCCGACGCGAACGAGGAGCGCATCATGGGCGCCGCGCTCGGTCAGGGACTTTCACCATTGGGACGTGCAGCATGATGCGCCATTCGACCCATCCCGCGCCGGTGCGGCAGTCGCTGCCGAAGCGTTCCGCGGCTTCATCGGGCGGCCTCGTCGCGAGCGTCGCGAAGAGCCGCGAAACCACGTTGTTCGTCGTGCTGATCCTGCTGATCGCGGGGACCGGGCTTGCGAAGCCGCAGTTCCTGAATCTGCAGAACCTGCGCGACGTGCTGCTGAACGTGTCGATCATCGGGCTGCTGACGGCTGGGATGACCGTCGTGATCCTGATGCGGCATATCGATCTGTCGGTCGGCTCGACGGTGGGTATCAGCGCGTACGCGGTGGGCAGCCTGTACGTTGCGTTCCCGCATATGCCGGTGCTCGTCGCGCTGGCCGCGGGGCTCGCGATCGGGCTCGTCGCGGGTGGCATCAATGCGCTGCTCGTCGCGGTGGGGCGCGTGCCTTCGCTCGTGGCGACGCTGTCGACGCTGTACATCTTTCGCGGCGCCGATTACGCATGGGTGCACGGCGGCCAGATCAACGCGACCAGTCTGCCCGACGCGTACTCGCGGCTCGCGACCGGCACGCTGCTCGGCATCCCGACGCTCGCGCTGATCGCGATCGTCGTACTCGCCGGCCTGTCGGTGTATCTGAAGCAGTTTCGCGGCGGTCGCGAGCACTATGCGATCGGCTCGAATCCGGAAGCCGCGCGGCTCGCGGGTGTGAACGTCGAGCGTCGCGTGATGTCGGGCTTTTTGTTGTCCGGGGCGATTGCGGGCTTTGCGGGCGCGTTGTGGCTCGCGCGCTTCGGCACCGTCGATGCCAGCACCGCGAAGGGCATCGAATTGCAGGTCGTCGCGGCGGCGGTGGTCGGCAGTGTCGCGATTACGGGCGGCGTCGGCACGATCCTCGGCGCGACGCTCGGTGCGCTCGTGCTCGGCGTGATCAGCATCGCGCTCGTCGTGCTGCACGTGTCGCCATTCTGGGAGCAGGCGATCCAGGGCGCGCTGATCGTCGCCGCGATCGCCGCCGATACGCTGCTGGCCCGCTCCGTCGCCAAACGCATGATGAGGAAACGCGATCATGGCTAAACCCGATTCCGCGCTGCTCACGCGCAAGCGCGAAACGCCGCTGCAATGGGAAGTGTTGCTGGTGATCGTGCTGATCGTGTCGCTGGTGTTGGGCCGCTGGCTGTCGCCGGTGTTTCTGACCGGCGCGAACCTGAGCAACGTATTCGCCGATCTGACCGAGATCGCGCTAATGGCGCTGCCGATGACGCTGATCATCGTCGCCGCCGAAATCGATCTGTCGGTCGCGTCGGTGCTGGGCGCGTCGAGCGCGCTGATGGGCGTGCTGTGGCACATGGGGCTGCCGATGCCGGTCGTGATCGTTTTGGTGCTGATCGCCGGCGCGCTGGCGGGCCTGCTGAACGGCCTCGTGATCGTCAAGCTGAACCTGCCGTCGCTCGCGGTCACGATCGGTACGCTCGCGCTGTTTCGCGGTCTCGCGTATGTGCTGCTCGGCGATCAGGCGGTCGCGGATTTTCCGGCCGCGTATACGGCGTTCGGCATGAACACGCTTGGCCCCACGTTCATTCCGTTGCCGTTCGTGATCGTGATCGTCGCCGCCGTGCTGTTCACGGTTCTGCTGCAAGCCACCGCGTTCGGCCGCAGTCTCTATGCGATCGGCGCGAATCCGACCGCCGCCGCGTTCTCGGGCATCGAGGTCGCGAAGATCCGCTTGCGCCTGTTCGTGCTGTCGGGTCTCGTCAGCGCGCTCGCGGGCATCGTCTATACGCTGCGCTTCACGAGCGCGCGCGGCGACAACGGCGAGGGCTTCGAGCTGTCGGTGATCGCCGCGGTGCTGTTCGGTGGCGTCAGCATTTTCGGCGGACGCGGCTCGATGGTCGGCGTGCTGCTGTCGCTGCTGATCATCGGCGTGCTCAAGAACGCGCTGACGCTCGTCGACGTATCGAGCGAAACGCTGACCATCGTGACCGGCGTGCTGCTGCTCACGTCGGTGCTGATTCCGAACCTCGTCGCGCGCTGGCGGGCGGCGCGCGACCGGCGTTTCATCGCGAAGTCCGCAGCCACGTCTTCTCCATCCGCAACCTAGCTTCCCCTCTCTGTCCAACAACAACGCAGGAGACACTTCATGTTCAAACCTCTACGTCACACCGGCATGGCCGCGCTCTGCGCCGCGTTGCTCGCGATCAGTTGCGGCGGCGCGTTCGCCGCGGAACTGAAAAGCGGGCTGAAGATCGCGTTCGTGCCGAAGCAGATCAACAACCCGTACGAAGTGATCGCCGACGACGGCGGCCTCGCCGCGATCAAGGAATTCGGCGGCGTGGGCAAGGCGGTCGGGCCGTCGGATGCGGGCGCGTCGTCGCAGGTGTCGTACATCAACACGCTGATCACGCAGCACCAGGATGCGATCGTGATTGCCGCCAACGATGCGAACGCGGTCGTGCCGTATCTGAAGAAGGCGATGGGTCAGGGCATCAAGGTCGTCACGTTCGACTCCGACACCGCGCCCGAGGGCCGCCAGCTGTTCGTCAATCAGGCGAACGCCGAAGGCATCGGCCGCGGCCAGGTGCAACTGGTCGCGAAGCTGATGGGCGGCGAGGGCGAGTTCGCGATTCTGTCGGCGACGCCGAACGCGACGAACCAGAACACCTGGATCAAGTGGATGCAGGAGGAACTGAAGAAACCGGAGTACTCGAAGATCAAGCTCGTCAAGATCGCGTACGGCAACGACGACGATCAGAAGTCCTTCGTCGAAACGCAGGGCTTGCTGCAGGCGTATCCGAACCTGAAGGCGATCGTCGCGCCGACGACGGTCGGCATCGCGGCGGCGGCGCGCTATATCTCGTCGTCGTCGAGCAAGGGCAAGGTGGCGGTGACGGGCCTCGGCACGCCGAACCAGATGCGCGCGTTCGTGAAGAACGGCACCGTGACCGCGTTCCAGTTGTGGGATCCGAGCGAGCTCGGCTATCTGGCCGCGTACGCGGCGGCGTCGCTCGCGTCGGGCACGATCACGGGTAAGGAGGGCGAAACGTTCGACGCCGGCAAGCTCGGCAAGCGCACGATTGGCGCGCACGGCGAAATCATTCTCGGGCCGCCGACCACGTTCGATGCGAGCAACATCGACAAGTACAACTTCTGAGCTTCGGCAACGCCGACTGTCCACCTGATCGCCGTTGGCGGGTCGTGGGCAGTCGGCGCAGCGGATCTCGGGGATTTCGCGTGCGCTCCGCTCAGCGGCGGATCGCAAAACGCCGCGCATAAGCGGCGGATGGTGTGCCGCTTCCCCACACCGCGCCATCGATCAGTTCCCTTGTGACGTCCTCGCCGGGCACCGGCACGTTCACGCGCGCGGCGGCCTCGCGATACAACTGCGTCTGGTTGATGCGCGCGGCGACCGCGTCGTAGTCGTTGTGCGCATCGATGATCCCCCAGCGCTCGAACTGCGTGAGGAACCACGCGCCTTCGAATGGATGCGGATAGTTGACCGCGCCGTCGTCGAAGAAACGCATCGGCAGGCGGCGCGGGTTCGCCGGGTCGAGGTGGTCGCCGAGCCGCGCCGCGATCAGCGTCTCGTCGATACCGATGTAATCGGGCCGCGCGAGCCAGCGGGCGATCTCGTCGCGATGCCCGGCGCCGTCGAGCCAGCGGCACGCTTCGAGCACGGTCTGCACGAGCGCGCGGGTCGTGCGCGGATGCGCATCGACGAAATCGCGTCGGCAGGCGAGCACTTTCTCGGGATGCTCGGGCCACACCTCGCTCGAATAAGCGATCGTTTTGCCGACACCATGCGCCTCGGCCATTTCATTCCACGGCTCGCCGACGCACAGACCGTCGAGCCGGTCTTCGGCAAGCGCGGCGACCATTTGCGGCGGCGGAATCGCGACACTGTCGATGTCGCGCAACGGATCGACGCCTTGCGCCGCGAGCCAGTAGTACAGCCACATCGCATGCGTGCCGGTCGGGAAGGTGTGCGCGAACACCGGCTTGCGGCCGAGCGTCGCGAGCGCCTCGCGCAAGGTCCCATGCTTCGCGAGCGCATCGGCGAGCCGATTCGACAGCGTGATCGCCTGGCCGTTGCGGTTCAGCACCATCAGCACGGCCATGTCGGTGCGCGGGCCGCCGAGGCCGAGTTGCACGCCATACACGAGCCCGTAAAGCGCGTGCGCGGCGTCGAGATCGCCGGCTAGCAGCTTGTCGCGCACGGCGGCCCACGACGGCTGGCGGCACAGTTCGAGCGTGAGCCCGTGCGCATGGCCGAACTCGAGCAGCTTCGCCGCGATCAGCGGCGCCGCGTCGGACAACGCGACGAAACCGAGCCGCAGATGGGTCTTTTCAGGCGGCTCCGCAAAGGCCGCGGCGGTGACGGAAGTGGCTGGATTCATGAGCGCATCATTTGAGCGAGCCGGCCGACGCGACGACCTCGCGCGCCACCTCGGCGAGTTTGACGCCCTGGTTCATCGCGCGTTTGCGCAGACTCGCGTAGGCGGCCGGTTCGGTGAGTTTCTGCTGATCCATGAGCAGGCGTTTCGCGCGATCGATCAGCTTGCGCTCGGCCAGTTCGTTTTCGGCCTGCGCGAGCCGCTCGCGCAATTGCGACTCCTGCGCGAAACGCGCGAGCGCGACTTCGAGAATCGGTGCGAGCCGCTCGGTCGCGAGGCCTTCGACCAGATACGCGGTGACGCCCGCGTTGACCGCTTGGCGGATCAGTTGCTGGTTCGCGTCGTGGCTGAACATCAGCACGGGGCGCGGCGCGGTCGCGTGCATCACGGCGAGCTGTTCGAGCGTATCGCGCGACGGCGACTCCGTATCGATGATGATGACGTCGGGCCGCTCGTCCTGAACCGCGCGATGCAGCGCCTGCGGCGTCGCGGTGCCGGAGAGCATTTCGCAGCCGAGACAGGCGAGCGCATCGCGCAGATCGCCGATGGGTTTGTCGGTGTCGGTGACAAGGAGAACACGCAGCATGGAGTCGGGGAAGGGACATCTGACTATCAGTAAAGCAATGGATATGCCAGCCTTCGTGCGACGGGGCTTGGCGAGGTGTGTGAGCGCATTCGCGCGAATGGCGGGGATCGATCGGGTTTTTTGCGGGCGATCGCTGCGAATCGTCCGCGAAAGAGGTGACGCGGCCACGCCGGTCGCGCTGCACCGGCGCGGGGCATGCAGGACGGCGGACGCCCGATGCACCGAAGCGGCGCATCGCGTTCGTCGCGACCACCGGCAGACTGGTCAGCAATGACGCGCCGTAGAAGCTCAAGCCGGTCGCGTCGCGAATCGCTGTCATCAACGGGCTGATCGAGGTCAGCAGCGGGCGCAGATGGAGCTGGAGGAGCCCGGGTGGTCGAGCAGGTGCGCAAAAGCGCGGGTGGGGAGGATTTGGGGGCGGTGTTTGGAGTTTAGCGAGACGTGCTGCGACGTGCGTGGTCGCCGAAGCGGCGTGCCGCCAGATTCCAATCAAGACGCCGCGCGTGTTGCGGCGTACGACGTTCGCGCATGCGCTGGAGAGCATCCCGAATGTCAGGGACGTCTATTTCACGCGCTTGGGCGGCGAGGCTGACGTAGCGCGTTCAAGCAGAACGCGGAGTCGGAAGGTATGGCGCGAGTCTGTCGGGCCTCGCGCTTTCGCATGGGTTCGGGCGGGCTGCCCGCATCGCCTGCACAACATCACAGGTACGCAGGGCGGCGCCGTGACCCCTGCTTACCTCCGCCGCGCCGCGTGCCGTGGCGCACCGCCGCCACTCGCACGCTCGTCCTTGTGGCGGAAATTGATCCGCCCCTTGGTCAGGTCGTAGACCGACAATTCGAGCGTTACGCGATCGCCCGCGAGAATACGGATATGGTTCTTGCGCATGCGCCCGGACGCATAGGCGCCGACCACGACGCCGTTGTCGAGCGTCACGCGGTAGCGGCTATCCGGAAGCACTTCGTCGACGATACCGTCAAGTTCAAGCAGTTCTTCTTTCGCCATGCATAACTCCTGGTCGATGGGATAAAGGGGAAACCGGCCGCAGGCATTGCCAGCGGCGCGACTGTGGATTCGTTTGAAAAGCAGCGGCGCCCGAAAGCACGCTGCGCGACATGAGTGACGCGCCGATGACGCCGCTCAAAGATCGGTGACCGACTGACCGCTCACCTGGCCGTCGATCAGCCGTTCCGCATGCGCCATGCACGCGATGCGCGCCTTGCCCATGCCGTCGAACGGAAACAGATACTGCAGGCGAAATACCCGGCCGTCGGCCGCCGCATTGGCGCCGACGCGGCAGATGCGCACCGAAGCGTCGTAACCGGCGCCCGGATTGCGGGTCGCTTGCGCGCCCGCGGGGCGGCGCGGATAAACGAGCGGGTGAATTTCGTAACCCTTGTAGGTCCTGACAGCTGAATTCATGAGAAACATGTCCTGTATTGCGTGGTCCACGCGCCGCGTGCGGGGCGCTGCTTCCGGCAACGCTCCTTTGACGCGTCACGGCGCGGACCGGCGGCGCAGCACCGATGGGCGCGCCGGCGATAAAAATGGTTGGCACAGACCTGCTAGACCCGGCGGGCTCAATGACAATGGCCCGAGCGGTCGCGCAAAAACGCGGATTCGACCGAAAAAACGCTGAAGCGGCGCGTCAATTCGGGCGCCGGACGCATGATGCTGAACCGCTCGGTGTACTTCTCGCGACGGCGAATGCGGGCGGCGCATTGCCGGAGTGACGGGATCGCAGATAAGGGCGGTCGAACAGTCGGGGGTGGTGCGGAGATGCCGGGTTGAGACTGCCTGGTGCTGCCAGTGCTATATGGGTGCGAGGTACAACAATTGCAACATGATGCCTGAAATAGGGCTGATTGGATAGTGCAAACTTCAGCGCACGACCGGAACGCCCGACTGGCAGGGCTTCGCGGGCGGTTGGCGAAGTCGTGTCGGAGGCGGGACGGGCGACGGACGCGCGAATTGCGAATCGCGCGAATTGCGCGCGCGAGGCTCCTATCCGAACGCGTGCGTCAGCGCGACGTCTCGGCGACGCGCTTCTGCAATTCGCGCGCGGCCGCCAGCGGCAGGCGCGCATCGTCCCAGCCGGTCAACCATTCGACTTCCTTGGCCGTGAAGACCTGACCATGGTTGCGCAGCGCGTACTGCAGCGAATCGATGATGTGGTTGCGAATGATCTCCGGCGTGCGCTTGTCGTCGAGCACGGCGCGAAGCGCTTCGAGTGTGGCCATCGGTTGGCTCCGTTCGGTTGGGTGTCGGCGGATCAGTGTTTATCGCACGAAAAAAATGCGCTCGCGAGGTGGACAAAATTGCCGTCCGGCGTCGAGTCGCAGCGCCAGCGCGAGGCCGCTACAATGGCGACTTCCTGAATTGCGGACCGAGCGGGCGCGCCGGCGTCCACTGCGGGCATCTGGCTTCGTCTTCATCCGCTATTGCGCGCCGCCTCCTTCGAACCTCGCGTTTTTTCCATGCGCAACCCGAACGTGTCTCCTGTCAAAGACCTGCTGCTGAAGCGCTACGCGCCGATCGCCGACGGCATCGCCGCGCTGCTCTATCCGTGCGCCGAGGTGGTGATTCACGATCTGCGCGATCAGACCATCGCGTATCTGGTGAACAATCTGTCGCGGCTCGATGTGGGCGCGCCGTCGGTGCTCGACGACGCGCACTTCGCGGCGCGCGGCCAGACCATCGGCCCCTACGAGAAACTGAACTGGGACGGCCGCCGCATGCGCTGCGTGAGCAACATCCTGTTCGACGACGACGGCAAGCCCGCCGGCATCCTGTGCGTGAACTTCAACATCGCGGTGTTCGAGGATGTGCGCTCGACGCTCGATCTGTTCATCAAGGGCGGCGCGATGACGGACGCGCCTGCCGACGATCTGTTCCGCGACGACTGGCAGGACCGCATCAACACGTATCTGCACACGTGGCTGCGTGACCGGCAGATCGGCATCAATGCGCTGACGCGCGAGCACAAGCGTGAAATCGTCGAGGCGCTGCACGCGCAGGGCGCGTTTCGCGGCCGCAGCTCGGCGAATTACGTGGCCGCGGTGCTGACGATGGGCCGCGCGACCGTCTACAAGATCCTGAAGCAGATGAAAGAGGGCGGCTGAGCTCAGGCGCGCCGTGCTTGAAAATGCTTCGACGACGCCCAAAATAAGGTCACACACCATGCGCTACCGACACTACAAAGGCGGCATTTACGAACTGGTCTGCGAGGCCACGCTCGAATCGGATCCGACGGTCACGATGATCGTCTACAAGGCGGCCAATGGTACGATCTGGACCCGTACAGCGACGGTGTTTTTCGAGCTGGTAGAGCAGGAAGGCGTCGAGGTGCCGCGTTTTGCGCCGCTCGATGAGTTCAACAACGAGGCAGATGCGTCCCCCGCGGACTCACCCATGCTGCCGTAATCACAGGAACAGGAAAACCGAATGCGTCTGTTGCTTGCCATCATTCTGCCGTGGCTGCAGTTTTTCACGATCGGCCGTCCGTTTGCGGGCATCATCTGCCTGATTCTGCAAATCACGCTGATCGGCTGGGTGCCGGCGGCCATCTGGTCGGTGTATTCGCTGAGCCAGTACAACACGGACAAGAAAATCGCCCGCGCAATGGGCAACGGGCGGTAAGACACAGCGCGTGAAAGCGTCGGCTAGCGGGGCGCCAGGCCCCTACGCTCCCGCTCACCGTGCCGGTATCGCGACCGCATCCGGCACTTCGATCACCAAGTCGGTTTCCGCGACCGCCACGCACGGCAGGATATAGCCGTCCGCCTTTTCCTCGCGGCTCACGCCGGGCCAGTCAATCGAGTAGCGCACACGCCCAGACGTCATCCGGCACAAGCATGTTCGGCACGTGCCGTTGCGGCACGAACGCGGCAAACGCAGATTGGCGAAAGCGGCGGCTTCGAGAATCGTCAGCGAATCGGGCGCTTCGAAGCTCTGGCCGAGCGGTTCGACGCGAACCACAGGCGGGCGGGTGGGGGCGGACATCGTGCAGGTCAAAGACTAGGTGCGCGACACTTTACACGGGATCGGACAGCGCTTTATGCCGCGCCGCAACATCGGCGCGTCAGCCGCGCCTTCAAGAAAAAATCGGGGAAATCTTGCACCTGGCCCGAACTCGTCTAAAGTGAATCAATTCACCTCCGCGTGGCGCGAACTGACGATGCCGCGTCGAGGCGACGGCCCGCGTCGGCTGCATGGGACAAGGAGGAACGAGCGGCGGACGCGATAGCAAGCAATCAGCGCGTGCATTACCCGAGCGCATCGTGCGCGCACTCTTCCAGGTGACTCCCATGCAGATCCAATTCCCGAACGAAGCCCCTGAATATTCAGGTCGCGAACTTACTTTGGCGTTTCCGGCAATGGTCGATGGGCAGAGGGTGGAGTGCATGATCACCGCGGAAGCGCTCGAAGATCACTTCGGCGCCGCGTCCCCCCGGCTGGAGGACATGATCGTCGCGTTCGACGCGCACCGGCCGCGCATCGAGGCCGCCACGCGCCGGCTGTTGTCGGAAACGCGCGCGCAGTGTCTCGTGCTCAGAAGCGGTTACGTGCGGTTTTACGAGGCGAACTGGCGTAACTGACCGATCTGAAACTATCGGCTGGCTACCGGTACCGAAGCTTCGGCAAGCGCGACTGCTGCCGAAGCGCGAAGTTCGGATTCACCCGTGCCGCTGCCGCTGGCTGGCCTGCGCGCAAGCCGCGACCGCGTGCAATGCATCGGCGGCACGCAGCCAACTCCATTACTTCAAATGATCCGCCGCAGCGCCCGATCCTTGAACACCACATGGTGCGCGATCGCCGCGAGCGCGTGCAGTCCGATCACCCAATAGAACACGTTGCCGAGCCACTCGTGCGCGTCCTTCAACAGCGGCCGCGCGATCGCATCCGCACGCACCAGCGTGAAGCTGATGTCCGTCCATGCGAGCGACACCGGCCGCCCGCCCGCATTGACCATCAGCATGCCGAGCAGCGGCTGCGCGAAGATGAACACATAGAGCGCGAGGTGCGCGGAGCGCCCGAGAAAAGCGAGCAGCCGATTGCTTTCAAGCTCCTCCGGCGCGCCGGCCCACAATCTCCACAGCAGCCGCAACACGGCCAGCCCGAGCACCAGCGTGCCGGCCCAAAAATGCACGCCGGTCCAGAACGCGCGGCTGTCGGAGCCGCGCGGGCCGCGGATTTCGATGGCCAGATAGGCCAGCGCGACCAGCAGAAAAATCATCCAGTGAAAGAAAATCGCGGGCTTCGTGTAGCGGTCCGTCGTGCGGTTATATGAGGACATCGAGGCTCCTGGGGTGGCGACCCGTGCCGCTGCGACCGGGTCGATCGCGACCCGGTCGATCATCATTCGAAACATCGGATGATAAACGGTCCCCGAACCCGACGACACATTCGATCCCCCGGCCGCGCGAGCGCGACCTCCTCATTCGCTGCCGAGATAGAAATACCGGAACAGGAAAATCGCCGCGATGATCCACACGACCAGCTTCACCTGGCGCGCCTGGCCCGTCAGCAGCTTGAGTCCCGCGTACGAGATGAAGCCGAACGCGACGCCGTTCGCGATCGAGTAGGTGAACGGCATCAGCAGCGCGGTCAGCGCGGCCGGCACGACTTCGGTCGCGTCGTCCCACGGCAGGTCGACCAGTTCGCGCAGCATCAGGCACGACACGTACAGCAGCGCGGGCGCGGTCGCATACGGCGGCACCACTTCGGCGAGCGGCGCGAAAAACAGCGCCGCGACGAACAGCACGGCGACCGTGATCGCGGTCATGCCGGTACGGCCGCCGGCCTGCACGCCCGATGCGCTTTCGATATACGCCGTGGTCGACGAAGTACCGAGCATCGAGCCGGCGAGAATCGCGGTGCTGTCCGCGAGCAGCGCGCGGTTCAGCCGATGCATCTTGCCTTCCACCAGCAGCCCCGCGCGGTTCGCGACGCCCATCAGCGTGCCGGTCGCATCGAACAGCTCGACGAGGAAGAACACCAGCACCACGTTCAGCACGCCGCTCGACAGCGCGCTGCGGATATCGAGCTGCAACAGCGTCGGCGCGATCGACGGCGGCGCGGACACGATGCCGTGAAACTGGTTGCCGCCAAAGAAAAAGCTCAGGATCGTCACGCCGACGATACCGATCAGGATCGCCCCGCGCACACGCATATGATCCAGCGTGACGATGCCGAAGAATCCGACCGCCGCGAGCACGACGTGCGGGTCATGCAGATTGCCGAGCGTGACGAGCGTGGCCGGATTGCCGACCACTACGCCGGCCGACTTCAGCGAAATGATCGCGAGAAAGAGACCGATGCCGCCGGTGATCGCGATGCGGATCGAATGCGGAATGCCCTTGACGATCACCTCGCGCACGCGGAACAGCGTGACGATCAGGAACAGGCACCCGGAGATGAACACCGCGCCGAGCGCGGCCTGCCACGTGTAGCCCATGCCCTTGACGACCGTGTATGCGAAGTACGCGTTCAGGCCCATGCCGGGCGCGAGCGCGATCGGGTAGTTCGCGTACAGACCCATGATCAGCGACGCGAGCGCGGCCACGAGGCAGGTCGCGACGAACACCGCGCTCTTCGGCATGCCGGCGTCGCCGAGAATCGCCGGGTTCACGAAGATGATGTAGGCCATCGTCAGGAAAGTGGTCACGCCGGCTAGCACTTCGGTGCGCAGGTTGGTGTCGACGGCGTCGAAGCCGAAGTAGCGTTTGATCGAGTCCATGTGGCGGGTTTCCTCTCTTTCGTCGTTCAGACAGTGTTTTTGTCATCGAGGCGGTGACAGCGCGGCGCGGCAAGGCAGGCCGCGCGGCGGCGTTACGGCGGAATTGTAATCACGAATGGCAGCGCCGCGGCGCCTGCGGCGGCGCCAGCAGGCCGCCCGGGCCCGTCAGGCGGGCGGTTTGCCGTGCGACTGTGGCGCCTGCGCATCACCGCGAGGCGCCTGACGCGCGAGCCAGCGATCGAGTTCGCCAGCAAACGCCTTGCCATCGCGCGCGCTGAAGGCGGCCGGCCCGCCCGTGTCGACGCCGCTCGAGCGCAACTGGTCGAGCATCGAGCGCACGCGCAGCCGTTCTTCGATCGTGCCGGGCGTGTACCAGTTGCCGCGCGGATCGAGCGCGTGGGCATTTTTTGCCAGCACGGCGGCGGCGAGCGGGATGTCGGCGGTGATCACGAGGTCGCCCGCGACGACGCGCTCGACGATCAACTGATCGGCGGCGTCGAAGCCGGCCGGCACCTGAATCGCGCGGATCAGCGGCGACGGCGGCACGCGCAGGAACGAATTGGCGACCAGCGTCAGCGGCATGCCGGTCCGGCGCGCCGCGCGATACAGCATGTCCTTGACGACGGCCGGGCAGGCGTCGGCATCGACCCAGATTGGCATGGTGCGGGTTCCGGCTGTGTGCGGCTGGTTTGCTGCGTGGGGGATGGCGGGACCGGATGATACCTTGGCGCGACGCAAGCCGTGCCATGCCGCTCGCGGCGAGCGGCATGCAGGCTGCGATTACGCAAGCCGCGACCGCTTACTGCACGGCCGTCGGGGCGTTGCCTTGCTGCTGCTCGCGGTGTTGCGCGACGATGCGGCCCGCGCGCTGCGCGTTCTCCGGATAGTCGATCCAGTCCAACGGGTCGTAGCCGGCGGCGAGCCATTCCGCGAGGTCAGCGCGGACCTGGGCGCGCGTTTTCGGCGCCGACGGGTCGGCGGGCTGCGTCACCGCTTGCGCGTAGACGGTGCTGATACCCACGGCGGCCAACAGCGCGCCGAGTCCAATGCGGGAAGACAGTTTCATGACGGGCTCCTGCGGAGCGGAAAAACAGCCGGACCTGGTGGTTTTTCGGCGCGCCGGGTAAGGCAGTACAAGCAACGCACCACTTCTGCCGGCAAATCGAACCCGCCGCGAGCCTCGTTCGCCACCTCAGCGCAAGCAACGCGCAAGCGGGCGGGTATGCCGAAACGTCGACGCTAATCCGCGCCGAATGGATGTCCTGACAAATATCGTCCTATCACGCCGATGGCTTGTTGAAGCGTTCCAGCCCCGCACTCACGAGGTCGATCGGCAGCGGAAACACGATCGTCGAGTTCTTGTCGGCGGCGATCGTCACCAGCGTCTGCAGATAGCGCAACTGCATCGCCTGCGGTTGCCGCGCGAGCGTCTGGGCCGCCTCCAGCAATTGCTTCGATGCCTGCAACTCGCCTTCCGCGTGAATCACCTTCGCGCGCCGTTCGCGCTCGGCTTCGGCCTGACGCGCAATCGCGCGGATCATCGTTTCATTGATATCGACGTGCTTGATCTCGACGATCGATACCTTGATGCCCCACGCGTCGGTTTGCGAGTCGAGCACTTTCTGGATGTCGGTGTTCAGCTGCTCGCGCTCGGACAGCAGCTGGTCGAGGTCGTGCTTGCCGAGCACCGCGCGCAGCGTCGTCTGCGCCAGCTGGCTGGTCGCCTCGAAGTAACGCGCGACCTGGATCACCGCCTTCTCCGGATCGACGACGCGGAAATACACGACCGCGTTGACCTTGACCGACACGTTGTCGCGCGTGATCACGTCTTGCGTCGGCACGTCGAACACGATGGTGCGCAAATCCATGCGCACCGCCTGCTGCACGATCGGAATGATCAATACGAGCCCGGGCCCCTTGACCTTCCAGAAGCGGCCGAGCATGAACACGACGCCGCGTTCGTACTCGCGAAAAATCCGCACCGACGACGCAATCAGCGCGACCACGAGCAGGATCAGGATGCTGCCGAAGCCGAATGTGAAGCCGATCATGAGCGTTCTCCTTGTAAGGCGTCGACCGACGTGACGGGCACCACGGTCAGTGTGAGGCCGTTGCGCGCCGTCACGCGCACGCTCTGACCCGGGGCGGCCGGCGTGGTGCTCGAGACGCGCCAGCGCTCGCCGTGCACGCGCGCCCAGCCGGCCAGCGGGCCGCCCGCCGCGTGTTCGGGTTCGGGCAGCAAGCCGCCGTCCAGCACCACGCCGACGCAGCCGATCAGCGCCTCCGAGCCCGTCACGACCGGCCGCCGCCGCGCGCGCAGCGCGAGCCGCGACACGCCGAGCACGAACGCGACGCTGAACACGACGACCGCGGCGATCAGCGGCAGCGGGATGCCGTAGCCGGGCACGTCGGTATCCATCAGCATCGTTGCGCCGACCACGAACGCGACCACGCCGCCGAAGCCGAGCGAGCCGAAGGTCGGCAGGAACGCTTCGCCGATCAGGAAGGCGATGCCGAGAAAGATCAGCCCGAGGCCGACGTAGCTGATGGGCAGCATCTGCATCGCGAACAGGCCGAGCAGCAGGCTGATCGCGCCGACTACGCCGGGCAGCACGAAGCCCGGATTGGCGAATTCGAAGAACAGGCCATACATGCCGAGCATCAGCAGAATCAGCGCGACGCTCGGATCGGTGATCACGGCGAGAAAGCGGCTGCGCCAGTCGGGTTCGAGCGTGATCAGCGGCGCATGCGCGGTGTGCAGCGTGACGCTGCCCGCGCTCGTGACGTACGTGCGGCCGTCCAGCTGGCGCAGCAGGTCCGGCACGTCGCGCGCGACGATATCGACGACGTGCTGCGCGAGCGCTTCCTCATCGGACAGGCTCACCGCTTCGCGGACCGCGCGCTCGGCCCACTCGGCGTTGCGGCCGCGCATCTGCGCGAGGCCGCGGATGTAGGCGGCGGCATCGTGAACCTGCTTGCGCAGTTCGGTCGATTGGGTGTCGAGCGGCAGAGCTCTGGCGGCTTCGGATGATGCGCCGGGTGACGCAGGCGCAGGCGCAGACGCGCCGCCAGGCGGCGTGCGCATGTCCGGCAGCCCCGGCGTGCCTGGGGTGGCTGGCGTTACCGGCGGGCCGCCGGCGGGCGGCTCGTTGCCGCCGATGCCCATCTGGATCGGCGTCGCGGCGCCGAGGTTGGTGCCCGGCGCCATCGCCGCGATATGGCTCGCGTAGACGATGTAGGTGCCGGCGCTGGCCGCGCGCGCGCCGCTCGGCGCGATGAAGGTCGCGACCGGCACCGGCGAGGCGAGGATCGCCTTGATGATCTGCCGCATCGACGTATCGAGGCCGCCGGGCGTATCGAGTTGCAGGACCGCGAGCTGTGCGCGCTGGCTGGCCGCGCGCTGCAAACCACGCACGATGAAATCGGCGGTGGCCGGTCCGATCGCGCCATTCACCGGAATCACGACGACGCTGTTGGCGGTCGCGGCGGCGACGTTCGCCGCGCTCGCCGCATTGGCCGCTTGCAGCGGCGCCAGCGCTTCGCGCGTCGCGAAGCCGAACGCGCATAGCACGCCGAGCACGGCGATGCCGCGCATCAAACGGCCCACGATGCCGCCACGGATAAGCGGCCTGCGCGGACCGGACTGCCGGAGCGGGAGACGCGGAGTCGTGTTCATCGCTGACGGCCGTCGCGCCAGCCGGTGCGAACCGGCGGCGCGGGCCCCTACCCTCGATCAAGGCTGGCCTGTTGCCGCTTAAAGCTTAGTCCGATTCGGCGCGTCGCGTGAGATCGAGCCCCGCGGCCCGGGCCGGCCGATAGTCGGTCGGGCGCATGCCGGTCCATTTGCGGAACGCGCGATGAAACGCGCTCGGCTCCGCGAAGCCGACGGCGTTGGCGATATCGGCGATGGTGCGCTGCGTGCGCTGCAGTTCGGCGATCGCGATGTCGCGCCGCAGCGCGTCCTTGATCGACTGATACGTGTGGCCCTCCTGCTTCAGGTGCCGCCGCATCGTCGCCTCGGCGACGTGCAGGCGCGCGGCCATCTGATCGGCCGCGGGCCAGCCCGACATCGGCAGCGCGCGCAGCGTCTTGCGCACGCGCGCGGCGAGCGAACCCGGATTGCGGTACTTGACGATGAAGCTGCCCGGCGCATCGCGCAGAAACGGCCGCGCCGAGCGCGAAGTCTGGATCACCGGCAGTTCCAGAAACGCAGGGTCGAGATCGACGGACGACTCCGGCTCGTCGAAATACATCTCTTCGCAGAACATCAGCCGGTATTCGTGCGCGGCCGGCGGCGCGGCGCAGCGAAAGCGCGCTTCGAGCAACGGAATGCGCCGGCCGACGAGCCAGCACACGAGCCCGTACACGAGGATGAAATACGTCGCGTAAGCGAACATCGCCGGCTTGCGCGTGCCCGCGCGCTCGACGAACTTCAGGCGCACGCGCTGCGCGTTGGTGTCGATCGTCGCGCCGAGATCGTCGAGCACGAGCCGCATGAAGCCGACCGCGCGCGCAAGCGCCTGCGCGCCGTTGCGCGCGCCCAGCGCCATCTGCGTCATCGCGATGAAGCTGCCGCTTTTCATCGGATGCGAGTCCTGGCCGAAGAATTCGTCGTCGAGCGCGCGTGCGATGCCGGCCCACAGCGCGCCGTATTGCGCCGACGATACGCGGCTTTTCGGCGATGCGAGCATCGCCGCGGCAATGCCGGCCGCTTCGGCGAGCGCTCGCGCGTCGAGGCCGCGCGCCGTCGCGAGCGCGAGCGTTTCCTCGACGAGACTGACGGAGATCGTGCCTTTGTCGCTTTTCATCGGGATTCGGCTTTTCTGGCAAAAGCGCTCAGCATAGGCTGGGTCGTGGTTCATGAAGCCCCTGAAATGGCGAGGCTTCATGCACGTGCATGGTAGCAGGATGGCAAAAGCGCTCAGCAAGAATGAGCGGAGCGAGCATCGAACGGCGCGGGCCGCTTGCCTACACTTGCCGCATCACCGCGATCGCCAGCACGGCCGTCAGCACCAACGAGGACGCAGTCATGGACAGCTTCTACACCGACGAACAACGGATGATCCGCGACGCCGCGCGCGACTTCGCGACCGAATGTCTCGCGCCGCACGCGGCGCAATGGGATCGCGACGCGCAACTGCCGGCCGGGGTCGTCGCGCAACTGGGCGAACTCGGCTTTCTGGGCATGATGGTGCCGGCCGAGTGGGGCGGCACCTACACCGATTACGTCGCCTATGCGCTCGCGCTGGAAGAGATCGCGGCCGGTTGCGCCGCCTGCGCGACGCTGATGAGCGTGCACAACTCGGTCGGCTGCGCGCCGATCCTGAACTTCGGCAGCGCCGCGCAGAAAGACCGCTATCTGCGCGAGCTCGCCAGCGGCCGGACGATCGGCGCGTTCTGCCTGACCGAGCCGCAGGCGGGCTCCGAGGCGAACAATCTGCGCACCCGCGCTGAGCGGCGCGACGGGCAGTGGATTCTGAACGGCAGCAAGCAGTTCGTGACCAATGGTGCGCGCGCCGGTCTCGCAATCGTGTTCGCGGTCACCGATCCCGAGCGCGGTAAGCGCGGCCTGTCCGCCTTCATCGTGCCGACCTCGACGCCGGGTTTCGACGTCGGTCGGCCGGAGCACAAGCTCGGCATTCGCGCGTCCGACACCTGTCCGATCTCGCTCGATCAGTGCGCGGTGCCCGAGGCCAATCTGCTCGGCGAGCCGGGCGAGGGTCTGCGCATCGCGCTGTCGAATCTCGAAGGCGGACGCATCGGCATCGCCGCGCAGGCAGTCGGCATTGCGCGCGCCGCGTTCGACGCCGCGCGCCGCTACGCGAACGAGCGCGAACAGTTCGGCAAGCCGCTGAAAGACCACCAGACGATCGCGAACATGCTTGCCGACATGGCGACGCGCCTGAATGCCGCGCGCCTGCTCGTGCATCACGCGGCACGGCTGCGCTCGGCGGGGCGGCCGTGTCTGTCGGAGGCGTCGCAGGCGAAGCTTTTTGCGTCGGAGCTTGCGGAGGAGATCTGTTCGAACGCGATCCAGATTCATGGTGGCTACGGCTATCTGGAGGACTATGCGGTCGAGCGCCACTATCGGGATGCACGGATCACGCAGATTTACGAAGGGACGAGCGAAGTGCAGCGGATGGTGATCGCGCGCCATGTTTGAGGGCGGCGTTTGAGCGCACAATAGCCTGGCCGTGGATGCTCGCCTGGATCACCGCGGCCAAAATAACCGAGCGCGCCCCGCGCCACTCGCAACTACGTTGCATGGGACCGGAGTAAGCGCTAAAGCGCTAACTCTGGTCGACAGGAGACGACGATGACAGCAGCGAAAGCCTTTCTCGAAGCGCGCGATCTGCTAGTGCGCCATCGCACCGACTACGAGCGCGCGTACCGCGAATTCGCGTGGCCCGCGCTCGGCGAGTTCAACTGGGCGCTCGACTACTTCGACGCGATCGCGCATGACAACGACAACCCCGCGCTGTGGATCGTCGACGATCCTTCCAGCGACGGCCTGCGTCTGTCGTACGCGCAGATGTCGGAGCGCTCGTCGCGGATGGCGAACTTTCTGCGCGGCGCGGGCGTCGGCCGCGGCGACCGTGTGCTGCTGATGCTGCCGAACCGCGTCGAGCTATGGGACGTCATGCTCGCCGCGATGAAGCTCGGCGCGATCGTGCTGCCCGCCACCACGCAGCTATCCGCCGAGGACGTGCGCGACCGCGTGCAGATCGGCGGCGCGAAGTTCGTCGTGGTCGACAGCGCGGAGCTGGGCAAATTCGATGCGCTCGACGTGCCGCTCACCCGCCTGTCGGTTGGTGCGCCGCGCGACGGCTGGATCGATGTTGCCGCCGCGTACGAGGCTTCGCCGCATTTCACGCCGGACGGCGTCACCCACGCCAGCGATCCGCTGTTGCTGTACTTCACGTCCGGCACCACCTCGAAGCCGAAGCTGGTCGAGCATACGCACCAGAGCTATCCGGTCGGACATCTGTCGACGATGTACTGGATCGGCCTGCAACCCGGCGACATCCATTGGAACATCAGCTCGCCGGGCTGGGCCAAGCATGCGTGGAGCTGCTTCTTCGCGCCATGGAACGCGCAGGCATGCGTGTTCGTGTTCAACGTCCCGCGCTTCGTGCCGAAAGACACACTCGCCGCGCTCGTGCGCTTCAACGTCACCACGCTGTGCGCGCCGCCGACCGTCTGGCGCATGCTCGTGCAGGAGCCGCTCGGCGACTATCCGGTGAAGCTGCGCGAAATCGTCGGCGCCGGCGAGCCGCTGAATCCGGAGGTCATCGAGCGCGTCAGGCACGCGTGGGGCATTACGATTCGCGATGGCTACGGCCAGACCGAAACGACCTGCCAGATCGGCAATTCGCCGGGCCAGCCGGTCGTGGCCGGCTCGATGGGGCGTCCGTTGCCGGGCTACCGGGTCGAGCTGCTCGACGCCGACGACCACCCGGTCGGCGAAGGCGAAATCGCGCTGCCGCTCGCCGAACGGCCGCTCGGCCTGATGACGGGTTACGCGAACAACCCCAACGCGACCGCGCAGTCGATGCGCAACGGCCTCTATCGCACGTCGGATGTCGCGCTGCGTCGCGACGACGGCTACTACGTGTACGTCGGCCGCTCGGACGACGTGTTCAAGTCGTCCGACTATCGCCTGAGTCCGTTCGAACTCGAAAGCGTGCTGATCGAACACGAGGCGATCGGCGAGGCGGCCGTCGTGCCGAGCGCGGACGCGTTGCGTCTGGCGGTGCCGAAGGCGTTCGTCACCGTGCGTCACGGCTACGAAGCCGGTCCCGAACTCGCGCGCGCGGTGTTCGCGTTCTCGCGTGAAAAACTCGCGCCGTACAAGCGGATTCGCCGTCTGCAATTCAGTGAACTGCCGAAGACGATCTCCGGCAAGATCCGCCGCGTCGAATTGCGGCGCCGCGAAATGGAGCGCGCAGCCGAGCCCGCGCGTCTGCCGGACGAGTATTGGGAAGAGGATTTTCCCGACTTGCGGTGACTGTCTTTATTCCTCGCCATTGCTGGTTTGCCGCCCCGGTTTGAATCGCACGTGTTGAATTCGAGCTTCGGATTCGACGCGTCGGGGCACTGTTTTCTAAATCACAGGAGTTTCAGCATGAGCACCCTTGCTTCGAACGAGACCGGCCGCGACGTTGCCGGCGCCGTGGCCGCCGTCAAACTGCTGATCAACGGCGAGTTCGTCGAATCGAAGACGACCGAGTGGCGCGACATCGTGAACCCGGCCACGCAGGCGGTCCTCGCGCGCGTGCCGTTCGCGACCGTCGCGGAAGTCGACGCAGCGGTGCGCAGCGCGCATGCCGCGTTCAAAACGTGGAAGGACACGCCGATCGGCGCGCGCATGCGCATCATGCTGAAGTACCAGGCGCTGATTCGCGAGCATATGCCGCGCATCGCGAAGACGCTGTCGGCCGAGCAAGGCAAGACGATTCCCGATGCCGAGGGCGACATCTTCCGCGGTCTGGAAGTCGTCGAGCACGCGTGTTCGATCGGCACGTTGCAGCAGGGGGAGTTCGCCGAGAACGTCGCCGGTGGTGTGGACACCTACACGCTGCGCCAGCCGCTCGGCGTATGCGTCGGCATCACGCCGTTCAATTTTCCCGCGATGATCCCGCTGTGGATGTTCCCGATGGCGCTCGTGTGCGGCAATACCTTCGTGCTGAAGCCATCCGAGCAGGACCCGCTGTCGACGATGCAGCTCGTCGAACTCGCGCTCGAAGCCGGCGTGCCGAAGGGCGTGCTGAACGTCGTGCACGGCGGCAAGGAAGTCGTCGATGCGCTGTGCACGCATGAACTGGTGAAGGCGATTTCGTTCGTCGGCTCGACGGCGGTCGGCACGCACGTGTATCGCCTCGGCAGCGAACACGGCAAGCGAGTGCAGTCGATGATGGGCGCGAAGAACCACGCGGTCGTGCTGCCCGACGCGAATCGCGAACAGACCCTCAACGCGCTCGCCGGCGCCGCGTTCGGCGCGGCCGGTCAGCGCTGCATGGCGAGTTCGGTGGCGGTGCTGGTCGGCGCCGCGCGCGAGTGGCTGCCCGAGCTCGTCGCGAAGGCGAAGACGCTGAAGGTCAACGCGGGTCACGAGCCGGGCACCGATGTCGGGCCGGTCGTGTCGCGCGCCGCGAAGCAGCGCATTCTCGGTCTGATCGACGCTGGCGTGAAAGAGGGCGCGACGCTCGTGCTCGACGGCCGCGATGTGAACGTGCACGGCTACGAGCAGGGCAACTTCATCGGCCCGACGGTGTTCACCGACGTGTCGGCCGACATGGAAATCTACCGCACCGAAATCTTCGGGCCGGTGCTCGCGGTGCTGAACGTCGCGACGCTCGACGATGCGATCGCGCTCGTCAACGCCAACCCGTTCGGCAACGGCGTCGGCCTCTTCACGCAAAGCGGCGCGGCGGCGCGCAAGTTCCAGAGCGAGATCGATATCGGCCAGGTCGGTATCAACATTCCTATCCCGGTGCCGGTGCCGTTTTTCAGCTTCACCGGTTCGCGCGGCTCGAAGCTTGGCGATCTCGGTCCCTACGGCAAGCAGGTCGTGCAGTTTTACACGCAGACCAAGACGGTCACCGCGCGCTGGTTCGACGACGACACCGTCAACGATGGCGTCAACACGACGATCCGCCTGCGTTGAAGGCACTGAGGGCACACCCGGAGACGACACCATGAAAATAGGCTTTATCGGACTCGGCAATATGGGCGCGCCGATGGCGCTGAACCTGCTGAAGGCGGGCCACGCGCTCACCGTGTTCGACCTCAGCGCGCAAGCTCTGCGCACGCTCGTCGACGCGGGCGCGCAGCCGGCCCGCTCACCGCAAGCCGCCGCGAGCGACGTCGAATGCGTGATCACGATGCTGCCCGCCGCGGCTCACGTGCGCAGCGTGCTCGTCGCGGACGATGGCATCCTCGCCGGCATCGCGCCGGGCGTGCCGATCATCGATTCGAGCACGATCGATCCCGCCAGCGTGAAAGCGTTTGCCGAACTCGCCGCGGCTCATGGCAACAACTTCGTCGATGCACCGGTCTCGGGCGGCACGGGCGGCGCGGCGGCGGGCACGCTGACCTTCATGGTCGGCGGCAGTGCGAGCGCGTACGAGCAGGTCAAGCCAGTGCTGTCGGCGATGGGAAAAAACATCGTGCATTGCGGCGACACCGGCACGGGCCAGGTCGCGAAGATCTGCAACAACCTCGTGCTCGGCATCTCGATGGCGGGCGTCGCCGAGGCGATGTCGCTCGGCGAGGCGCTCGGTATCGACACGAAGGTGCTCGGTGGCATCATCAATACGTCGACCGGGCGCTGCTGGAGTTCGGACACGTATAACCCGATGCCGGGCGTGATCGAGACCGCGCCGTCTTCGCGCGGCTATACCGGCGGCTTCGGCACCGACCTGATGCTGAAAGATCTCGGCCTCGCCACCGATGCCGCGCGCGGCGTGCGTCAACCGGTCTATCTCGGCGCGCTCGCGCAGCAGCTTTATCAAACGATGAGCGCGAACGGCGCGGGGCGCCTGGACTTTTCGGCGGTGATCAAGCTGTATCGCTCGCGTGAGCGCGGCGGTAACGGCCAGGGAGGCACGCAATGATCGACCTCGATTACGCACATGACGGCGCCGTTGCTTTGATCACGTTGAAACGGCCCCCCGCGAACGCTTTCACGCCTGACGGTCTGCTGCAATTGCAACGCACCGTCGCGCAGTTGAACGCCGATGCGCGCGTGCGCGCGCTCGTGATCACCGGCGACGGTCCGAAGTTTTTCAGCGCGGGCGCCGATCTGAACACGTTCGCCGACGGCAATCGCGAAGTCGCGCGCACCGCGGCCGCGCGTTTCGGCGCGGCCTTCGAGGCGCTGCAGAACGCGCGGCCCGTTGTCATCGCGGCGCTCAACGGCTTTGCGATGGGCGGCGGTCTCGAATGCGCGCTCGCCTGCGATATCCGCATCGCCGAGCAGCATGCGGTGCTGGCGCTCCCCGAGACGGCGGTCGGTCTGTTGCCATGCGGCTGCGGCACGCAGACGCTGCCGTGGCTCGTCGGCGAAGGCTGGGCCAAGCGGATGATTCTGACCGGCGAGCGCGTCGATGCGGCGACCGCGCTCAGCATCGGTCTCGTCGAAGAAGTGGTGGAGCGCGGCGCCGCGCGTGAAGCCGCGTTGAACATGGCGCAGCGCGTCACCGGTTTGAGCCCGCAGGCGGTCAGCTTCAGCAAGGAGCTGATCCATCAGGCGCGGCATGGCGTGCCGCGCGCCGCCGCGCTCGCGCTAGAACGCGAGCGCTTCGTCGATCTGTTCGATGGCGCCGATCAGCGCGAGGGCGTCAACGCGTTCCTCGAAAAACGCGCGCCGCGCTGGCAGACGAGCCGTGCATCGCGGGAGACGCAGCGATGAGCACTTTGCGCGGCTTTGCGGTCGAAATGCGCGACACGACGAACACGCAAGCCGAACCCGACGTGCTGTTTCGCGTCGTCAACCGCGTGGCGATCATCACGCTGAACCGGCCTGCCGCGCTCAACGCGCTGTCGCACGCGATGGTGCGCGAACTCGCGGTGCTGGTCGAGCATTGCCGCACCGATGCCAGGATCGTCGCGCTGGTGCTGAAGGGCGCTGGCGACAAGGGCTTTTGCGCGGGCGGCGACGTGCGCGAGGTACATCGGCTCGCGACGCAGGGCGACCCACGCTGGCTCGCGTTCTTCGTCGACGAGTACCGGCTCGATTACGCGTTGCACACGTTTCCGAAGCCGGTGGTCGCGCTGCTCGACGGCATCGCGATGGGCGGCGGCATCGCGATGGGCGGCGGCATGGGCCTCGGCCAGGCGGCGCGGCTGCGCATCGTGACCGAACGCAGCCGCATCGCGATGCCGGAGACGCGCATCGGCTTCCTGCCCGACGTCGGCGCGAGCCGCTTTCTGAGCGTGATGCCGGCCGAGCTTGCGCTGTATGTCGGGCTGACCGGCGCGACGCTAGCGGGCGCCGACGCGATGCGCCTGCAACTGGCCGACCTGTGCGTGCCGGCCGACTGGCTCGCGAGCTTCGAGGAACGTTTGCAGCGCATGTCGCACGACGGCGAGCGCATCGACGCGCTGCGCGCCGTGTTCGAGCCGCCGTGCAACATCGTGCCGCACGCGCCGCTCGGCGCGCTGACGCAACTGATCCTGCGCCACTTCGACCGGCGTTCGGGCGTCGAGCGCATCGTCGCGACACTGCGTCAGGATCTCGAACGCGAACCGCCGCGCGAGGTGCGGCAATGGCTGCAAGCGACCTACGACGCACTGACTGCCCATTCGCCGACGATGCTGCACGTGACGCGCGAAGCGCTGCTGCGCGGCCGGCAGATGACGCTTGCCGAATGCTTCCGGATGGAGCTCGGCATCGTGAAGCGCTCGATCGAGGAAGGCGATTTCCGCGAGGGCGTGCGCGCGCAACTGATCGACAAGGACCGTCGGCCGCGCTGGTCACCGGCGACGCTCGCCGATGTGCAACCCGAGCGCGTGCGGCATTTCCTGAGTTCGCCGTGGCATGGCGACGCGCATCCACTCGCGGCGCTGGGCGCGGAGCATGGCGACTGACTTGCGCGGCGTATCGCATGCCGCGCGGGGCGCGCGGCCCGGCGCACCCGCGCCCGCCCTTAGGTCTGCTTGGCATGTCCCGCCCATCAGCCGCCGGTGCCAATTGTGGTCTGGCGGACACAGACTACGCGCGCCAATTGACATCTTTCCGGGCGCAATCTTAGATAGATAGTTCAGCCCCGTCCCGACCGGCAAAGCCTGCTCGCAGCCCTCATCACGGCGCTCGTCCGACCTACGGTGCGTTTATACGTCACCGCTTCCCGCATTTCCGTGCTCTTGATCGATCAGGAGGCAATGCGTATGGAAAAGCCGTCAGATGAGAGTCGCCGCTCCAAACCGTTCGGCGACAAACCCGCTTCCCACCTCGAGCGGGGCCCTCATGCAAAAAAGCTCGCCCTCACCGCGCTAGGAGGCATTGCGGTTCTGGTGGGCAGCGGTATCTACTGGGTGGTGACCTTTTCGCATCGCGTGCCGGATGCGGATTGCTTTCCTCCCGGCATCGAGTGCGTTAAAAAGATCGCCGCGGTGATGAAGGAAGTCAGCGACGCCGATCGCGCAACCAGCATGGGCGAGAGCTGGCTGCTTGCGTTGCTGGTCACGGCCTTCACGTTCCTCGTGTTCTATGTCCACATTTGCCGTGGAGAAGAAGAACGGGCGCGGACCATCGCGGAACGCGAGTTCGAGCAGAAGAAGCGTATCGCGGAAGAGGAAGGCGAGGCCGCTCCCGACGTCGACTCCCGCTCGAAGGGGGTAGTCGGCATCCTGCGAAGCTGGTTCGCGTCGCGCTGGTGCATTCCGGTGTTCTGCTACGTCCCGGCGGTATTGCTGTTCGGCGGAGAGATATGGGAGGGCTATACCGATGCGGTCGTACTCGCATTGGCGCTCGCCGCCATTTACGTGGCCGCGGAACACTATTGCGCGCTCGAGCAGCAACGCAAGCTCGTCGACGAGCAGGAAGCGGTGCTCGAGACCATCCGCAAGGAGCTCAGCGACAAGGTGGCCAGCATCGATAACGCTATGGGAACCCGCTATGGTCTTCGCGTGATCTACGACGCCTATCGCGACCCGAACCACGACCAGTCCCGCGCAGAGGAGAGGAAGCGCTTGCAGCCGGGCGCGGCGCACCAGGCTCACGGCGGCGCGGCGAACGTTCAGGAGTCTGAAAAAGGCATTTTTTCGATCTATCGTTTCTTCGATATCGACAAGCAATGGTGGGCGCGCGAGTCCTGGGACGGCTATCGCAGCAGCCCCGCGGCGACGCTCTATCGGACCTTGAAGGAAGGCGCGCGCACGAAGATGACGCTGGTGACGCCTCTCGAATATCCCGAGTTCGACGACGGCTCGATGCAGGACAAGGCACTCTTCTTCGGCAAGTTCATTGGACTCGTATGGCATTACGTCGTGCTGTGGCACGTACGGCGCGCGCTCGAGGCCGACTCGAAAGACGTCGTGTGCGAACACAAGATCCGCATTGCGCAGACTTCGCTGTGGCTGCATGTGGTCGACCGGACCGTCTATCAGATTCTCGGCGACGATCGCGGCAAGGACGTCAAGGTGCGCAACCTGACGCACGACATGGATGAGATCTCGGTATCGCTCGCCCGCTGGGCCAAGCGTGAAATTCAAACGCTGGCGGCGCGTGGCCCGACCGTCGAGGAGTACATCTGCACCTGCCTGACCGATGCCCATCAGGCCATACCCGCGGACGGCGCGGCCACCTTCGGACAGAACGAGGATCACGTACTCGAAAGACTCGGATTCAAGGAATGGGCGAACGAAGGAGACGCGCCATCGGGAATTCGCAAGCGAGTGTTGGCCGCGCGCTGCAAGGGATTGATCCGGGATGCCGTGGCGATCATCGCCACGTCCGAGCCGAGGCAGACGGCGACCATCGACGGCCAATACGATCCGTCGATCGAAGAGATAGCGGCGGAGGTCGAGTGATGACTACTTCCATCGATGCGATGCTGGCCGACCTGGAGATCATCAGCGACCTGGTGATGTCCATCGTGGTACCGACGAAAAACACGGACCGGTCGAACTTCACGACGCCGATCTCGCTGATGGTCAGACACCACCTGGTCGGCGGGCAGTCGCCGCTTGCCGGTCGCGACGTGCGCGGTCTCGTCGACCGGCTCAAGCACTGCGCCGGCGCGCTGTGCAAGGTCGGATCGGGCAAGAAGCTGCTCGCCGATTCGCAGTTGATGCGGGGCATTCCTGCGGCGCCATATCAGGCGAATCAGTTCTACGTCGAGTTGCTGACGGCGGTGTCGCTCGGTCTTTACTTTCTCGGCGTGCCGATTGGCGAGCCGTGGGACCTGGTGCAGACCTGGGCCGACGAGGAGGGCGGCGGACTACCGAACGGCATCTGCGTGGCGAAGGCGATCGGCGATATCGTGCGCTCGTCGCGCAAGTGGCATCCGACGCTGCCGGTGGAAGCCGACGCGAACGAGCGCGCCAAACGCAGGGCGTCGACGGATCTGATCGTCCATTCGTTCCTGCCGATGATCCTGTTTCGCGATCTGATCCTGTGGGGCGGCGGACAGCCGGAACCGGAGAATTCCGGGCTGCCGGAACATCCGTCGATCCGCAGTCAGACGGCGACCGGACCCACCGAAGGCGACGAGTCGGATGAACGGTCTTTGCTCGTGCCGTCGATCCATGCGTTGGGCCGCTGTTACGAAGTGTTGCAACTGCAACTTTACCTGAGGGCCGGTTATCCGATTTACTATGCCGTGCCACAGGCCATTCTGAAGACCGAAATTTTGCGGTCCTGCGCGGCGGGAAAATCCACCGAGGAGTGCTGGGAAGAAATGTGCACGTTCCTGCGTGACAAGATCTTCCGCGGCAAACTGCCCGACGCCGGCAATCTGCAGAAGCAGTGCGTCTACGTGATCGACCGGACCAAGCCTCCCGCGTGCTTCATCAATCACGATGCGGGGCTGCTGACCTTCGAAGGCATCGATCTCGACGTGGGCAGCCGCGAACTGCCGCTACCGGCGAGTTACATGCTCGATGAACGCAGGGAGCGCTACCGCAAGAGAGTGCTTTCGTTCAAGCCGGCCGATGACGAAGCCGCGCTGCGAAACCTCTTGAATGGCGCAAAGAACAAGGAACTTTTCAAGCATATCTTTCATGGCGCGAAAGATGATCATCCTGATCCGGCTCACGGCAAGGATGCCGCCAACGACGCCGCGAAGGACACCGTCACGGTGAGGTGACGATGCGCGGCGCACCGGGTATCGGGAACGCCGGATGCTAGGAATTTTAAGGTTGCTCCGACGCGGATCGCCTCTGGCGAAGCGATCCGCGCCATAACGAGGCGCGTCGCGCCGTACGTTGGCTGTTTCGTTGCAACGCCAGCAGGCAACTCCACAGTCAAACCTGGCAGGAAGGCACCATGGACAGGAATCGTGTAGAAGGTACAGCGAAGGAGCTCAAGGGCTCGGTCAAGGAAGCGATTGGCAAGGTCACCGGCAATCGCGCGAAACAGGCCGAAGGAGCGGCCGAAAAAATAGCCGGCAGGATACAGGCGAGAATCGGCGAAGAAACGGAACAGGTACCAGAGCGTGTGAAGAGTTAGCGAGCCGAAACTTCACGTACCCGCAGCTTCATTTATCCCGCCCCCCGGTTTCGGGCGCATCAAGTCAGGCACGCAAGCCGTGCAGTGACGCACCGCGTGCGTAGCGCCTCGCACGCTGCCGGTGCTCGCCGCGTCGCGCCCTCGCGGCGCGGCGTTCGACACCCGGAACGTGTAAATTTCTGTTACGGTCCAGAGTCAGCCGGCGCACTCGTCGCGCCGGCGCCGCATCGCCCATTCGAGGACGCTTCATGCTGGGATTCGACGTCGGCGCGGCCAGGAAAGTCTGGACCGCGTCTCTGCTCGCGCTGCTATTTTTCCTCATCTATATCGCGTCGACGACGGTGCTCGTCGTCGTGTTCGCGGTGTTTTTCAGCTATCTGATCTACCCGATGGTGGTGCTGGTCGAACGCGTGAGGCCGCGCCGCATGCCGCGCGTGGTGTCGATCGCGGTCGTGTTCGTCGTCGTGGTCGCGCTGCTCGCGGTGGTTGGCTCACTGTTCGGCGTGGAATTGCAGGATCAGGCGACGCGCCTCTTCACGCAACTGCCCGCGCTGCTGCGCACCGATGTGCCGAACCGTTTTCCGCTGCCGCATTTTCTCGAACCGCTGCGCGAGCGGATCGTCGATTTCGTGCGCAGCCAGATCGAGACCGGCTCGGACAACGCCGTGCCGTTGGCGCGCAGCCTCGGGCTCGGTGTCGTCCACGCGGCGAGCAACCTGATCTACCTGGTGCTGATTCCAATCCTGAGCTTCCTGCTGATCAAGGACGGCGAACGGATGCGCGACGCGTTTCTGGGTTTGCTGAACAGCCGGCATCGCGTGCTGTGGAACGAGATCGTCGACGATCTGAACGTGCTGCTGTCGAAGTACGTGCGCGCGCTGCTGTTTCTGTCGCTCGCCACGCTATTTAGCTACGGCGTCGTGTTCTCGCTGCTCGGCGTGCCGTACGCGTTTCTGCTCGCGGTCAGCGCGGGGCTGCTCGAATTCGTGCCGTTCGCGGGGCCGCTTGCCGCGGTCGCGATCACGCTCGTGGTCGCCGTGTTCAGCGGCTATCCGCACCTGTTGTGGCTCGTGATTTTTATCGGGCTGTACCGGCTGTTCCAGGACTACGTGCTCAATCCGTATCTGATGAGCGAAGGCGTCGAGGTCAGTCCGTTTCTGGTGATCGTCGGACTGCTCGCGGGCGACCAGCTTGGCGGCGTCGCTGGGATTTTTCTCGCGGTGCCCGTGATCGCGACGCTGAAAATCGTGATCGGCCGGGCGCGCGTGTTTTACTCGGCGTCGCACGGGCAGGGCGAGGCCGCGCGGCGCGCGCTGACGGGCAGCACCGACGATGAGGCGTAACGCGCGGCGCGCAGTTGGCGCAGCGACACCGCGCGCTGCCTGGCATCGCTAACCTTCTCCAGCGATGTGAGCTTCGATGCCGGCGCGAGGCATCGTCGCGCCAGCGGCGCTGGCCGCCGCCACTTCGCGCGGCACGCCCTTCACGCGCGAGACCCACAGCACCGCCGCGCATGCGACCGCCACCGCCGCCCAGCCGACGGTTCCATACCCGGCGATGCGGCCATCAGCCGACGTGCTCAGCATCAAGCCGCCGAGCCACGCGCCAGTGCCGGTGCCGAGCGCCTGCAGCGCGCTGTTCGCGCTCAGGAACGCACCGCGTCGCGCGGGCTCGGGGACCGTGGTCAGCAGTGCCTGCATCGGCACCATGCGGCCGTTCATCAACACGAGGAAGCACGGGAAGAACAGCACGAGCGCGTAGAACGGCAGGTTCGGCAGATGCGTGATGAACAGCACCGGCACGAACGACAGCAGCGCCGCGCAGCGAAACACGCGCTGCGTGCCGAAGCGGTCGGCGAATCTGCCGACGAGGCGCGACGTGAAGAAGGTCGCCGCACCGCCGGCCATGTACAGCCACGACAGCTGTCGCGGCGCGACGCCGTGATTGGCGACCAGCATCGGCGCGATGAACGGGATCACCAGCATGTGCGCGATCATCATCATGAACGTCAGCGCGAACGCGTTCAGATGGCTTCGGTTGCTCAGCAGGCGCCACAGCTCGGGCAGTACTTCCGCGAGCGGCGGCTGCCGGCGGCTCAGATGCGCGGCCAGCGACGGCACCTGTTGCGAGGCCGCGAACCACACCAGCAGCGACAACGCGACCAGCAGGAAGAACGGCGCCGCCCAGCCGAACTGCGCGCCGAGCATCACGCCGGCCGGCACGCCGGCGATCGCCGCGAGCGAGAACGCGGTCATGATCGTGCCGGTCGCGGCGCCGCGCCGTTGCAGCGGGATCACGTCGCCGACGATCGCCATGATCACGGAGCCGAGCACGCCGCCGGTGATGCCCGCGAACGCGCGCGCGGCGAGCAGCAGCGCGAAGCTCGACGCGAGCGCGCACGTGAGGTTCGACAGCGCGAATAGCGCGTAAATGGTGAGCAGCAGACGGCGCCGGTCGAAGCGGTCGATATAGGTCGCCGCGAACAGGCCCGAGAGCCCCGAGCACCACGAATACGCGGATACGGCCGTCGCGAACGCGGCCGGCGCGATCTGGAACGCGCTCATGATCTGCGGGCCGAGCGGCATCATCACCATGAAGTCCATGATGATCGTGAACTGCGTGAGCGCGAGCAGCCACAACAAACGACGCTCGTGCCGTGCAGTGATTGAGTACATCGGTTGATTTCCTTTTGTCGTTGTTCGAAGTACGCCGCTAATGCCGCGCGCCACGCGAGCAGAAGCTCAGTCGTCGATCGTTTCGTGGACCGCGACCGCGCCCTGTTTCCAGTAGCTGGCCGCGCGAATCCGCGTTTTGTCGACGCCGCGTTCGCCGCACAGATGTTGACGCACCGCGCGGATCGTCGCCGCTTCGCCGGCGGCCCACACATAGCCTTCACCGTTCTCCGGCAGCCAGGTATCGCGCACCGCGTGCAACAGCGCTTCGCTGCGCGCGCCGGTCCGGGTGTCGGCTTCGCTGCGATAGCACCAGACGAGGTGCAGCTCGGCCTGCGTCGTGAACTCGATGCGCGCCGACGGATCGGCGACCTCGATCACCGCGGCGACGCGCGTGCCGGCCGGCAACTCTTCGAGACGGCGCGCGATCGCGGGCAGCGCGGTGTCGTCGCCGATCAGCAGATGCCAGTCGAAGCCGGTCGGAATCACCAGCGAACCGCGCGGGCCGCCGACGCCCAGATACTGGCCCGCCTGCGCCTGCGCGGCCCACGTCGCCGCGGGGCCCGCGTCGTGCATCGCGAACTCGATGTCGAGCTCGCGGGCGTCGCGATCGAAACGGCGCGGCGTGAAATCGCGCGCGGTCGGCCGCTTGCCTTCCGGGAACACCGGGCCGTCGGGGCCGGCTTGCGGCAGCGTAGGTTTGTCGGCGCCGGGGTCGGGGAAGAAGACCTTGATGTGATCGTCGAACGAGGCTGAGACGAAGTCGTCCAGATCGGCGCCGGTGAAGGTCACGCGAATCAGGTGCGGCGTCAGCGCGCGCACCTGCTTGACCTGCAGCAGACGAAACTTCAACGGATGCCGTACGCGATGCACGGCGAGATCAGGGCGAGTGGGTTGCTCTTGCATGTGGGCGATGCTCCAGTTCGGTTCGGGAGGACGCGCGGGTCGCCTCGGGGACGGGCGCGCGTTGTCAGGCGGTCGGCTCGCTGTCGTTGCCGGGCTTTGCGATGTCGCCACGGTTGCCGCCTTCGATTTCTTTGGCCGCGCGCATCAGGATCGCTGCGATGCGGCGCTGTTCGTCGGCCGGCGCGTTGTCGCGGCGCAGCAGCGCGTTCTTCAGCGTGCGGCGCGCTTCATTCAACTCGGGCACCCAGCCGCCTTCGCTGACGTCGGCCGGCTCCTCGCCGGCAAACGCGCGGCGTACCGAATCCATCTTGCGTGCGATATGCGAGAGTCGCGCGAGCATCAGCTCGACGCGCTCGCGGTTCGCGGCCAGATATTCGCGGCCCGCATCCGCCAGCTCATAGCGCTTGCGGTTGCCTTCGAGCTGCACGGTGACGTAGCCGAGTTCTTCGAGATAGGTCAGCGCTGGATAGACCATGCCGGGGCTCGGGCTGTAGAAGCCGTTCGAGCGCGTTTCGAGCGCCTTGATCAACTCGTAGCCGTGACTCGGCTGCGCTTCGATCAGCGATAGCAGCAGCAGTTGCAGATCGTCGGAGCTGAATTTGCGGCCACGCGGGAAACCATCGCCGTCGCCGCCGAAGCCGCCGGGGCCGCCGCCACCGTATCTGCCCGGACCGCCGAAACCACCGCCGAAGCGCGAGCCGCGGCCGCCGAAGCGCCACTCGTGATGGCGGCCAAAGGCGTGACGCAAAACGTGCAGCAGGTAGTGGTGGCGGGCGCCGGAGGAAGCGCATGCTTCGGCGGCGCCCAGGTCGGCGATTTCGCTCGCCTGCGGCGACGGAAGGCGGAAACCGGCATGAAAACGGTCGCGCGCGCCGCGCGGACCGCAAAAATGATGAGGATGACGCATCTGGGACTCTCCTATGAGTGTCGTAAGATGCATCTTACGATATATATCTTAAGATTGTCTGTCAAACTCTTTTTGCGGTGGGCAGATCGTTGAGCGCGGCTACGGTGTCCGTGCTGCCGTTCATCTGTACGTTGTATTCCTTCGTGCCGATCTTCGCGGTGCCGCCCGGCAGGATCAGGTTCTGCGCATTGACGGCGTTGACCACGTCGATTCGCGCAGCTCGGGCTTCGCGTGTGCATTGCGGATCTGGGTGAGGACCGCCTGACGCATGCGACGCAGGCGATTGCCAGCGTGGCTGCTGAAGGCGCGAAGGAGGTACTGGCCGTCGAGACGGACGTCAGCCCCCGCGCTGCTCGAGTGGCTCGCGGCAATCAACCAGTTGATCGACTTTCAGGAAGCACTGAACCGGCAGGGCAGCGCCGAGGCACGCCAGATAAGCGTCGATTTCCGCTTGATGATGCTCGCGCTGACCGGGCTTGCGTGCGTGATCGGTCTTGGCGTTGCGGTGCTTGTCGTGCGCAACATAGGCCGGTCGCTCGGTACCGAGCCGCGAGAGCTGATCGCGTTCGCCGATGCGATCCGGCGCGGCGATCTTTCCCAGTGCGCCGACTTGCGCACCGGCGATACGGGTAGCGTGATGGCGACTGTCGTGCGGATGAGAGAAGCGCTCGCGGACATCGTGGGACAGGTGCGCGATGGCGCCGATGCAGTCGCCGACATGAGTCACGCGATTGCCGCCGGCAATGCCGATCTTGGCGCGCGCACCGAGCTCCAGGCCAGCGCGCTCGAGCAGGCCACCGGCGCACTCAAGGAATTCGACGCGAGCGTGGCCACCAACGCTGCGAACGCGGGACACGCGGACGAGCTTGCCAGGCACGCCTCGGAAACGGCTGGGGAAGGCGGCATGGCGGTCGGGCGGGTGGTGGAGACGATGCATGGGATACGGGCGTCGTCGGCGCGCATCGCGGAGATCATCTCGGTCATCGACGGGATCTCGTTCCAGACCACATCGTCGCGCTGAATGCGGCGGTCGAGGCCGCGCGGGCAGGTAGCCAGGGACGTGGTTTTGCCGTGGTGGCCGGCGAGGTCAGAGTCCTCGCGCAACCCGGCGCTTTCGCTCGCCAGCAGCTACTCGTGAGCGCATGGCGGCATAACCCGATTTTCAATTCAATCGAAATCGTCCGCGCTGCAGGCGCGCGGACATCGATACGTTTCTGTCGGCTGTAAAGGCGTATTTCGCTCGCGGCTGATGTCCGTGCGATGCCGGTTTTTTCATCGCGTGTTGACATGGCGCGTTCGGGTCGGACAATAATCTCAGCCCCGACACTCGCCAACTCAGGTTCCAAGCGTGAACGACATCACCGGCATTCCCCCCTCGCGGGCTGATCATGTCTATGTCAGTGTCCGCGAAGATATCTTCGATATGCGCCTGCTGCCCGGCGACCGCGTGACGGAAGGCAGCATCGCCGAGCGCTTCGGCGTGTCCCGTACGCCTGCGCGCGAGGCCTTGCAGCGCCTGCAAAGTGACGGCCTGATGCGCGGCTATGTGCGCGGCGGCTGGGAAGTCGTGCCGGTCGATTTCAAACGCTTCGAAGACCTGTACGAAATGCGCAAGCTGATTGAAACCTTTGCGGTCTCGAAGCTTGCGAGTGCCGAAGGAGAGCTCTCCGAAGGCGTCGCACAGATGCTCGGTCAGCTTGAACAAATCTGGAAGATCCCGCCTGCTCATCGTCGGCGTGACGGCCGCGAGATGGTCGCGCTCGACGAAGCATTTCATCACGCCCTCGTGCAGGCCGCCGATAACGCCGAGCTGACCAATGCGATGCAGCGCGTGACCGATCGCATCCGGGTCGTGCGGCGGCTCGATCTCGTGTATGGCGACTGCATCGACGAAACCTACGACGAACATGTCGCGATCCTCGATGCGATTCGTTGTCGGGAAACGGATCGTAGCGTTGAGTTGATCGCGCGCCATATCGAGGGTAGCCGCGTTGCGGTGCGCACCTTGACGGGCGAGCGCCTGCAACGCGCACGCACTGCAATGGGGCCGAATGCGGTCCCCTATGCACCACCCAGGTTGCGGGGCACCAGGTAGCGACATCGCCGCGCGTACCGAGCCGTGCGAAACCCTATCTGGCGCGCATGAGCGGGCGACTCGCGTGCTGGCATGCTTCTCGCGTCAGTGATGGGTATGTATACAAGCAAAAGCCCCGTCCAATATGTCATCTAGTTTTCTGAATCCGACGCGCGGCGCGAGGGGCATGGCCGTCGCGCCGAATGCGCTCGCGGCGCGCTGCAGTTTCTCGCTCGACGAGCACGCGCTCAATCCGCTGATGCCGCGGCGCAGGCCGTTTCATACACTCAATCCGGCGCTGGCGCGCTTTGCCGATGGCCGCACGATGGTGTACGGCAACATGGGCGGAGACGGACAGCCCCAATCGCAAAGCGCCGTGTTTTCACGCATCGCGAATTTCGGCTGGAACCCGCAGGCGGCGATCGGCGCGCCTCGCTGGCTGCTCGGCCGCACATGGGGCCAATCGACCGACACGCTCAAGCTCGAGCCACGCTTCGCCGCGCACACGGCAGCAACGCTCAGCGCGTTCGGGCACGAGGTCGAGATGATGGCGTCTTACGATGAAGCGATGGGGCATGCCGGCGCAATCGTTCGGCACCCTGATGGGTTAATCGAAGCGGGCTACGATCCGCGCAGTGACGGGGCCGCTGCGGGCTGGTAGACACCGCGCGCTTTTTCTCAAACGACTTGCCGTTCCGGCCGTTCAGGCCCGGAGGACGACGCACGTCTCGCGCATGCCGGCTGGCATGCGCTCAGGAAACGGAGAACACCATGAACACACGCTTGCAACCGATGGCGCCGCGTATCGAGAATGTCTCGACGTCCGCCACGCATAACCGCTGGATTCAACTTGGACTGGGTCTCGTCTGCATGATGGCGATCTCGAGTCCGCAATATGTCTGGACGTTGATGACCAAACCGCTCGCCGCGAAATTGGGCATCGCGTTGCCTGAACTGCAGGTGACGTTCGCGCTGCTAATCATTCTGCAGACGTTTTTTTCGCCGTTTCAAGGCAAGCTGATCGACCGCTTCGGTCCGCGCACGCTGATCTCGTTCGGCGCAGTGTTTTTGGATCGCCGCCGCGATAGTCTCGATCCCACATATTCAATCTTCACGCTTCCGTCGCGTCGGTCCGCTCGTTCGCGCAGAAGAAACTCGCGGAACGCCGCCGATGGCTTGTAGCTGCAGTTCGGCACCAATATGCCTGGCCACTACACACTCTCGGCGCTGCTCATGCCCGCTCTCGAACTTGCCGCGACTGAATCGCCTGACCGGCCACGCATCGTTACGATTGCTTCCATCGCGCACAAGCAGGGGGAGTTCGCGAACCTGTTCAGGATCGGTGTCCAGGCTTACCCCGAGACGGATGGCAAGATAGGGATCTGCGTCAATCCGGCAAGCGCCCGGAATGGAGATGCAGCAGTTTCCAGCCGCCCTCGCGTTTGACCCAGATTTCAGTTATGAGCGCGCGAATGTTGAGCTCAGATCCATCGGTCCTGCGCACCAGGGATTGCTCGAGATGGCCGGTCGTGATCACGGTGTCTGGCAGGAACCTATACGCGAGCGGTTGCGGACGCACGATTTGACGCACCTTGATCTTCTCGGTAAGGAAGGACAGATACTCCGACTTGCCATGAACGTAGCCAGCTGAATGGACGAACGTCAGATCGTCGTCGAGTAGCGACGCGAGTTTGAGCAGGTCTCCAGCCACCGTGGCGTCGCAGCGCTGTTGTTCCAGCGCCTCGACGGCGGCCTGAATGGACGCATCTTTCATCGTAAATCTCCCGAAAATACTGCATGGATACCTCTTGTCAGAGACGGTGCCGGCCGCGTCGTCGCTCGATTCGGCTCAACGCAACAGTTCGCCGCTCAGTCCATCTGTCTTCGAAGGCGACCCGGCCCGAGACTTTCCCGTCGGCAACCCATAGCTCGCAAGCAGCGCGACCGTGCATGCGGCGATGACATACCAGGCTGGCGCTGCCAAGGAGCCGGTCATGCGAATCAGCATGGTCGCCAGCAAGGGCGCAAAGCCGCTGAATACGACAACGGCCAGGTTGTAAGCCAGCGCGATTCCGCTGAATCTGACCTGGACAGGGAATTGGTCGGCGAGCACCGACGCCCATGTCCCGCTTGCCAGTGAAAAAACCACGCCGGCAAGCACAAACAGCACCACCGGATTGACGGTGTGACTCGCCAGCGCTTCATAGAACGGGTAGCTCAATGCGATCAGCAGCGCCGCTGACGCTCGAAGCAGGTACCGGCGTGGAATCTTGTCCCCGAGCCAGCCTGCGGTGAGGAGGCCGAGGGAACTGACGATCAGATAAGCGTTCTGGGCAATTGCCGCGGTCCGTGGCGCATAGTGCAGCTGCTGGACGAGGTAGGCGGGCATGTGGCCATAAAGTATGCCGTTGACGCCGGCCATCACGGCGATCGCCAGTGCCCCCGTCGCGACCGCTTTGCCATGACGTCGCAAGGTCTCGCGAAACGGCTGTTTGACGACAGCTCCTTGCATCTTCTTGAACTCGGGCGACTCGTCCAGATTACGGCGCATCAGGTACGACGCGATCCCGCAAACGCCGCCGAAAAGAAACGCGATCCTCCAGCCATACGCCGCCGCGTCCGTGGCGGACAGGTAGGTCTGGATGCCGAGGTTGACGAATGTGGCCAGCAAAACACCCAGGTTCACCGCGCAGATAATAATGCCCGCGGCGAGCCCCGCCCGATGCGGCGCGGCTTCCACTGCGTAGGTAATCGCGCCGGGCATTTCTCCGCCCACGCAAAAACCCTGAAGCATGCGCAGCAGGATCAACAGGATCGATGCGGTCATGCCCCAGCTCTGAAAGTTGGGCAGCAGACCAAGACAGATCGTCGCGGTCGTGACCACAATGATTGAGCCGAGAAACACTGGACGCCGGCCATACCGGTCGCCCCAGCTACTGAGCACAATTCCGCCGAGCGGTCGAATCACGTACCCGATTGCGAGCACGGAGAAAGTAGCCAGCATGCTGACCAGCGACGACGAGTTCGGGAAAAACTGGGCCGCGATGTTATGGGCAAAAAAGCCGTAGACGATGAAATCGTAAAACTCCAGCGAGCCGCCAAGGCTTGCGATGAGAATCATCTTCCACTGCGACGGGGACAAGCCGGATGGCTGTGAACGGTCGGCGCCGCCGACCGGGTTGTGGGATATTCCCATGACTCCTCCAATTTGATTATCGGATTCTTTGTCCGATGGTCTATGTGCGTCGACCGCGAGACATCTCGCGTGACAACGGGGGTTGCGGGCTCACATGGCCACAGCACCTTCGGTTTGCAAGCCGGGTACGGCGTGGTGCAGAAGGTTTTGCAAGGATTCACCGTCCTGCGCGACGCCGTACACATACCGGTCGGGGCGTACAAGCACCGCTGGAGCGTTGATCGACTCCAACCACTCGCGAACAGCCGCTCCATCGCTGGCCACAATCCCGACGCCCGCTTGCGCAGCGCTATTGGCGACGTCGGGGCATTCACGGAGCAATTCGGGTCGCGCAAGCAGCGCAAACCGATAGCCGACCACGTCGTCCACGAGTTGTCCGTCCAGCAGGCGGGGTTGCGGTGCAATATGCCCGGCCACGCCCGATGGTTCATCGATCCATGCGCCCGGGCCAAGCCTGGGTTGTGGGGTCACGAAATTGCGAATCGCTGCGCTCATTTCTTCATCACGGACTTCGGCCAGGTCTGACCTCGTCGTTTGAATGACTGAGCCGAGCTGTACCGCCGTTTCGATAAATAAGCGCACGTGCGGCGAGCGTTCGGATTCGTAGCTGTCGAGGAGGGTATCGGGCACTTCGCCATGAATGACGGCACCAAGCTTCCACGCGAGATTCGACGCGTCGCGAATGCCGGCTCCCATCCCCTGGCCCATAAAGGGTGGCGTCTGATGTGCGGCATCGCCTGCAAGCAGCAGTCGGCCACGGCGCCAACCGTTCGCCACGACCGAGTGAAATGTATATATGGCAGAACGTTCGAGGCGCGCATCGGCCGGAGAAATCCAGCGAGCGAGTTTGTCCCACAGCCATTCGGGGGACGTGAGTTGCGTCACATCATCACCGGGCATCACCATGATTTCCCAGCGGCGCCGATTTCCGGGACCACGCGTGTAAGTGGTCGGGCGCGCCGGGTCGCAGTATTGGACCGAGTAATCGCCAAGATCGGGCCGCGGTGCATCGAGCAATACGTCGACCACAACCCAGCGTTCATGCGATTTCAGATCGCTCAATTCGGTGCCCATGAAGCGTCGCGCAATCGAGCGCGCACCGTCGCAGCCGACTACATATCGCGCGGTGGTACGTCCAAGTTTGCCGCAGCACGTATCCTCGAAGCGCAACTGGACGCCATCGCTCGCCTCGTCAAGCGCGAACACTTCGTGGCGCAACCGGACGTCAACGCTCGATTGCTGCGCAAGACGCTCGCGTAACGCATTCTCGAGATCGGGCTGATGGAACTTGTAACTCGCACTCCACCCCTGTGGTCCGATACAGGTTGGCCGTTGCCAGTCGATCAGCAACTTGCCTTCCCCGTTCACGAATTTCATGCCGGGACCCACGAACAGCTTGGGTAGCAGCTTGTCGGTTAAACCGAGGGTTTGGAACACGCGCATGCATTCACCGTCGAAATGCACCGCGCGAGGAAGCGCGAAAATCTCCTTGTCTCGCTCCAGCACCAGCACCCGCAAGCCTTCGATTGCCAGCAGGTTCGCGAGCGTCGCCCCGGTGGGCCCGAGACCGATAACGGCCACGTCGTAGTCGCACGCGTGCGTCGAAATAGTTTTCTCTAACATGTCTTGTTCCGCCAGATAAGACGCCGAGCGCGCACGAACGCGCCCGGCTACGACTTTTACGCTTCGTCGGCGATTGGATTGGACAGAACGCCGATCCGATCAACCTCCACTTCCGCCACGTCGCCGGCCTTCATGAACAGCGGCGGATTGCGCTTCGCGCCGACGCCGCCAGGCGTGCCGGTCACGATCACGTCTCCCGGCGAGAGCGGGGTGAACGTCGACAGGTAGGCAATCTGTCTGGCAATGCCGTGAATCAGCATCTGCGTCGTCGCGCGTTGCACTTCCTGTCCATTCAGGCGGGTGACGAGCGTCATCACCGCATTGGGTTCGATCTCGTCGCTCGTCACCATCCACGGTCCGAACGCGCCGGTGCGATAGAAATTTTTGCCTGGGCCCCACTGGCCCGTATGAAGCTGCCAGTCGCGCACGGAACCGTCGTTGTAGCAGGCGTAGCCAGCGATGTGATTCCACGCGTCGGCCTCGGCGATGCGTCGTCCACCGCGCCCGATGATGACGGCAATCTCACCCTCATAGTCGAACTTCAGCGACTCAGGCGGACGCAGCATCGGCTGGCCATGGCCCACCTGGGAAGCCGGCACCCGCATGAAGATGACCGGATGCTCGGTGGTTTCGCGGTTGGTTTCCTTGACGTGGTCTGCGTAGTTGAGTCCCACGCAAAAGATTTGTTCGGGGTTCGGGATCACAGGCAGCAGCGTGACTTCCGACAGCGGGTAGTCGCCCTGCGTGCCATCGGCGGCCTGCGCGGCCTCGCCGAATGCGTCGGCGGCAATCAGTGCCTTCAGATCGCCATAGCGGCCGCCGAGACGCTTGCCAAGGTCGAACACGGTTTCATCGCGAACGATGCCGAACGATGAGCCAAGGTGGGTGGAAAAGCTGGCGAGTTTCATTGATGCTCCGGGTAGATAAAAAGTAGGTGGGATCAAGGCCCGGATTCGCAAAAAACCCGTGCATTTATCTTATAGTGAGAATAGACTAAATATAGCTAAGGTCACAACGTGTTTTTTGCTAGGGTTTATCACTACTTGGAGACAAGCATGAACGGTATGAAGAAAGCAAGGGCAGGGCTGTCGCTCAGTCACATGGGCTTCTATGTGAGCGACATGGCGCGCGTGGAGGACTTTTATACGCGGGTGATGGAATTCACCGTGACGGATCGGGGTTCGCTGCAGACGCCGCACGGCGCTGTGCAGTTGGTATTCTTGAGCCGCGATCCCGCGGTGCATCACCAGATCGTGCTCGCGAGCGGCCGCCCCGAGCACTTGACGTTCAATCCGATCAACCAGATTTCGTTCACAGCTGACAGCCTTGCCACGTTGAGGCGGTTTCATCGGCAGTTCATTGCGGAAGGCCTGCAGGAAATCAACCCCGTCACCCACGGCAATTCGGTTTCGATCTATGCGCGCGATCCCGAAGGCAATCGCCTCGAGCTCTACATCGACACGCCGTGGTACGTCGACCAGCCGATGCGGGTGCCGGTGGACTTCGGCTTGCCCGATGCTGAACTGATGGCGGCTGTCGAACGCCACGCAAGAACGCTATCGGGATTCAGGCCGCGAAGTGTCTGGCAAACCGAAATGGCCGAGCGCATGGGGCTTGCATAAGCGTGGCGCTGCGTGACTCGCGTGCGACTGTTTCCGCGCGGTGGTCGTTGAAGGCGTCAATGGCGATCTTGCCAGTGCATATAATTCCGTTCACACACGAGGAGGCGCAGCGCAATAGATGTCGAGCATTACGAGACTTTTATCCATACTCGAGCTGTTTTCGGAGGCGAAGCCGTTCCTGTCCGTCGAAGACGTTGCCGCCGAACTCGATTGCTCAACCCCAACGGCTTATCGCTATGTACGCGAGCTCCTGGATGCAGGCTTGCTCATCCGGTTTGCAGGAGGAGACTATGGTCTCGGCCCTCGCATCATCAAGCTTGACTACCATCTGCGCATGTCGGATCCGCTGCTTGCGGTCGGACAGCCGATCATGCGTGAGTTGAGTGAACACTCCGGCTTCGATGTGGTGATGTCGCGCTGGTACGGTAACGAACTCGTGGACACGCATCGTGAGACTCACGGCGCGGCGCTTGACCTCCGGTACGGCCGGGGCCGTCCTCGCCCCCTGTTTCTCGGCGCCGCTCCAAAAGCGATCCTGTCCACCTTTCCGAAGGCCAAGCTCGCGGTCCTGTTCGATCAGTATGCTGACGAGATCGCGCAAAGCGGCCTTGGGGCGACACTCGACGAGTTTCGCGCGTCGCTGCTCAAAATCCGGCGTGCCGGTTTTTATCTGTCGAGGGGCGAACTGGAAAGCAGCGTTTCTGCACTGGCGTCGCCGCTATTTACGGACGACTCCAGTGAAGCAGTCGGTTCGCTTGCGGTGATCGTGCCGACCCAGCGACTCGAATTTGCCAATCTGGACCGTCTTGTCGAATCGATCCGGGAGGCAGCGGCGCGAATCTCGCAGCGTACGCGTGCGTTGGTTGAAAGTCGGAGGACCGGAGCCATCACGTCGTCGCACACCGTTGCGCGAGGCAAGCGGTCCGCATGATGGCCGTCACGTGAACGTCATTCGATCGCGCTCGCGCACTTGAACCTCGGTGGGTTCGGGGGAAGCGGCACTTGCGACGAACGAACTGGTAGCACGAACGTGTAGACCGACGGGTCGTCAGGAGAGGGCCGTCTTGAAGCCGCAAAAAGGCGGTTGGTCACTTGCGACCCTGCGGAATGCGGCTCTGAAGTGTCGACAGACAAGGCGTGCAATCCGGAGCGCCGTCGGAGCGAAAACGCGATCCCGGCCTTCGATTCAAATTTCATTCCAATCGCCTGGCCGCTTCACAAAACAATCCCAAATGAGAAGACCTTTCTTGCCGCCCCGCGTACTGAAAAGCCTGCTCGGCTTCAACGACGGCCCGTGGCGGTGGTCGGCCGGCGTCGGAGGGGGCGTCGCCATGGGCGTGCCTCTGAGCGCGTTCATGCTGGCCGGCCACCCGTCACTCGGGCTCATCACTTCTCTCGGCGCCTTCACGGCTCTCTACGGCTCGACGCTGCGCCTGGGCGACCGGCTCCAGGCCTTGCCGTTCGTCGCGGCGGGGTTCGTGGCCGCCTCCACGCTGGGCGTACTGTGCGCGACGAATGCGTGGCTGACCATCGCCTGCCTCGTCGCCGTGGCTGCGCTCGCCAGCATCATTCTGCTCGGTGTCGGAATGGGCCCGCCCGGGCCGATGCAGTTCGTGCTGGTCGCCGGTGTCAGCGGTCATCTGGCCGCTTCCGCGCGTTTCAGCGGTTCGCCCCTTGGCGTCTTTATGATCCCCTCTCTGGTCGCGGTCGGCGCGCTCAGTGCGTACTTGCTCGTGATCGCACCCCTCGCGCTGCCGCTTGTGCACCAGCGCAAGGGCGAAGCGCCCAGCTTGCGCATGCGGTTTCCTCCCAGCTTGCTCGACGGCGAAAAGGCCACGATCGCCGCGAGGGTGATCGTGGCGGTTGCCAGCGCCGGCTTGCTGAGCCTGTGTTTTGGGGAGCACCGTGCCTACTGGACGGTGATGGTCGCGGGTGCGGTGCTGCAGGGCAGCCACGTCTCGCGCTCAAGTGCCATTCGGGCCGTGCACCGCGTTGTGGGCACGGTCTTGGGCGCGGCTGTCTTTGGCTTGATCCAGCTCGTCGACCCGAAAGGCCTCTGGCTCGTCGGGGTCCTCGCGCTGCTCCAGTTCGCGATCGAAGTCGTGGCCGCGCGGCACTACGCCCTGGCCCTGACCTTCATTACCCCAACCGCGTTGACCATCTCAGCGGTGGGCGGGACGAGCGCTCCCCTCGCCCTCGTCGGCGAGCGGATCGTGGACACGTTCCTTGGGGCGGTCATCGCCATGGTAGTTCTCTTGGGCAGCGAATGCGTCAGGGGACGACACGCACGATAAGCAGGTGGCGGATTCTGGGCTTGTCGCGAAGGGCATTGGGTCTTGCTGACTACTTTCCGATCATGTTCAGCGCCGTGTCCCGCACCGCGCGCTTGAACCTGGTCTGATCTTCAGGAAGTGACGAGAAAGCCCGCAGCATATGGTGGTAAGCCACGGTATTGCTGATGGCGTTCATCAGCATGGAAAACATGACTTCGGGGTGGTGCGGTTTCAATTCCTTCGCCCTCGATGCATCTTCGAGCAAAGGCACGAACACGTCGTGATAGGGGCGCACCAGACGCCCGATGAGTATGTTGAAGCGCTCGCCTTCTTCGGTCGCGGCAGTCGAAAAAAACATACCAAGGTCGGGTTCGTCGAAAACCTGATCGATGAAAAGAACCACTGCGTGTTCGACACGCTCACGCGCACCTAGCGTGGCCGAGCGCAACCTGGCTGTGGCGTCGATCATTGGCGCAGCCTGATCCGCGATCTGCTCTACCACCGCAACCCATAGCGCTTCTTTCGACCCGAAATGATGCGCGATCAGCGCCGGGTCGACACCCGCGTCGCGCGCGATTTCCCGCACGCTGGTAGCGTCGAATCCACGCTTTGCGAAGGTGTGCCGGGCATGTCGCAGGAGGATGTCGGCACCGACGGAAGCGCTGTACGCGGGTCGTCCGCGGGTACGCTTTTTCTCGATCAGCCTGGCAGGTCCTGACTTTACGTCGTTCATTTGGGTGTGAGTTGTGGATCGTCAATTCAGCCGAAGTTTAACTGACGGCGCGTGAGAGGCTGAGGAGGGCCACGGTTTGACGGAGCTCGTGCTTTAGGCTACGATGTGATTTATTCATCACGCGTTGAATTGATTATGTCACAACCAAAACGGATTGTCATCGTTGGCGGCGGGATTGCGGGAATTTTGCTGGCTACCCGACTCGGCGACCTGTTAGGGCGCAGCGGCCGGGCCAGCGTCACGCTGATCGACAGCAGCCCGACGCACATATGGAAGCCGATGCTGCACACTATTGCAGCCGGCACGCGCGATGTTCAGCAGCAGCAGGTGATCTACCTCGCCCATGCCCGCGATCACGGCTTCACCTATCAGCCCGGCGCAATGCACGGGCTCGATCGAAGCCGGCGGCTGGTCCAGCTCGACGAGCTCAGGACGCCGGAAGGTGAAGTAGTGCTCGGTCCGCGAACGGTCGGGTACGACGTGCTTGTGCTGTCGCTGGGTAGCCGGGCGAACGATTTCGGCGTGCCGGGCGTGAAAGAGCACTGCCATTTCATCGACAGTCAAAAACAGGCCGAAGCGTTCAACGCCGCGTTGCGAGCGCGCGTATTTCGAAGCGTCGCGAAGGACGAACCACTGCGTGTGGCGATCGTCGGCGCGGGTGCAACGGGTGTTGAGCTGTCCGCTGAACTGAGCCGCTTGCTTGACGTTGCGTCGAGTTACGGAGACCCGACTGTGCGAGAGCGGCTGAGTCTGACGCTGCTCGAAAGCGGCCCGCGCGTGCTCGGGGCGTTTGCGCCGGAGATATCGGCATCGAGCCAGTCGCAGCTCGAGCATATCGGTTTTCGCGTGCTGACTTCGGCGCGTGTTACCGCGGCAGAGGCGAATGGTTTTCGCCACGGCGACGGCACGCTTGCCGAGGCCGATCTGATGGTCTGGGCAGCGGGCGTCAAGGCGCCGGATTTCATGAACAATCTCGACGGACTCGAAACGAACCGGTCCAACCAGATCGTCGTCGGAGCGAGTCTGCAGTCTTCGCGTGACGATCACGTGTTCGCGCTTGGCGATTGCGCAAGCCTGACACTTGCCGGTCACGAACGGCAACTTGCACCGACCGCGCAGGTCGCCACGCAGCAGGCCGAGCATCTCGCGCGTCACCTTCCGGGGTGGCTTGCCGGCAAGCCACTTGCCGATTTCCGTTTCCGCGATTTCGGTTCGCTCGTCTCGCTGAGCGACTACAACGCGTTCGGCACGCTTGGGCGCTTCGGACTCTTTCGTGGCGGTTTCGTGCGCGGACGTTTCGCTCAACTGAGTCACGCCATGCTCTACCGGCGCCATCAGCAGGCTCTCCATGGCTTTCGAAAGGCGACGCTGCTGTGGACAGCGGAACAGATCAACGGTCTCGTCCAACCGAAGATCCGCCTGACCTGAAAGTGGCGCCGAACCCTTTGCAGACCCTGTCGGTTTCCTGGTGCGATTCGTGCAGCGGTCGCTGTGATTACCAGCCCTGACGGGTGTTCATCGCGAAGGGGCCGGGGACGTGCGTGTTGAGCGGTCATCCGATTGAGGCGGGCGACGCCGTGTACTCTCCCAGAGCAGGCGATCCGCCGCCGCGAAACGCAGGCGCAATGATGGTCGCGGCTTCCGTTAATGTCCAACTGTGACCTTGCACGCGTTTATATTCTCGGGGACGCGATTTCGAATCGACATGCCTGAAGCAAGCGAGGCATCGGGGACGAGACAACGAGCCATGTGGCAATTAATACGTACGCCTATATGTGCGACATTGCCTATCACGAAGCGACATCGCTACACGCGGCGTTTCGCCGATGAGAAGCGGGCGCGCACAAGGATCGAACCAATTGTTGCGGCGAGGGGGACAGTGTTTTACGGCCAGCAAGGACACCGATGCATGGACCAAGGCGCTACTATTGCCCGTGCTCTGTACAACGATGCAAAGCACAGGGCCACTCGAAACCGACACGCTGTGATAAGGCAGAGGCGCGGTGTGCAGCGCAGCACCTCTGGTGCGCATGCGTGGGCTTTAAAGACGCGACGTCATTTGACGTCACTACTGGAGAGATAGTTGAAAATCGAACAAATCCGCAAAGATGCTTTTGCGATGCCCGTCCACAATCCTTCCTACCCCCGCCCGCCGTTTCGCTTCCTTAATCGCGAGTACTTCATCATTTCGTACGAGACCGACATGGACGCATTGCGCGCCGTGGTCCCGGAACCACTGACAGTCGCAAGCCCCCTCGTGCATTACGAATTCATTCGCATGCCAGACTCGTCGGGATTCGGCGATTACACGGAAAGCGGCCAGGTTATCTCGGTGAGAGATGAAACCGGAACGACAGGCAGCTACACGCATGCGATGTACCTCGACGACGAAGGCCCGATTGCCGGCGGTCGTGAGATTTGGGGTTTCCCCAAGAAGCTGGCGAGTCCGAAATTGCGTGTTGACGGCAACGACACGCTGCTTGGAACGCTCGACTATGGCACCCAGCGCATTGCCACGGGCACGATGGGCTACAAGTACGAGCCACTTGACCTCGAGGTCGAGCGCAAGAAGCTGGCAAACACGCCGAACTATCTACTGAAAGTCATTCCGGACGTCGACGGTTCAGCCCGCATCTGCGAGCTCGTGCGCTACTTCCTGCGGGATGTCACGGTGCTCGGCGCGTGGGGCGGTCCGGCCGCGCTTGAGCTGCACCCCCATGCCTTGGCTCCGGTGGCTGATTTGCCGGTGCGCAAAATCGTCGGCGCGCGGCACGTTATCGCCAATCTCACGCTCGACATCGGGGAGGTGGCTTTCGATTACCTCGCCGAGGCGCCGGCACTCAAGCTTGCCGCGAATCAGTAAGCACCCTCTGACATATTAAGGAAAAGGCATGTCCGTAAAAGACAAGGTCGCGCTCGTGACGGGCGCTGCAAGTGGTATCGGTGAACAGTGCGCACGCAAGCTCGCGGCGCTCGGCGCGTCGGTGGTAATCGCGGACCTGAACCTCAAGGCTGCCGAGAGCGTGGCCGAGAGCATCCGCAAGGAGGGTGGCAAAGCGCTGCCTGTATCAATGGACGTGACGAGCGAAGAAGCGGTCAACGCCGGCATCCAGCAGGCTGTCGACAGGCTTGGCAGCATCGATGTGCTGGTCTCGAACGCGGGCATCCAGATTGTCAACCCGATTGAAGATTATGCTTTCTCCGACTGGAAAAAAATGCTCGCAATCCATCTGGACGGCGCGTTCCTCACGACCAAAGCTGCTGTCGGGCACATGTACGCTGCGGGCAACGGTGGGTCGATTATCTATATGGGCTCGGTCCACTCGCACGAAGCGTCGAAGCTGAAGGCTGCCTACGTGACGGCCAAGCATGGACTGCTCGGTCTCGCACGCGTGGTAGCCAAGGAAGGTGGTTCGCGCGGTGTACGGGCCAATGTCGTGTGTCCGGGGTTCGTGCGCACGCCGCTTGTCGACAGGCAGATTCCGGAGCAGGCGATAGCGTTGGGCATTTCGGAAGCAGACGTCGTCAAGAACGTGATGTTGAAGGAAACGGTCGACGGCGAATTCACGACGGTGGAAGACGTCGCCAACACCGTGGCATTCCTCGCCGGCTTCGAATCGTCCGCATTGACGGGCCAGTCCATTATCGTCAGCCACGGCTGGTCGATGCACTAAGGAGCCGCCCAGTGCGTCAAGATCAAGAAACATCAGGCACACCTCGCAAGACTTTCAAGCTTCCGGCCTATGACGAGGTCGCTCTCGTGCTACAGGGTGGCGGCGCGCTGGGCTCCTATCAGGCCGGCGTCTACGAAGGCCTCGAGGAAGCTGGCATTCATCCGGACTGGATTTCCGGCATCTCCATCGGCGCGCTTAACACAGCCATCATCGCGGGCAACGCTCCGGGGAAGCGTACCGAGGCATTGCATGGATTCTGGAACACCATCTGCCAGCCGGCGGACATGCTTGGGAACCTTGGCGCGTGGCTACCCCGCGCCGCGGGCATGCACGACCTGTCGCGCAAGTGGTCGAGCTGCTGGGCGGCAGGCCGCGCACTCACCGAAGGGCAGCGAGGCTTTTTCTCGCCGCGCCTTCCGGTGCCCATCCCAGGGATGGGCAAGCGCTCGCCAGAAGAAGTGAGCTTTTACGATACCACCGCGCTTCGGGCGACCCTTCTGCAATTCGCCGATTTCGACAGAATCAACGACGGCGATATTCGCGTCTCCGTCGGCGCGGTCAACGTGCGCACGGGTAACCTGGTCTACTTCGACAACACGCAGATGCGCCTTTCGCCAGAGCACTTCATGGCCTCGGGTGCGCTCCCTCCGGGCTTTCCTGCCGTCGAGATTGATGGCGAATATTACTGGGACGGCGGTCTGGTGTCGAACACCCCGTTGACCGAGGTTGTAAGCGACCCGCAGCACAAGGACACCCTGGTCTTCCAGGTTGACCTCTGGAGTGCGAGCGGTGGCCTCCCGGGCGATATGCTGGATGTGTCCGAGCGCGCCAAGGACATCCAGTATTCCAGCCGGACCCGCGCTATCACCGCGATGCTCGGGTCGACCCAGCGTCATGCACAGCTCATCAAGGAGCTACTGAAGCATGTGCCGCCGGGCCTGGAGAAGCAGCATCCGCTCATCCGGGAGGCACGGGAAGTTGCCGATGGCAGTACGGTCAATGTTGTGCACCTCATATACAAGAACAAGGCGTATGAGGGGCACTATAAGGATTACGAATTCAGCATCGACACGATGAGCGAGCACTGGCAGACGGGCCTGGACGACATTCGCGCATCGTTTGAGCATCCGGACTGGTTTGCGATACCGGATCACGATTCGGGATTCGTGACGCACGACGTGCATCGTCCCGGGGGCGCGCCTCACGCGACGCGACTGGAGGGTGCTAGCAAGCCAGCGCATTACTCGCGCAGGCGCCATAAAGCGGGCGTCGCGCAACCACATCTCGAAGTGGCAGCGCCGAAGTCCGCCCCACTTGGGGAAACCACGAAGGAAGCTGTGCAGGATGCGACAGGCCGCTAGCCATCGTGGGGCCGGCCGGGTTCAGTTTGGCCGGTCCCTTTCCGCGCCAGCCAAAGGGGCGCTGCCGCAGGTGAGTTCGGCCGCGCGTCCAGTAGCGCAAGCGACTACCGAAGCCAGGCAGAAGCGCGGAGAGTCGGAACAGATGATTTCCCGCGCGAGCCAGCAGGTCGTCAGCAATGTGGCGGCGCATTGCTGACGGTGGCGGCATTGAGCAACCCGACGGCAGCTTCCTGCATCTGCGAACTCACACTCCCGACCCTGAAAAGACCTTCAACTTTCTCGTTAGCAGAGTGTCGCTGGACGCCCTTGGTGGAATTCATCGATCAAGCTCGGCGAGTCTTCCGCAAGACGATCATCGAATGACCAAGCTACTCGCTGACGAGAAACTTTCCGCAAGCCGGGCTCGAGCCGATGCGCTCATCCGGCACCCCCTGACCGGCCACCGGCTATCCAGTCCAGTCGCGCGTGCAAAGGTCCGACTCAAGCGAGCCGACGGGGTAGGCCGTACTGGATTCGAACCAGTGACCAACGGATTAAAAGTCCGCTGCTCTACCAGCTGAGCTAACGGCCCGTCTCGCCCGATGTCCACCGCGACCAGGGCACTTCTTGCCTGTTTGGCCTAGCCGATATCGATCGTGCGGCTAGTGGATCGCGCCGGCTCCGTTTTTGGCACGGTCAACGTGAGCACCCCATTGTCAAACTTTGCCAGGGCGTGATCGGGGTCGGCGTTTTCCGGCATCGGAATCGTGCGCATGAAGCTTCCATAGGCGCGCTCGAGCCGGTAGCAGCCGTCTTCCTCGCTGCGCACGTCCTGTTTCTTTTCGCCGCGCAACACGATCGCCCCGTCTTCGACGCTCACACTCAGGTCTTCGCGCTCCATCCCGGGCAGTTCGGCGGTCACGCGCAACACCTGCCCTTCGTCGACCACGTCGATGCGCGGCTGGAAGCGCGATGAACTGAAGTCGCCAAACCATCGTTCGAGGGCGCCGCGACCTGCAAACGGGTCATGGAAGAACTCTTCCAAAGCACGCCACGGTTCCCGTGTGAACAATCGCGGAATGTCAGGCCACGAGTCACGCCACTGTTCGCTCGCCGGGGGGCTTTCCGAGGTGTCCGCATCGGACTTGCGAGCCGCCCCGCGTAGGAACTTGAAGGGATTCCACTTTTTCGGGTCGGTGTTCATCGTATCCTCCTCTACAGTCTGGCCGAAGAACCGGATTCCTGTCATTGCGCTGAAGTCGCGACTCTGCCCTCGACATTCCGGACTGCATCTGCGGAACGCCGTCACGGCCGCCTCGCGATCCGCGGCGCGTCCTGAGCTCACGTACCGGCACCGCGCCGTATGCTGAGCGTGCGTCCGCGCCAGCATTCATGTATGACGTCCGCATCCAGGCCTCCGCAGTCAGTAGGTGGCGGCCAGACGACCGCCACCGGTTTTCTCCCTGTCGTTGCTGCCCACCTGCCGACTTCAGTCCGTCCGCACCTCGATCCGGCGCGGCCGGGCTTCGTCGCGGCGCGGTATCGTCAGTTTCAGCACGCCGTCCTTCAGGTTCGCATCGATTTTCGTTGCGTCGAAGTCAGCCCCAAGAGCGAACGCCCGCGCGAAATGCGGCTGGCGGATCTCCGCATGTTGCAGGCGCAGCCCCGCCGGCGTGGGCACCACCGCCTCGGCCTCGATGTACAGGTTGCCATCGTGTACCTTCACATCAAGGCGGTCCTTTGTAACGCCGGGCAGATCGGCCCACAGGGTGATGCCCTGGCTGTCCTCGAAGATGTCTACGGGCGGCGTTAGCGTGATCGGGCGTTGCGACTGCTCGTCTTCTTGACGGGCCACCGCCGTTTCGTCTTTCCTGGCAAGTTCTGTCGTGTCGTTCATGATGTCCTCCTCAGTTCTGCGACCGGTTTCATTGAACAGTGATGGCCCGCGGCTTCGACGTCTCCCGCTTGCCGATGCTCACGGTCAGGCACCCATTGGTGTACTGCGCCGTGACCTTGTCAGGGTCCGCATGCTGCGGCAGTTCAATGACGCGCCGGAAGGTGCCGACGAACCGCTCCTGCGCATAAGTACGCACGTCGTCGCCGGCCGCTTCCGGCTGTCCCGTCTGGCGCTCGCCGCTGATGGTCAGCAGCCCTTTGTCGATGGATACGTCGAGACGCGCCGGATCGATACCGGGCGCGAACGCAACGATCTCGATAGAGTCGTCGGTCGAACCGATGTTGACCTGCGGGAAGGCGCCCAGGCGCCCCGAGCGGATGCTGGACGGGAAACCGCCGAAGAGACTCGCCATCTGCCGTTGCAGACGGTCGAACTCGCTGAAAAGGTCGGTCCCGAAGTAGAGATCACTCATGATCGTTTCCTCCTTGGATGCAGCAGGGAAACGAACCGGCATACGCGCTCCAGTCCGTCTGCCATGCTGCGGCAAACAAATCGAAACACGCAGCGCGCCGCCATGCTGGCGCGGCTGCCCGAGCGATATTCAAGATAGGACTGAAAACAGAAATTTCAAGTGGGCCATGGCGACTTTTTGTTCTTGAATTTGGATTGCCGCACCCCTACGTTCACGACACCCGTGCAACACGATGCGAGGACACCATGGAATTCGAATACGATTGGCTCACTCTTGGGCGTCACCGTATCCGGTTGCGCTCAACAAAGGGGTTCCCGACTGAGACGATGCGCACGGCGGTCGAAGTCATCCGGCTGGCGATCGACAGCAACATGAGCGCCCGGGCGCGGCTGGTTGAAGTGGTGTTCCGGCAGGAGTCCGCTTACGAGATTGCGGTCGGCACCACGTTCGCCGATGACCGGCTATGCGCGCCCCAGCTGGAAGCGGCGATCGCGACGGTGCTGGGCCTGCAGCCCGCGCAGATCACTATTTTCGTGACCGTGGTCACCCAGGAAGAGGTCGATCTGCACTTTGGTGTCTACGAAAGGATGCTGGCTGAAAAGCTCGGCGTGGTGCCGCTGATCCAGTGACGTCGCGGCAGGCAAGGAGCGGGGGATCGGCAAGCGGCGAACTGCGCGCCTGCCGGTGCGGACGGCGGCGGCGCCTTTGCTGCAATGCAATGAGGAGTATCCGACCGGATTCGGCCGCCCTCGTTGCGGAGCATCCTGCAGCCGGACGCGGGAGGTCTCGAAGAGCGTGTCATATCCCTGATAGCGCATTCGAACGCAGATTGTTCGCCGCCTGGATTCGATCAATCGGCTTCCGGAACGGCGCGACACAACTGATAAGACGCCCGCATGCGTCAAACTTATGGCGAATGTCGACGATGTAGCCTACGTCGTCGAGGGTCCCCTTGTGGCCGGTCAGCCTCGCCGACTTCGTCCAGGATGTTCAGCGCGCCATCAACGAGGGGCTCGACGACGCGCCGCACTTTATCAATATCGTGATCGGCGCCAATGCGTTCCAGGGCGCGTTGCCCTCCACGCCCCGGCTGTTGCAGATGATGATCGATCATCTGCCCGCAACGCCGTCTTCAACGTCAGCGGCTATCGGCGCCGCGCAGTTGCCTGCCGCGATGAACTCGCTGTTGCTGGGAGAGGACGTGCGCGTCGGACTCGAAGACAACTTCTACTAACAGACAAGGTCAGTTGGCCACTAATGTTCACCTGGTCGAGCGGCTTGTTCGCCTGGTCCGCGAGATGGGTTACGAGCCGGCCACGCCGGCTGAAGCACGGAAGATCATTGGGCTGCGGCCGTTGCGCGAAACAATCCACGCTGCCTGCCAGGAGGGCTAACCGATGACAACGCGAGCCGTCAACGTCGCCGTCGTCGGCACTGATGTCATTGGCGCGGGTTGGGGGCACACTTCCTGGCTCATGGTTTCGCCGTCACGGCGACCGATCCCAGCCAGGGGGCCGCGTCGCGCCTGCGCAACTGGATCGACGATAGTTGGCCTGTAGTGGAGAGGCGCGGGCTTGCAGACGGCGCCTCGCAGGACAAGTTGACGTTCACGCCTGACGTGGGCTCGGCGGTAGCCGGGAGGAACGATGCTTGCTGCTCCCGCGGCGGATCAACCGAAGGAGCGTGATAGGGCCAAAGGGCACAAACCGGGCGAGAAGGTTCAGACGCGTGGCATCTACAAGGTGGTGAGAAGGCGACGCCGGCTCCGGCTTCGAAGTGACATGCGTCGAAGGCGGGCATTTTCACCCGCAGCGGCAACGGTGCGCACTACGAGTTGGTTCACGGCGCGGCGCAGGGAAGGAGACGTACTATGAGAAATCGGCCTGGAACACAGTCAATACTTCCCGCTCTGGTGATTTTGCTCACCGGCTGTGTCGCTGGTGGCATGCCGTATACCGGGCCGCACCTCACTCCGACAGAGTGCCGCGACCTGGCCGCGCTCAAGACAAACGCGCCCCCTACGATGGCGCAGCACCAAAGCGAACTCGCTGCCTTGAGGAAAGCGGGCTACGACCCGTCACCGTGGTTTGATGATCCGTATTACCCGGATGATCTACAAGCGGCACAGCGCCTGGTCGACTATTGGTTCCAAACGGAGTGCCAGCACCTTCAACCCGGCTGAGATAGAGAGATCGAGGGCTGACCCGGATGTCACCGCGCGGCCAGAAGCGGCCGATCGATCAAGTGCGGTAATGGCCATTCGACTGTCGGCTCCAGTCAGCTTTGCGCCGTCTGGTTCGAATCCCCGGGGCTTTCCTGGTAGGAAAGTATGCGTCGGCGATCTGATTCAACACGTTGCCTTCTCGACATCGTTGCTCGACCGGTTTGTCAGGATGGCGCTCGTAATAATGTGAAAGAGATGATCCCCGCGTGGCGCGAATCCGGGTTGGCCGTCGAGCCAGCCGAGCGCCGACATCAGGGCGAACAGGTCGACCCCATCCATATCGGCGCGCGCCGTTCCCTCGGCCTGAGCACGGCGCAGTAGTCGCGCGCCCGCTGAACGCAGCGCTGTGCTCGAAGCGTGAAGCGCGGAGTCAGGGTCCGCGTGCGCGGTCGCGAACAAGGCGCAAATGCCGCTATAGCTACGAACGAATGCAACCCCTTCGCGAAACCAGGACACCAGCGCTTCGTCAGGCGGATTCGACGTTTCTAGTTTGGCTGCCTGCTGTATCAGTTCGTCCACGTTCATACGCAGCAACGCTTCGAACAAGGCTTCTCGTGTCGGGAAATGGCGAAACAGTGTGGCCAACCCGACGTCGGCCCGGCGGGCGATATCTCGCATGGACGCATCGGCGCCATGCTCGGTGACGACGTCACGCGCGACCGCAAGTAGATGGCTGTAATTTTTTCTGGCGTCGGCTCGCATAAATCGCCTTGACAATCGGATCGGTGATCCGTATAAAATGAAGCTGTATCTGGATCAGTGATCCACAAGATACAGCACATTTGTGCAGATGGGAACCGAGACGCTGTCCGACACCACGAAAGGAGATGTCATGGGAAAGCTTGAGGGTAAGGTTGCAGTCATCACGGGGGGATCGAGCGGCATGGCGCTGGCGAGCGCCAAGCGGTTCGTCGAAGAAGGCGCCTATGTTTTCATCACGGGCCGCAGGCAGGAGGTGCTCGACGAAGCCGTCAAGCAGATTGGCCGGAACGTGACCGGCGTGCGCAGCGACGCGGCCAATCTCGACGACCTCGACCGCCTGTTCGATACAGTCAGGCGTGAAAAGGGCAAGATCGACATCCTGTTCGCGAGCGCTGGCATGGGCGAAGCCGTTCCACTGGGCGAGATTACCGAGCAGGACTTCGATGCGACCTTCGGCCTGAATACGCGCGGCACGCTGTTTACGGTTCAGAAGGCGTTGCCGTTGTTCAATGATGGCGGATCGATCTTCATGACCGGGTCAGTTGCTTCGGTGAAAGGTTTTCCTGGTTACGGCGTGTATGCGGCGAGCAAGGCGGCGTTGCGCTCATTCGCACGCACTTGGCTCAACGAACTGAAGGGCAGGAATATCCGGGTGAACGTGCTGAGCCCGGGGCCGATCGCCACACCGATGCAGGACCAGGTTCTCACCGAGGAGGCGAAGCGGATGTTCGAATCCCTGATCCCGCGGGGAAAGATGGGTCGTCCTGAGGAAATTGCGACGGTCGCGCTGTTTCTTGCTTCAGATGATTCGAGCTTCGTGAATGGGGTGGAATTGTCTGTCGACGGCGGCTTCTCGGCTATCTGAAATCGCGCCGAAAAGCTGGATTGGTTTCGGTGATTGTCCAGCGGCTATTGTCACGTCTGCTCGCGCTGTTGTCGCTGCAAACGGCGTTGAAGGCGCTCGGCTCCGCGTGTCTGCTGTGGCTCGCGTGGCGCATCGCGCGCAGCGGGCCGCCTAACGCGGGCAACGCTCCCGCGCGCCCGGTTGCCAATAATCACCATGGATCCGTGGTTGATCAAAACGTCACCTGAATGGAGAGTTCGCATGAGCTATTCGATTATTGGTTTTGGCGCGGTAGGCCAGGCACTCGCTCGAGCGTTTGCAAGAAAGAACATCGACGTAACGGTCGCCAGTCGGCGCCCTCCCGAGACGTTGATGCAGCAGGCACGAGCGATCGGCCCTACCGTCGTCCCCAGGACGCTGCAGGATGCAATCGCGTCCGACACGATCTTCCTGGCGGTTCCTTTCTGGGAGCACCGCGAGGTCGCGAAGCAGATCAAGAGTTGGAAGGGCAAGACGGTCATCGACGCGACAAATGCTTATGGCGTTCCCGTCGAAGAGCTACAAGGTCTGCCGTCCTCCGCAGTTGTCGCTAAGGCGTTTCCCGGGTCCAGGTTCGTCAAGGGTTTTAACCATCTGCCCGCCGCCGTTCTGGCCGCTGATCCGAGTGTGAATGGCGGCAGCCGCGTCGTGTTTTTGTCGAGTGATGACGAAAGTGCGGTGGCACCGGTCGCGGCTCTGGCTGAACAACTCGGTTTCGCGCCGATTGCGCTAGGACCGCTCAAGGATGGCGGTTCGCTCGTCCAGGCCAGGGGGAATACCTGGGCTCAACTGATCTTCAAGGATCTCGTCAAGTTCAAATAGCGGCGCGTCACGGCAAAGTCACGTCCGCCCAGCATTTCCGAGCGAGTCCAGCTACCGAACTCGAGCCTTCGGTAGGCGCGCCGGTGCATCCCTTGAGGCGGTATTTCCGGGTTCAATTCGAACGGAAGATAACGAACATCTAATTCGGGAAGATCGTCAAGGGCCTTGCCGGCCTCCAGATTTCGATGTCCGATCCAGCACCATGGACAAATGAAGTCGTAGGCGATCGTGATTTTTGCGCGTTCCATGGCATGCCCCGTGGGCAAGTTGCGATGCTCACCAAGCAAAACAACACGAGCTCCCAGCTGAATATACTCAGCGCGCGAGCTCGTGTTGCGCGTGTCGCAATGGCCCATTCGGCGATCAGGCTCGTGGCGATCCCGGCAGCGTGAGCAGCGTTGCCGGGATCGCGCCATTTGTCAACCTTGTTCAGGCTCTGATTACGGCTGGCCCGATGGATGAAGGGGCTCGTTGTTCAGGTGCTCAAGGCTAACGGCTTGCCGAGAAAGTTAACATCGCCTTCGAGAGATTTTTGAGCTGCCCGCTCTAGGCGGGATGCGCTCACGGTGGCCGGACCCTGTTAGCCCGCCTCGCAGCCGCGCCCCGCGCGCGTGCTAATCTTGCTCCCTTCGCGGACGTCCCGCGTCAGAGCAGACACCATGACGGAAGCCTTCGATCCGGACGGCATCGAGCAAGCGGTCTTCGTGGTCGGCGAACGCCATGCGACGCTGGACGAGCCGTGGCGCGCGTATCGGCGTGCGCGTCTGATTCATGTCAGCGAAGGCGTGCTGACCGTGCGCACGGCATCCGGCCGTTGGGTCGTGCCGCCCGCCCGCGCGCTGTGGATCGCCGCGAATACGCTGCACTGCCTGCACGCGACGCGGCCGGTGCAGTCGTATTCGCTCTACGTCGCAACCGATGCCGCAATGGACGCCACCGACGACTCCGCCGCCGCCGACTCCGCCACCGCCGACGCCGCCGACGCGCCGCTGCCCGCGCAGACCGGCGCGCTGATCCCCGACACCCTGGTGCAGGCGCTGCTCGCCGCCGCGGCCGATCTGCCGCACGATCACACGCCCGATGAACCCGCCCGCCGTCTGCTGCAGGTGCTGCTGGATCGCGTCGCCGGCTTGCCCGCCGCGCCGCTTGGCTTGAACTGGCCGGGCGATCCGCGCGCACGGCGCATCGCCGAGGCGCTCAGCGCGAATCCCGCGCAATCGCTGGTGCTGGAGGAACTCGCCGCGGCCGCGGGCGTGACCGCGCGCACGGCCGCGCGTTTGTTCGCGAAGGAAACGGGGCAGACCTTCGGTCAATGGCGCCAGCAGTTGCGTCTGCTGGCCGCGCTCGAACATCTGGGTGCCGGTGAGAGCGTCACGCAGGTGGCGCTCGAAGTCGGCTATAACGACGTGTCGTCGTTTATCGCGGTATTTCGCGATGCGTTCGGCGACACGCCGGCGCGCTATTTCCGCTGACGCCGCTTCGTGGCCACCGCGCGAGCGTCGCCGTCGCGCGAAACGAATCTGCCTCAATGGGCGCCGGCCGCATCCGGTCCACCTCCGCCCTTGGCCGGCCGCGTGATCCAGATCAGCGGAATGATCAGCACGAAGATGATCGCCGACACAAAGAAGACGTCGTTCAGGCCCATCATCGCGGCCTGCGTGTTCACGGTGAAATCGAACAGCGCATTCGCCGATTGTGGATTCAGATGCAGCACCGACTGCGTGTTGTCGATCTGCTGCGTGAACAGCGGGTTGTCGACCGACGCCTGCTCGGTGAGCCGCACATGATGCAGTATCGTGCGGTTGTTCCACGCGGTACCCGCGATCGACGTGCCCACCGCGCCGCAGAACACCCGCACGAAATTCGACAGCCCCGCCGCCGCCGGAATCCGGCTCTGCGGCTGGCCGGACAGGATGATCGCCGTTAGCGGCACGAAGAACAGCGCCATCGGAATGCCTTGCAGCAGCGTCGGCAGCACGAGGTGCCACGTGTCGATCTCGATCACGTACTTCGAGCGCATATAGAACACGATCGCGAAGCCGACGAACGCGACCGTCGAGATCACGCGCGCGTCCGAGTGCGGCAGCACGCGGCCGAGTATCGGCGCAAGAATGATCGCGAAGATGCCGAGCGGTGCGGTGACGAGGCCGGCGTCGATCGAACGGTAGTTCAGGTACTCCTGCATCCATTGCGGCAGCAGCACGAGATTGCCGAAAAATACCCCGTAGGCGATCGAAATCGCGATCGTGCCGCCGAGAAAATTGCGCTGCTGAAAGAGCCGCAGATCGACGATCGGGTGCTCCTCGGTCAGCTCCCATACGAGGAAAAACGCAAAGCTGATCAGCGCGACGAGGCCGAGAATCGCGATCACCGGCGACGAGAACCAGTCGAGATCCTTGCCCTTGTCGAGCATGATCTGCAGCGACGCGACCCACGTGATCAGCAGGCCGAGGCCGACCACGTCGATCGGCGGCTTGCGCGTCGGCGATTCGCGGGTGCGGTAGATCATCCACGTGACGCCGGCCGCGAACAGGCCGACCGGGATGTTGATGTAGAAGATCCACGACCAGCTGTAACTGTCGGTGATCCAGCCGCCTAGCGCCGGGCCCGCGATCGGGCCGACGGTGGCGGTCATCGCCCACAGCGCGAGCGCGGTCGACGACTTCTCCTTCGGATACGAGCCGAGCAGGATCGCCTGCGACAACGGAATCAGCGGCCCGGCCACCGCGCCCTGGAATACCCGCGCCAGCAGCAGGATCGGCAGCGTCGGCGCGATGCCGCACAGCCATGACGCGAGCGTGAAGGACAGGATCGCGCCGACGAACAGCTTCACCTGGCCGATGCGCTGCGTGAGCCAGCCGGTCAGCGGAATCGCCACCGCGTTGGAGGCCGCGAACACGGTGATCACCCACGTGCCTTCGTCGACCGAGACGCCGAGGTTGCCGGAAATGGTCGGAATCGCGACGTTCGCGATCGAGGTGTCGAGCACGTTCATGAACGTGGCGAGCGCGACGGCGATCGTCGCGAGAACCAGCCGGCCGCCTTCGAGAGGCGCGGGCGGCGACGGTGGCGCGGGTGGCTGAGGCGGCGGCGACGCGGAATCAGGCGCGGCGTTGGGCTGGCTCAAAAGGCGTTCTCCGGAGGTTTTGCGGCGGACGGCGCGAACGGCGTGAGGACGGACGGCGAGGGCGCGCGATTCGCAATGCATGGTCGGCGCAGGATGCCGTGGAGCGTGCACCGCGTCGGCGGGTCCGTCGATGCGCAAAAGCATACCCGCAATCGCCGGCCGGCGCCGGCCACGGCAGCAGCCGATGCGGCGCCCGACGGCGCGAACGCGGCACGCGGCGTATGCTCGCGGCTGAGGTTGCGTCAGCAAAGGCCGAAACGTACACCCAATCCCACGGAAAAAAGGACCCCACCATGAGCTGGCAACAATTCGAACACGGCTGGCGGCGCTCGCCGCAAAACACGCCCGCGACGAGCCTCGTCGTGCTGATGCACGGCGTCGGCAGCAACGCGCGCGATCTGATGCCGCTCGCCGACATCTGGAGCGAGGACCTGCCCGGCACGGCGTTCGTGTCGCTCGACGGCACCGATCCGTTCGACGGCGGCTTCGGCGGCCGCCAGTGGTTCAGCCTGCGCGACGTCGGCGCGGCGAACCGCGAGGCGCGCGTCGCCGCCGCCTATCCGGCGCTGCGCCGCGTGCTCGACGCCGAGCTCGCGCATTGGCAGCTGTCTTTCGATCGGCTTGCGCTGGTCGGCTTCTCGCAAGGTTCGATCATGGCGCTGCATCACGTCGCGTCGAGCGTTGAGGGCGCGGCGGGCGTCGTCGCGTATTCGGGGCGGCTCGCCTCGCCGATCGTGTCGTCGAACCGCGCGACGCCGCTCACGCTCGTCCACGGCGAGAACGACGAGGTGATCCCGGTGCGCGAACTCGAATCCGCGGCCGACGCTTTCAACTCCGCCGGCTATGCGGTCGACGCCTACGTGCTGCCCGGCGTCGGCCACACGATCACCGCCGACGGCGTCGCGCTCGGCCGTGATGCGCTGGAACGCGCGCTGGGCGAGCTGTCGCGCGATTGACACAAATCCACTAGAAAGTGGCCCTAAAGATTCTGACGGGCTTGCCGTCATACGGGCAATAGCTTGAAAATCACCCCCGCCGCGCGGGAAGCGCAACGCCCAGCGGGGCGTGTCGTGCGGCTTCGGGGTACCGGGGGCGCATTTCCAGACCGCCTTGGACGGCGCATAACGACACATCAGAGCCTGCATATGGCCAGACCGACGCCGCATTACCCGCTCTTTGAGCGACTGTTCCGCCACGCCGTGGCGGTGGATCTCGGCACGGCCAACACCCTTATCTATACCGACGACGGCGGCATCGTGCTGAACCAGCCGTCCGTCGTGTGCTTCGAGACGCAGCCCGCGAGCGGGTCGAAGCGGATCGCCGCGATCGGCGCCGAGGCGCGCCAGCTGCTCGGCCGCGTGCCGCGCAATCTCGAAGCGGTGCGGCCGATGCGCCACGGCGTCATCGCCAATTTCTCCGCCGCCGAACACATGATCAAGCAATTCGTCGACATGGCGCGGCCGCGTTCGCTCTTCAGCCGGCGCGCGGCATTCACGCTGTGCGTGCCGGCCTCCGCGACCCACGTCGAGCGCCGCGCGATCCGCGAAGCGGCCGAGGCGGCTGGCGCGTGGAAAGTCAGCCTGATCGGCGAATCGCTCGCGTCGGCGCTCGGCGCGGGCCTGCCGGTGGGCGACCCGACCGGCTCGATGGTGGTCGACATCGGCGGCGGCACCACCGAGGTCGGCGTGATCGCGCTGGGCGGCACCGCATATAGTGGCTCGGTGCGCGTCGGCGGCGACAATTTCGACGCGGCGATCATCGGCTACGTGCGCAATCTGTATGGCGTGCTGCTCGGCGAGCAGACCGCCGAGCACGTCAAGAGAGCCATCGGCTCGGCCGTGCACGACGTGCCGCTCGAGCAGATGAACGCAACCGGCCGCAGCGTCGACGATGGGCTACCGCGCACGGTGCAGTTGAGCAACCGCGATATTTCGGAGGCGATCGAAGGGCCGCTGAGCCAGGTGGTCGGCGCGGTGAAGCGCGGGCTCGAATTGGCTCCCGCCGAACTCGTGACGGACATCGCGCACAAGGGCATCGTGCTGACCGGTGGCGGCGCGCTGCTGCGCAATCTGGGGCGGCGTTTGAGCCGGGAAATCGGCCTCGACGTGCACGTCGCCGACGAACCGCTGACCTGCGCGGTGCGCGGCGCGGGCGCGGCGGCCGCGGCGGGGTGGGTGGACGAAGCCGGGGGCGCGTGAGCGGTGGATAAGGGCTTCACTACAGCTCGGCAAAAACCCGGCATTCGGTGGCAAGGTAACCGGGCTGCTGCACACCCTTGGCAAGGCGGGCTGCAAATGGACGCTCCGCTTTACCGGCCCTGTGACGGGCAAGCGACGCGATGCGGGCCCGGCGTGTCTCCCGAGGTCTCTATTGCGGACGCACGTGAAGGCGCTTGCGATGGGCCGTTCGATCGACGCTGGCAAACACTCAATTAACGAACGCGACCGCGAACAGGAAGCGGCCAGCGTTGCCGCCGCAGCGCTCCCGTTTCAGAATGCCGCGCACGCGCTTCCCAGTGAACTGAGACCCTCCGACGCGGACAAATATTGACACTTCGTTGACCGAAGCGGAATCCAAAAATCATCCATCGCCCATTCCATACCCCTGTGGATGCCTGCTAGCGTAGCAGCCCTAACAACTACAGAGGACACCGGAATGTCGTATCAACAGGATTCGGACGGCGTGCGGGTGGTGCTCAGTGCGCCGCAACTGGCGGCAGTGCTCTCCCGCCAGTCGATCAGCCCCACGGAGATGCTTTCCAACCGGCTATGGGGCGGTTTGCAGGTGGTCGGCGGGGTGCTGGAAATGGTCGGGGCGGCGGCTCTGTGTGTGCTGCCGGAACCGACGATGGCCAGCAAGGCCGCGTGTGTCGTGTTCGGCGTGCATGGCTCAGATACGGCGTCGGCCGGTCTACGCCAAATCTGGACAGGCCGGGATACGGCCACGCTGATACAGCAAGGTACGACGAAACTGGCCGAGGCGATGAAGGCCAGTCCTGACTTGGCGAACAACATCGGCCTGTCAGTTGATATGGTCGTGCCGTTCGGCTTTGCCGGTTCGATCAGGGCGGTACGCGCCGCCAGCGTTACGATGGGCCGGATCAATCTGATTGAGCATGAGGCGCAAGCTGGCAGCCGGATTGGTGGGCATACAATCGCAAAGCATGTGGGACGAACCGAGGCGCAATTGCGCGCCAGGCTGGCTGCTGAAAGTCGCATTGACATCGCATCCTCATTTACGAATTTGCGCGCCGCTGAAAGTGCAGTTTCAAAGGTTATGCAATTCAACTCTGCGAGGGTGAAGGCATGGGCGGCGGCAAATGACATACGTCTATGTCTGATTCATGACGTAGGGTCCCCTGCAGGGTATGGAATGACTCGATCAACAGGGAAACTCGTGCCGTTGAGCAAGGTTAAAATGTTTATAAAGCGCGAACCCCACAATGGCATGCCGTACTACATTCTCACAGCGTATCTTGAGCTTTGATGCCAAAATTTTTGACCGGCAGGAGAAGTTAATGAAAGTAATTGTGAGCCACCATATCGACTGCAGTGACCGCGATGAAAATGGAATGTATGAATATTATTACGAGTACGATATCTATGAATTTGTCGAGGGAAATGTCAGTTATATAGTCAGGGCCTATATGGACGAACCAGGCGACGCACACTTCTTAAAGATGAAAGGAGACGGCGACCAGGATTGGCGAATAATGATGGAGCCAGACAAAGATGAGCCTCTGTTTAAAGAGGTCGTCGAACATCTAAAAAATATCGGGAAACCCAATATACGGTGCTTTATGGGGCGCACCGGTTATGTTGATCTTTAGGAAACGGCCTGACTGATGAAGTTCTCTCCAGGCGAGTAATATCCTTGTCGCCACGCGTCAGTGGTTTGATGAAGACGCCTGCCCGACGCGTCGCTGACGCTTATGTGACAATACGCATCGCGTCCCGTTTTCAGGGACACCGGTACGCTCATTTCCCAATGCCTGTAGCCGGCTCCGCGCGCATTCGCGCGCCGATGCCGCGCTGCCCGTAGCTCACCCGTGAATCAATCCGTTTCCGCTTCGTCGCTGTCGTCATCGCCATCCTTCATCGGACTACGCAGCGGCTTGCGCATGCCTTACGTCGAGGCCGGCGAGGGCGACTTGCTGCTGTTCGTGCACGGTTCGTTGTGCGACTACCGCTACTGGCAGCCGCAACTGGCCGGCCTGTCGAAGCGCTATCGCTGCGTCGCGGTCAGTCTCACGCATTACTGGCCAGTGACCGATAGCGCGCGGGCGGACCTGCCGTTCAGCTGGAGCAGCCACGCCGATGAAGTGGCGGAGTTCATCGCGCGTTTCGGCGCGGGGCCCGCGCATGTGATCGGGCATTCGCGCGGCGGCTGCGTCGCCTATCATTTCGCGCGACGCCATCCCGAACACGTGCGCACGCTGACGCTCGCCGATCCGGGCGGCCCGCTGCAGATCGCCGGACGTCCACCCGCGAGCGTGCCGGAGACGGTCAACGCATTGCGTGCGAAAGCGGCTCGGTTGATCGAAAGCGGCGAGGTCGAAGCAGGCTTGCAACTGTTCGTCGATTCGGTGAGCCGCCCCGGCTTCTGGGCGATGAGCACCCCGGGTTTTCGCCGCATGGCGACGGACAACGCGCACACGCTCGCGCGGCAATTCCGCGATCCGCTGCCCGCCTACGTGCCCGAGGACGCGGCCGATCTGCGCTGCCCGGTCCTGCTGATCGACGGCGAGAAGAGTCCCGACATGTTCCACCGCACGGTGACGGCGTTGCAGGGATGGTTGCCCGATGCGCGCCGCGAAACGGTACGCGGTGCGTCGCATGGCATGAACCTCGCGCATCCGTCCGCGTTCAATCGTTACGTGGATGATTTCATTCAGGCGATGAGCGCGCGCTGAGCAAGTGAAGCGAAGATCAAGGGCGATCGTCCGGCGCGCGCCGCCGCCGATCGCCCGTTACTGCATCAGGGCTTGCGATGCGCGTCCTTGTCGAGCGCGCGTTCGGCCGCCTCGCCGACGAGCCCGTGATAGTACAGATGCACGCCGATCGCGAGCGAGTCGTTGCGGATTTCGTGGAACACCCTCCACGCCTTCACCGGGTCCTTGAACAATAGATAGTGCGCTTCCTGCGCGATCAGATCCGCGACTTCATGCAGGCCGTGTCCATGCAGCACGTCGACGAGCGTGTCGAGACTGCGATGCGTGCGCGCGTCGGTGCGCGGATAGAGCATGTGCAGCACCGCGACGTCCTGCGTCTTCAGCGCCGCCGACAACGCGACGACGATATCCTGATGATTCAGCGCGGTGACCGTGTGGTCTTCGGTATGGACGTGATCCGGAAACAGCGTTTCGAGAGAGACATTCATTTGTATTCGTCCTGCTTTTCTGTGTGATCAAAAAAACCCGCTTCGAATCGCGGGCCGCAAGCATCAATGCACGGATTGAGTATCGCAGATTGATCCACGCCGACGCAGTGTGCTGGCGGCAAAACATTGTTGCGGCTGGTGTTCCGACTTTCGTGCAACTTTCAACGGCATCGCGATGCACCCGCCGCGTGCCGACAACGAATGTTGCGCCCAAGGAGATGGACTGTTGCGATCAATCGACGCAATCAACGACACGCCGACCCGTAGAATGCGCAGCGGAGCCTGAGCATGCCCGTCTTCGGGAGCGCCGATGTCGCGCCTCGCCGTACGACTGCGATGCATGCCGGCGCGAGTGCGGTATCAAGCAAAAGGAAGACGTACATGAACTCGAAGTCACACGCAACGCTGAGCTTTTCCGACAGCGACCAGACCATCGATCTGCCGATCTATCAGGGCTCGCTGGGCCCCGACGTCATCGACATCCGCAAGCTGTACGGCCAGACCGGCAAATTCACGTACGATCCCGGCTTCATGTCGACGGCGGCGTGCAACTCCGAGATCACATATATCGACGGCGACAAGGGCGAACTGCTCTACCGCGGCTACCCGATCGACAACCTCGCGCAGAACGCCGACTTCCTCGAAACCTGCCACCTGCTGCTGAAGGGCGAACTGCCGAACGCCCAGCAGAAAGCCGAGTTCGAGAACACCGTCACGCAGCACACGATGGTGCACGAGCAGATGCACTTCTTTTTCCGCGGCTTCCGTCGCGACGCGCACCCGATGGCGATTCTGGTTGCGGCGGTCGGCGCGCTGTCCGCGTTCTATCACGACTCGCTCGACATCACGAACCAGCAGCATCGCGACGTATCGGCGATCCGCATGATCGCGAAGCTGCCCACGCTGGTCGCGATGGCGTACAAGTACAGCGTCGGTCAACCGTTCGTGTATCCGAAGAACGACCTGTCGTACAGCGCGAACTTCATGCGCATGATGTTCTCGAATCCGGCCGAGGAGTACGAGGTCAACGACGTGCTGGTGCGCGCGCTCGACCGCATTCTGATCCTGCACGCTGACCACGAGCAGAACGCGTCGACGTCGACCGTGCGGCTCGCCGGTTCGTCGGGGGCGAATCCGTTCGCGTGTATCGCGGCCGGTATCGCGTGTCTGTGGGGCCCGGCGCACGGCGGCGCGAACGAAGCCGCGCTGAACATGCTGGAAGAGATCGGCTCGGTCGACAACATTCCCGACTTCATCGCGAAGGTGAAGGATAAGAACTCGGGCGTGAAGCTGATGGGCTTCGGCCACCGCGTGTACAAGAACTACGACCCGCGCGCGAAGCTGATGCGCGAAACCTGCCACGAAGTGCTCGAAGAGCTGGGCCTGCACGACGACCCGCTGTTCAAACTCGCGATGGCGCTGGAAAAGATCGCGCTCGAAGACGAATATTTCGTGTCGCGCAAGCTGTACCCGAACGTCGACTTCTACTCGGGCATCGTGCAGCGCGCGCTGGGCATTCCGACGTCGATGTTCACCTGTATCTTCGCGATGGCACGCACGGTCGGCTGGATCGCGCAGTGGAACGAAATGATCGCCGATCCCGAGCAGAAGATCGGCCGTCCGCGTCAGCTGTTCATCGGCGAGACGCTGCGCGAGGCGAAGCCGGTCGCGAAGCGGTAACAGGCCGGATAGACGCCCGACAACGCGTTCAACGACGGTCGCCAACCCACGGCTCACGAGGCCGTGGGTTTTTTTACGTTCCGCGCATCCTGCCGCCTGCACGTCCCGTGCCACCGAAAACGCCGTCAAAAAACGGCCCAAAAAGCCGAAACTCCGAGGCGATAAGCTCGTCTCACGCGGAAAGAGCCTCTACAATCGGATGGGCCGGCCCACCGGGGGGCCGGCCAACTGGGGGTCCGGGTGACGGGCCAACCGGGCAATCCGGCGGCCGATCCGAGGCGAGACCCGAAGTGCAACCAAACGCAGCAGCGAATCCATAGGAGCGACCTTGATACAGCAGCCAGAAGCCCTCGGCGGGCTGACCCACTCCGGCGGCGTCGATCATCGCGAGCCCGAGCAGGACGGCGTTTTCATCCCGACGGAAAACCTTAACGTCGCGAGCGTTACGCAGCACGTGCTCAAGTCGGGCGACACCTTCATCGTCAACGATCCGCTGGGCGATATCACCGGCCACGACGATGGCCTGTTCGTCAACGATACGCGCGTGATGTCGCAACTGCGCCTGACCTTCGGCGGCCGCGCGCCGTCGCTGCTGTCGGGCAGCGTCAGCAGCGACAACACCAGTTTCACCGCGCATCTGACCAACCGCCCGCTGCCGCCGCTCGGCGGCGACAGCACGCCCGAAGGCGTGATCCACGTCGAGCGTGTGCGTGTGCTGTCGGGCACCGTGCTCAACGAGGCGATCGAGCTCACGAACTACGGCACGCACGATGCGACCGTGCCGCTGTCGATTTCGTTTTCCAGCGATTTCCGGGATATGTTCGAAGTGCGCGGCCTGAAGCGCGACAAACAGGGTCGCGTGCAGCCCGCGCGCATCGAGAATCAGGAGGTGCTGCTCGGCTACATCGGTCTCGACGACGTGGCGCGCAACGTGCGGATCGCGTTCTCGCCGCAGCCGGACAAGCTGTTCGCCGACCGCGCCGACTACACCGTCAAGCTGCCCGCGCAGGCATGCGTGTCGATCTATCTGTCGATAGCGGTGCATGTCGTGCCGATGACCGGCAAGCCCGGCGCCGACGTGTCGCAGCCGATGCATGCGTTGAGCGAAGCGCATCTCTCGCAGATCGATGCTGAGCGCCCGCGCGTCGGCCGCACGGCGGTACGCGCGGCAATGGTGGATGCGCACCTGGTGATGCGCGAGCGACGCAACGCGAGCGCGCGCGTGCGTTCGAGCAATCCGCTGTTCAACGCGTGGATCGACCGCTCGTTCGCCGACCTCGGCCTGCTGACGACGGATCTCGCGACCGGCCCGTACCCGTACGCGGGCATCCCATGGTTTTCGACCCCGTTCGGCCGCGACGCGGTGATCACGTCGCTGCAGACGCTGTGGCTGCAACCGCATCTCGCAGCCGGCGTGCTGCGCTTTCTCGCCGAGCATCAGGCGCGCGAGAACTCGCCGTTTCGCGACGCCGCGCCGGGCAAGATCATGCACGAGATGCGCAAGGGCGAAATGGCCGCGGCCGGCGAAGTGCCGTTCGCGCTGTACTACGGCGGTGTCGACACCACGCCGCTGTTCATCGTGCTGGCCGGGGCCTACGCGGCCCGCACCGGCGACGTCGGCTTGATCGACGAACTATGGCCGGCGCTCGAACGCGCGGCGCAGTGGGTCGCGGGCGTATGCGACAAAAACCGGCACGGGCTGCTCGATTACCAGCGCGAATCGGATGGCGGCCTCGCGAACCAGGGCTGGAAAGACAGTCACGATTCGGTGTTCCATGCGGACGGGCGCTTCCCTGACGGCCCGATCGCGCTCGTCGAAGTGCAGGCCTATGCGAGCGCCGCGTTCGACACGATGGCTCACTACGCGAAGCTGCGCGGCCTGCGCGACGCGGCCGCGCAATACGCGGAGCGCGCGAAGAAGATCCGCCGCTGCGTCGAAGAAAAGTACTGGATGGACGAGGTCGGCTTTTACGGCATCGCGCTCGACGGTCATGGCGAGTTGTGTCGCGTGATGGCATCGAACGCGGGGCATCTGCTGGCGTTCGGCCTGCCCACGCGCGAGCGCGGCGAGGCGGTGGTGCGGGCGCTCGACTCGACGCTGTTCCACACCGGCTGGGGCGTGCGCACACTGGCCGCGAGCCAGGCGCGCTTCAATCCGATGGCATATCACAACGGCTCGGTCTGGCCGCACGACAACGCGCTGTGCGCGCGCGGGCTGTCACGCTATGGCGGCAAGGCGTCGGCCGTGAAGCTGCTGCAGGCGCTGTTCCAGGCCGCGGTCAATTTCGACATGCGCTTGCCCGAGCTGTTTTGCGGCTTCCCGCGACGCCGCGGCGAGCCGCCCACGGCCTATCCGGTCGCGTGTTTGCCGCAGGCATGGGCGGCGGGCTCGCCGTTCATGATGCTCGAGGCGTGTCTGGGCATCACGATCGACGCCGAGCGCCGCGAAGTGCTGATCGAACAGCCGATGCTGCCCGAAGGTATCGACTGGCTCGAGGTCAGCGATCTGCGGGTCGGGGATGCGTCGGTGTCGATCACGTTCCGCCGGATCGGCGAGAAGGTGGTGGCGTCGGCGGAGCAGGGCGATGTGAGGGTGGTGGCGCTGCTTTGACGCCGACCACGGTAGCGGGCATCGATGTTGGCGGCGACCGGAAGAGAAACCATCTGATCGTCCTGCGCGGCACCGAGATCGTGAGCCATCTCGGCAACGCGACCCCCGAACAGATGCTCGAACGGTGTCGCGCACTCGAGGTGGCGGCGGTCGGCATCGATGCGCCGTGTCGTTGGCGAACAGGCGCCGCGGGACGACTAGCCGAGAAGGCGCTCGCGCGGCAGCGAATCTTTTCGTTTGCGACACCGGCTCGCGAAACGGCGATCGCCTGCAAAAGCGGCTTCTACGGATGGATGTTCAACGGCGAGCGCGTCTACGACGCATTCGTCGCGCACTTTCCGCTTTTCAGCGGCGGCGAAAAAATCAATGGCCGCGTGTGCTTCGAGACATTCCCCCACGCGATCACGTGCGCTTTCCTCGGGACGGACGTCGCATCCGCGAAGCAAAAGGGTCCGCAGCGCCGGGCAATCCTCGAACGGGAAGGTATCGCAACAGCGTCGCTGACTTCGATCGACGACGTCGACGCGGCGCTATGCGCGTTGGCGGCACGTTATCTGCTGGAAGGCAGAGTCGATACATACGGTGACGAGCCAGGCGGATTCATCGTGGTGCCTGGACTTTGACACTCACATTCTGGGAGGACGGGTGCACCTGGCACGACGATTCGGAGTATTGCTGCTATCCATGGCGGCGTTGGGTTCGACCGCGGCATCGGCGAACGACATTCAGTGTGCAACCTCGCAGCAACCCGCTGAGCGCGTCATTTGCGATCACGCGATCCTGAACAACGAGTACGACGACATCTTCGCGCAGCAACAGGCTCTTCTGAGCAGCGGGAAACTCTCGTCCGCGCAACTGGCGAAGTGGCGGCAGGCGCGAAACGCCTGTATCGATGTGCACTGCGTGGATGGCGTGTTCGCGCAGTGGAAAGCGATGGCCCGGTCCGTCGACGTCGCTCCTCAGGCGGCCGCGCCTCAGCCGGCCGCGCCTGTCATGACGGCCTCGGAAACGGCGATGGCACCTGTCGGTCCCAATCCCGAAGCGCCTCCAGTCGTATCCGCGTCTGATGCATCTCAGGTGTCCCAGGCCTCGCCGACATCGGAGGCTTCTCTGGTGCGTCAAGGGAGTGCCGCCGGTGTGGCGCTTCCGCAGCCCGTCGCGGCGGAGGCTTCCGCGCCCATGGCTGCCTCGGCGGCGCCCAGCCAGAGCGAATCTCGTGGCATGACCGGCATGAGCGACATCAGTGGCGGCCTGATCGTGGTTCTGCTCGTCGCGCTCGGTGCCGGTGTGTTCTTCGCGCTTCGGAACCGAAGCAGGGCGACCGCAAAGAAGACGCAAGGTAAGAACGGGCGATGAGTTGATGCCAACGCGCTGGCCTCGCGCACGAAGCCGCGCTTTGACCTACCGGTCGGGCCGCGCGATTCGCCAATCAAACAACGCGGAATGCCTGTCACAGCGTTCCGCGCTAAAAGCGACTGCAAGGAACCGATTATCGGACGAGGAAACCGTAAGTCAGCGGGTCACGCTCGTCCACGATCCAGGTTGCGAAACCGCAAACGTATGCGTTGCCCTGGACCTCGGGGACGACGGCCTTGAAGTCGCCGACGGTCGTCTCACTGAGTACACGCCCCTTGAAGACGGTGCCGATGATGGACTCATTGACGAGCGTCTCGTTGCTCGCCAGTTCGCCGCGCAGATAGAGTTGCGCGACGCGTCCGCCCGTCCCTGAGCCGGTGGGCGAACGGTCCACTTCACGGTCGGCGAACACGCAACAGTTGGCTTGCGTCGAGCCTTCGTGCCGCGGTGCGTTGGCAATGATGGTCCCGTAGATGTGGTTGATTTCCGGGATATCGGGATGCTCAACAGGGTACGCGTCGTTTGCAGCTTTTTTGACCTCGGCGCCAAACTTGATCAGTTCCTCGACAGAAGACTCCCGGACTGCGAGACCGTGCGGCGCACCGTCCGTATAGAAGTAGAAGGCACCACCGAAGGCGATGTCACCCTTTACCGTGCCAAACGACGGCGTCTCGACCGTGACATCCCGTTTCCAGATGAACGACGGAACGTTGACGAAGCGTACGTTGCCGGCGTGTTCACCATCCCATTGCACGAACGCCTCGATGAAGCCACATGGAGCGTCGATGCCGATTCGCGTCTCGGGAATCTGGCGCTGAACCCAGCCCAACTCGACCGCCGCGGTAGACAGCGCGATAACGCCGTGTCCGCAGTGGTCGCTATAACCCTCGTTGTGGACGAAGATGATTCCGAAGTCTGCCGTGGGACTAACGGGTTCGGTCAGGTATCCGCCGTACATGTCGGCATGACCACGCGGTTCGAACATCAGCGCGGTACGAATTTCGTCGGCGTTCTCCTTCAGCCACGCTCGACGCTTGACGATGGTGTCACCGGGAAGACGAGGAAGCCCGCTCGTCACGATACGGAACGCTTCGCCGCCGGTATGGACCTCGACTGTCGAAATAGTGCGAGTGATTTTCATGTGTGCCTTGGGGGTTATTCGATTGAATGTCACTGCCCGTAGGGTGGCGCATATAGTCTCCAGGTATTGGATCCGTGTTTGACCAGATTAGCTGCGCTTCGGCATGGGTTCAACCTTTGAGCACGCCATCCGACAGGAGGACTCGTGAAACTGAGCGATTTCGATACACTGACTTTTGACTGCTACGGCACCTTGATCGACTGGGAGAGTGGCATCCTTGAAGGCCTGAGGCCTCTGCTGGAGCGAGCCAGAACGCCGCTCACGCGTGACGAGGTTCTCGAAGCGCACGCTCGCCACGAGTCGTCGCAGCAGAACTTTACCCCTGCGAAGCGCTATCAGGAACTGCTTCCCATCGTATATAAGCGCATGGCTGAAGAGTGGAGCCTGCCCTATACACACGAAGAATGCGTGGCGTACGGCCAGTCGATCAGAAACTGGCCGGCATTCGCCGATTCCGCGGTCGCGCTGCAATATCTGAAGAGGCACTACAAGCTGGTCATCCTGTCGAACATCGACAACGAAAGTTTCACCTTCAGCAACGCCAGGCTTCAGGTTGAGTTCGACGCCATCATCACAGCGGAGGACGTCGGGTCCTACAAGCCGTCGCCGCGCAACTTCGAGTACATGCTTCAGAAGCTCGATCAGCACGGCATCAAGAAGGAAAAAATCCTTCACACGGCAGAAAGCCTCTTCCATGACCACAAGCCCGCAAACGAGTTCGGCCTGGCATCGTGCTGGATTTACCGCCGTCATTCGCAGCCGGGCTTTGGCGCGACGATGAACCCGGGCTCGCAGCCTGACATCGACTTCCGCTTCGACAGCATGGCGGACTTCGTCGACGCGCATCGGGAAGCGCTGGTGAACCGAGCATCTTCGCGCCGTTGAAACGCGCCTGCCCGGTGGTAACATTTGTTGTCATCTCTCACCTCGGCGCAGACCCACCTCACCATGCCAGACAGCTTCGATCAGCTCGTCGCCCTGATCCGGGCGCGCTTTCCCGAACTGAGCCCGCAGTTCCAGATGGGAGCGGGCTTCCTGCTCGATCATCCCGACGAGGTCGCGGTGTCGTCGATGCGCAAGGTGGCCGAGCGCGCGCAGGTGCAGCCCGCGTCGCTGGTGCGGCTGTCGCAGCAACTGGGGTTTCCCGGCTGGAACGAATTGCGCGATCTGTTCGTCGCGCGCGTGCGCACGCGGCCCGAGCCGTTGACGAGCCGGGCGCGCTCGATGGTCAAATCGAAAGATGCGCTCGCGAACGATCTTCTCGTCGCGCAGCAGCACAATCTCGAAACGACCGCCGCGCATAGCGGCCGCGTGATCGTCGAGGCCGCGCGCGTGTTGCGGCGTGCGTCGCACGTGCACGTGGCGGGCTTCCGCTCGTGTTACGCGGTGGCGTTCGGTCTCGTCTATGGCTACCGGCTGTTTCGTCCGTCGGTGTCGCTGCTCAACGGCGAGGCCGGCACGCTCGAAATGCAACTGCGCACGATCGAGCGCGACAGCGCGACCATCGTCATCAGCTTCGCGCCGTATTCGGTCGAAGCCGCGCGCGTCGCCGAGGCCGCGCTCGAAAAAGGCAGCAAACTGATCGCCCTCACCGACAGCGCCGTGTCGCCGATCGCGTTGAATGCCGACAAGGTACTGATCTTCTCGCACGAAAGCCCGTCGTTCTTTCCGTCGCTGGTGGCCGCCACCGCGATCGCCGAAGCGCTGGTCGCGCATTTGCTCGCGCTCGAAGGCGCGGATGCGCTCGAGCAGCTTGCGCTCGCCGAACAATCGTTGCATGCGAAGGGCGCGTACGTGCCTTGAGCGATTGCGTGAGGCACGCCGCGCTCCATTCGATGCCGTTCAAGGTATTTGACAACAAATGTTGTATTGGCGTATAAATACGTACCGATTGTTGAATATGGTGCGACCCGTGGCGTCGATGCAGGAATTCAGTGTTTTTTCAGGTCAGCGGCGAGCCGTACGACATCGGCTACCGGCTTGGCGAAATCGCCTCGCCGCGGCCCGCCCGCTGCAACCGGCGGCCCTGCTCGACGTACTGCACGATCGCGCGCCGGCGGGCTTGCCGATCTATCGCGACGATCCTTACGATCCCGACGACGAAAACACCCTCGCCACCGCGCTGTTCGAAATCGGCAACGCTGGTGTGTCGATGAAAGCGTATCGCCAGAAGCAATGCGCGTTCGACACTTTCGTCGCATGCGCGACGCCCGAACCGGCCCGCGTTTCAGCGCCCGCCGCCCTCACCAGGAACTGAACATCATGTCCACCGTTTTTCATCGCTCTCCGAAGCAATCCTTGCCGGTGGCCGTCGCGGGCGACGGCATCGAAATCATCGACTCCACCGGCAAGCGTTATATCGACGCGTCGGGCGGCGCAGCCGTGTCGTGCCTCGGTCACAGCAACCAGCGCGTGATCGACGCGATCAAGCGGCAAGCCCAACGGTTGCCGTACGCGCACACGTCGTTCTTCACGACGGAGCCGGCCGAGCAACTGGCCGACCGGCTCGTCGCGAGCGCGCCGGCCGGACTCGAGCACGTGTACTTCGTGTCGGGTGGCTCGGAGGCGATCGAGGCGGCGCTCAAGCTCGCGCGTCAGTATTTCGTCGAGAAGGGCGAGACGCAGCGGCGCCATTTCATCGCGCGTCGGCAGAGCTATCACGGCAACACCCTCGGCGCACTCGCGATCGGCGGCAATGCATGGCGCCGCGAGCCGTTCCTGCCGATCCTGATCGAAGCGCATCACGTGAGCCCGTGCTACGCATATCGCGAGCAGCGCGCGGACGAAACCGAAGAAGCGTTCGCTCAGCGTCTCGCCGATGAACTCGAGCAGAAGATTCTCGCGCTCGGTGCGGACACGGTCGCGGCGTTCGTCGCGGAAACGGTGGTCGGCGCCACGGCGGGCGCGGTGCCGCCGGTGCGCGAATACTTCCGCAAGATCCGCGCGGTGTGCGACCGCTACGGCGTGCTGCTGATTCTCGACGAGATCATGTCGGGCATGGGCCGCACCGGCTATCTGTACGCGTGCGACGAAGACGGGGTGGCGCCCGATATGCTGACGATCGCCAAGGGCCTTGGTGCGGGTTATCAGGCGATCGGCGCGACGCTGGTCAGCGACCGCATCTATCAGACCATCGTCGGCGGCTCCGGCTTCTTCCAGCATGGCCATACCTATATCGGCCATGCGACCGCGTGCGCGGCCGCGCTCGAAGTGCAGCGCGTGATCGCGGAAGACGATCTGCTGGCGAACGTGCAGGCGCGCGGCGAGCAGTTGCGCGGCCGGCTGCGCGAGCACTATGCGCAACATGCGCATATCGGCGACGTGCGCGGGCGCGGCTTGTTCGTCGGCGTCGAACTCGTCAAGGATCGCGTTACCAAAGAGCCGTTCGACGCCAAACTGAAACTGCACGCGACGATCAAACGCGAAGCGTTCGCGCGCGGCCTGATGGTGTATCCGATGGGCGGGACCGTCGACGGCGAGAGCGGCGACCACGTGCTGCTCGCGCCGCCGTTCATCTGCACGGAGCGCGACATCGACGAGATCGTCAGCCGCCTCAGCGATGCGATCGGCGCGTCGCTCGCCGCCCGCTGAGATTCGACCCACCGCCTTTTGCGAGAACGATGATGACCGAGCGCTTGCCTCACTTCGACATGTCCACTGCCACGCCCGAACAGAAGGCGGTGCTCGACGAAATCCTGTCCGGCCCGCGCGGCAACCTGAATGGGCCGTTCCTCGGCTGGATTCACAGCCCCGATCTCGCGCAGCACGCGCAACGCCTCGGCGCGTTTTGCCGCTACCAGACCGGGCTGCCGCTGCGGCTGTCGGAACTCGCGATTCTGGTGACCGCTTCGCGCTGGCAGGCCCAGGCGGAGTGGTACATCCACTATCCGATCGCGCTGCAGGCGGGCGTCGGCGAAGCGGACGCCGAGGCGATCCGCCAGGGGCGCCGCCCCGAGTTCGCCGATGCCGACGACGCGCTGATCTACGACTTCGCGAGCGAACTGTACGAGACGAAGCGCGTGACGGCCGCGACGTATGCGCAGGCGGTCGGGCGTTTCGGGCATCAGGTCGTGATCAACCTGGTCGGCCTGCTCGGCTACTACGCGCTGGTCGCGATGACGCTGAACGTGTTCGACATGCGCGCAGTGGGGCAGCAAAGCCTGCCGTTCCCCGAATAGCGCTTTTGCCAACGAGCGGCTGCGCAGCAGCGCCGCGCGCGCCAACGAAAAGCCCCGGTTGCCGAACTTCGCAACCGGGGCTTTTTACTGCGCGCTGCATTAACGACTTGCGCGCTCAATTATCACGATCAGTTACCACGCTCAGTTACCGCGATACGTCGAAAAGAGACGTTGCTGCACCGTCGCCGGCGCGCCCGCGTCCGACGAACTGGCCTTCGCGCCGCCGACGTCTTGCGAACCTTGCGCCGCAGCGGTGACGATCGTCGAGTCCTGGGGCACGGCCTTCGGATAGGTGGTGTCGTTCTGGTTCAGGAGGCCTGCTTTTTGCGCGGCTACGAGTTCGGCGCGCACCTGAGCGCGCGTGACCGGACCGTTTGCCTGCTGGGCGAACGACAGTGCCGGAACGATAAGAGCGGATGCGACGACGACTGCGGAAAGAAGCGATTTCATGACGACCTCCAATTGATTGTGTGGTGGATCGGTGTGAAACGCTTTCCCGATCCGTTGAACGCAGTCTATTTCTTACGAGGTCAGTAAAAAAGCGGCTTTCTGGCGAAATATTATTGCCAGTTTTGAGATAGTGAAAAAGGCGCTTTTCCGCGCCGGGACGCGGAAGCGCCTATGATGAAATCCGGTCCACGCCCGCGCCTGCAAGCCGCGCGGCACCTGCGACCGATGCCCAGGCGCGGACACATCCGGGCGGACCGCCGCGGCGGGCATCATCTTTGGTCGAGCAGCGTGCGCGGCAAGGCACAAACAGGAGAGAGCAATGAAGCGCAAGGCATCGGCAGTCTGGCAAGGCGGCCTGCAGAACGGCAAGGGCTCGATTTCCACCGACAGCGGCGTCCTGAAGGACACCCAGTACTCGTTCGCGACGCGCTTCGCGGACGGCATCGGCACGAATCCGGAAGAGCTGATCGCGGCCGCGCATGCGGGATGTTTCTCGATGGCGTTGTCGGCGGAGCTGGGCAAGGCCAACATCACGCCGGAGCGCATCGGCACCACGGCCACCGTCACGCTCGACAAGGACGGCGGCGGCTTCGCGATCACCGCGGTGCATCTCGACGTGACCGTGAAGATTCCGGGCGGAGACAAGGCCGCGTTCGACAAAGCCACCGCGGACGCAAAGGCCGGGTGCCCCGTGTCGAAGGTGCTGAATGCAACGATTACGATGGATGCGAAGCTCGAGACCTGAGCCCCTGCTGTCACTGTGAGCGCGCAACGAAGCCGGCGACGGGCCATGTCCGCCGCCGGTTTTTTGATGCCGGTTGTCGCATGAACGGATGACCCCGACGCGAGTAGGCCTACGGAATGCCATCCTTGATTTATTGAACATCCAGTCATAATATCAACGGACCGACGCAACCAGGCAACAAGGTCATCGCAATTGAGTCATTCAAAGCAAGCCGCGAAAAAAGCTGGCGAAACATGTCAGCGCGGCCGTCCGCGCGAGTTCGACACGGCCACCGTGCTGGCGAACGCGAGCCAGGTGTTCTGGGATCACGGCTACCACGCGACGTCGATCGACGATCTGTGCAAGGCCACCGGTCTGCTGCGCGGCAGCCTGTACGGCGTGTTCGGCGACAAGCACGGCATCATGCTCGCCGCGCTGGATCATTACTCGGAAGGCGCGGTCGCGCGGCTTGCGCAGCGACTGAGCGCGACGGCCGAGCCGGAGCAGGCGCTGCGCGACGCGCTGCTCCACTACGCGAGGGTGTCCTGCGCATTGAGCGGCCGGCGCAGCTGTTTCATTACGAATACGACGCTCGAAATGCAGCCCGATGACGAAGTGCTGCGCGCGCGCGTCGCCACGATTCAGCGCCGCATGGCGACTTTGCTCGCGGCGGCGGTGATCCGCGGTCAGGCGAGCGGCGCATTCGATTCGACGCTCGACGAAAAAGCCGTCGGCGATTTCCTGCTATGCGTGATGCAGGGCTTGCGGGTCATGGGGCGGGTCGCGCATCAGCAAGATGCGCTGATCGGTATCGTCGATGTGGCGATGCGCGCGCTGGTGTAACGCCTCGTCCGCGGGCAGTGGGGCAAAATTTTTTAACCAATTGTTGAACGATCGGTCATGAAACCTGAGGCAATCAAGTCCGCTCCGGCGGCATTCGGTGGGTCTGTCAGCTGCGCGGCGAGCGCAGCCGTGACCGGTCCCGGCCCGGCGATGGCCGGCATGGCTGTCGCCGCCAAAGCGTCGGCGCCGGGCTTTCAGCGCCAGGCGCTCGCGCTTGCCGTGCTGTTCGTCGGCGCCTTTCTCGCGCCGCTCGATTACTTCATCGTCAATCTGGCGCTGCCGTCGATTCACACGGGCCTCAACGCGAGCGACGCGCAACTGCAACTCGTCGTGTCGGCTTATGCGTCCGCCTACGCGGTGCTGCTAATCACGGGGGGCCGCCTTGGCGATCTGTTCGGCCGCCGTCGCATGTTCATGACGGGCATGGCGGCTTTCGTGATCGCGTCGGCGTTGTGCGGCTTCGCGACGAGCGGCCACATGCTCGTGATCTCGCGCATCGTGCAAGGCATCGCGGCCGCGGTGATGGCGCCGCAAGTGCTCGCGACGATTCGTGCGGTCGTGCCGTTGCATCAGCAGACGCGCGTGATGAGTCTGTATGGCTTCGTGTTCGGCTTGTCGTCGATCGTCGGGCAACTCGGCGGCGGCGCGCTGATAACGTATCACCCGTTCGGGCTCGACTGGCGCGTGATCTTCCTGATCAACATCCCGATCGGCATCGCGGCGTTCATCGGCACATGGAAGTTCGTGCCGGAGAACCAGCCGGCCACGCATACCGGCGTCGATCTGAAGGGCGTCGCGCTGCTGTCGGCGGTGCTGCTGCTCGTCATCTATCCGATGACGCATGGCCGTGAAGCCGGCTGGCCCGCGTGGACCTTCGCCATGTTCGCACTCGCGGTGCCGGTGTTCGCGCTGTTCGTCGCGACCGAGCGGCGCTTCGAGCGCGCTGGCGGCCATCCGCTCGTCGATCTGCAACTGTTCCGCAATCGCGCGTTCGCGCTTGGTCTCGTGCTCGCGTTCCTGTTCTATTGCAATAGCGCGTTCTTCCTGACCTACGGCATCTTTCTGCAAACCGGCCTCCACTGGACGCCGCTCGCGTCGGGCATCGCGATCATGCCGTTCGCGCTCGGCTTCGTGATCGGGCCGTTGACGTCGCCGGCCGTGGTCAAGCGCATCGGCGCCCACGTGCTGACGCTCGGTTTCTCGATGATGACGTTGGGCTTCACGGTGACAGGCTGGTCCGCTACCCAATCCGCGACGCCCGATCTGCTGTTCTACTGCGGGCTAGTGTGCGCGGGCGTCGGACATGGTCTGCTGTTGCCGTCGATCATGCGCATCGTGCTGCAGGAGGTGGTGCCCGAGAAGGCCGGGCTTGCATCGGGTGTGGTCTCGTCGACGTTGCAGATCGGCTCCGCGTTCGGCACCGCGGCGATCAGCGGCGCGTTCTTCGGGGCGCTCGGCGGCAGTTCGGCACCCGCCTCTTATGCGCACGCGTTCCAGCTGAGCCTCGCTATCAATGCCGTGCTGATGTTCGTGTGTATCGGCCTTAGCGTGCTGCTGGTACGTCATCAGCAAGGCGTGCGGCGCTCGGTGGCCCCGGCAGTTTGAAATTAATCCGCTGGTAATCGTTTTCATTTGTTAGCTTGCTGAAAAAAATCGTTCAATTTGAACGAAGCGGTATAACGAACTGCATGGTATTTACCGGCGATCTACTCGTTCACAGGTAATTCTGATTTAGATCAAACTGGCTCATTCCGATTAACGGCTCGACGACATCGCATCAGCTTTTTGTAATCAGACGAAACGGCCTCGCATTTTCTACCGGCCTGCAAACGGCCTGCAGTAAGTGTTGCGTTTGTGCGGTAGCGCACATAGGGTTAGCCGCAAGGTGTCGCGATGATTGTTTTCGGTAATGCCGAGAACTTTAGCCAGCGAGCATGGACTCCGGGTCTGGTGAAAACGGTATCAATAAAAAATCGCTTGCCGCGTTTAAATTCGATTGTTAATCTGTCTTACCTTTAGAGTGTACGTTCAACAGGTCGGAGTCGATAAAGCCGGGCTCAACTTAATAAACGCTCAAGATAGGGGGACCCAATATGCTGACCGCTACCATTGACGCATTCCAGACAACATCCGCCGCCTTCAATGTGGGCGACGTCGTCAAGTTAAAAGAAGGGGGCCCGCGCATGACCGTGACGTACGCAGGTCCGGTCGCGCTGAATCCCGGCGACTGGGTGATCTGCGAGTGGTTCGACGAACACGGCGAACTGCGCCACGAAAGCTTTGCCGCGCAAGCCGTGCGGGCGGAGCCGCGCTCCATTCCGGCGGGCTCGGTACAGTGGAGTCGCATCGGGCGCGCGGCCTGAGTGATGCCCCTGAGTGACGCCCGTGCACGTCAATCAATCGGTTTCCTGTTGTTCATTTGCTGCTCGTATTGCTCGAGCCGCCCGAATCGTTTCAGCGCTCGGGCCGGTCGCGCGCGGCCTGGCGTCGCCGCACGCGCAGCGTCAGCGCCGATGAAAACGCGCGCAAGGTCGACACCTTGCGTGTCTCCACGACGTCCCGCGCGAGGCTCTCCGCCGGATTCGGCTGTAGCGCCCAATACAGCGCGAGCACCCAGCCGAGCACGGTCCAGCCGAGGCAGGCATTGAAGAGCGCGAGCGTCAGCACGTCGCGGCGCTTGCGCCGGTCCGCGATGATCGCCGGCAGAAAATACAAGGCCAGCGCGAACGCCGCGCCGATGGCCTGAACGGCCACGTTGCCACCCATACAAGCTCCTGATGCGCGATGCATGTAGCGATTGTCGCGCGAATGGCGGCCGCGCGCCTCGCACCTGCGCGTTCCAGTCTCCACCCCAATCACCGCAAGGGGTTCAGCCCGACACGCATCGGGACTATCATGATCGTTTCGACCGAACAGTACTTCACGGACCCGATCATGATCACCGACGACACGACCCAGCAGGCTCAACTCAACCCGGACACGCTACGAGAATTCGTCGAGCGCAAGTGGAACGACGAGATCGTGCCCGCGCTGACGGACTACATCGCGGTGCCGGCCAAGAGTCCGGCGTTCGATCCCGACTGGGCGAAACACGGTTATCTGGAGCGCGTGATCACCGACGCCGCGCAATGGGCCGAGCAGCAACCGGTGCGCGGCCTGAAGCTCGAGGTGATCCGCCTGCCGGGCCGCACGCCGGTGATCTTCTTCGAGACGGCCGCGACGCGCTCGGGCAGCGACGAAACCGTCGTGCTCTATGGCCACCTCGACAAGCAGCCCGAGTTCGATGGCTGGCGCAACGACCTCGGTCCGTGGACGCCGAAGTTCGAAGACGGCAAGCTCTACGGCCGCGGCGGCGCGGACGACGGCTACGCGATCTATGCGAGCCTGACGGCGCTCGCCGCGCTCGATGCACAGGGTGTCGAGCGTCCGCGCTGCGTCGGGCTGATCGAAACCTGCGAGGAGTCGGGCAGCTACGATCTGCTGCCCTACGTCGACGCGCTGCGCGAGCGGCTCGGCAACGTCGGGCTGGTCGTGTGTCTCGATTCGGGCGCGGGCAATTACGACCAGTTGTGGCTGACCACGTCGCTGCGCGGACTCGTCGGCGGCGATCTCGAAGTGCAGGTGCTCGACGAAGGGATTCACTCGGGCGTCTACGGCGGCATCGTGCCGTCGAGCTTCCGCATCATGCGGCAACTGTTCGACCGTCTCGAAGACTCCGCCAACGGCACGCTGCTGCCGAAGGGCTTCCACTGCACGGTGCCGGCCGATCGTCTGCGCGAAGCGGAGGCCGCCGCAAAGGTTCTCGGCGATGACGTCTGGAAGAAGATGCCGTGGGCGTGCGGCCAGGACGGCCGTCAGGTGCTGCCCACCACGACGGATCCGCGCGAGGCGCTGCTCAATTCGACGTGGCGTCCGTCGCTGTCGGTGACGGGCGCGGCTGGCTTGCCCGCGCTCGCCGACGCCGGCAACGTGCTGCGTCCGCGCACGGCGTTCAAGCTGTCGCTGCGGCTGCCGCCGACCATCGAAGCGGAGAAGGCGGTCGCCGAACTGAAGGCGCTGCTCGAATTCGATCCGCCGTACAACGCGAAGGTCACGTTCAAGCCGGATGCGGGCGCGGCGAGCGGCTGGAACGCACCGGAGGTCGCGCCGTGGCTCGCCACCGCGCTCAACGATGCGTCGCGTCAGCACTTCGGCGCCGACGCGGCCTACATGGGTCTCGGCGGCACGATCCCGTTGATGAACGTGCTGAAGGCGGGCTTCCCGAAGTCGCAGTTCATGGTGTGCGGCGTGCTCGGGCCGAAGTCGAACGCACATGGGCCGAACGAGTTCCTGCACGTGCCGTACGGCAAGAAGCTGACGGCCGCGGTTGCCGAAGTGATTGCCGCGGCGCCGTGAGTTCTGGTTTCGTTTGAGTGGGGCTCGGGCGTGACCCGGGCCCGCTGTTTATCGATGCTGCTTTGATGCAGCTGTTTTTCCCGCCGTTTCATTCCTTCCGTTCGAACCTCACCGACACGCTGAATGACCGACTCCCAGACTGCCCAAACCACCACGCCCCGGATTCCGGCCGATCAACTGCATGCCTACGTCAGGGCGATCTGGGAGCGAGCGGGCAGTACGCCGCGCGAAGCGGAGCTGGTGGCCGATCATCTGGTGGCCGCGAATCTGACCGGGCACGACTCGCACGGCGTCGGCATGATCCCGCGCTATGTCGAATCGCTCGCCGACCAGCAACTGCAACTGAATCGACACGCCGACGTCGTGAAGGACGCGGGCGCGGTACTGACCGTCGAAGGCGGCAAGGGCTTCGGTCAGGTGATCGCGTTCGAGGCGATGGAGCGGGGCATCGAGCGCGCGCGGCGGCTCGGCGTCTGCGCGGTGGGCTTGCGCGGCGCGCATCATATCGGCCGCATCGGGCATTGGGCCGAGCAGTGCGCGCGCGCCGGGCTGGTGTCGTTTCACTTCGTCAACGTGGCGGGCGATCCGCTCGTCGCGCCATTCGGCGGCGCGGACCGGCGCATCGGCACGAATCCGTTCTGCGCCGCTTATCCGCGGCCAGGCAAACCGCCGCTGGTGCTCGACTTCGCGACCAGCACGATCGCGTTCGGCAAGACGCGCGTCGCTTATAACCAGGGCAAGCACACGCCCCCCGGCGCGCTGATCGATCACGAAGGCATGCCGACGCTCGAACCGAAAGTCATGCACGAAGCGCCGTTCGGCGCGCTGACGCCGTTCGGCGGCTACAAGGGTTTCGGGCTCGCGGCGATCTGCGAGATTTTCGGCGGCGCGCTGTCGGGCGGCTTCACGACGCATGCGGACACGCTCGCTACCACGCACGCGATCATCAACTGCATGCTATCGGTGATCATCGATCCCACCGCATTCGACGCGCCCGATGCGCAAGCCGAAGCCGATGCGTTCCTCGCGTGGGTGAAGGCGTCGCCGCTCGCGGCGGGCGCGGAGCGCATCTACGAACCCGGCGAGCCCGAGCGCGTGACGCGCGCGCAGCGCGAGGCCGCCGGCATTCCGATCGACGCGGCTACGTGGACGCAAATCCACTGCGCGGCGCGCGCCGTCGGGATGGATGAAGACGAAGTGGGTGGTTGGTCCGCGCGCCTCGGCTGAAGCGCGCGACGGCAGGGCTCAGGCGATCAGCCTGAGCTTGCTGCGCCTATCGAGCAGCCAGCGCTCGAACTCGGTGGCGGGCATCGGCTTCGCGTACAGGAAGCCCTGCACGTAATCGACGCCGAGCCCCTTCATGAAGGCTTCTTCCGCCTCGGTTTCGATCCCTTCGGCGACCACCTGGAAATCGAGCTCCTGCGCGACGGCGACCATCGAGCGCACCAGCGCCTGTGCCTTCATATCCGCGTGGATCGAGCCCGTGAAGCTGCGGTCGAGCTTGATCACGTCGAGCGGAATACGGCCGAGTTGCGACAGCGACGAGTAGCCGGTGCCGAAGTCGTCGAGATGCACCTGCGCGCCGAGTTGGCGGAACTGCTTGATCAGCTCGATCGCGGCCGCTTCGTTTTCGATCAGGCAGCTTTCGGTCAGTTCGAGGTCGACGAGGCATGGATCGAGACTCGCGTGCTGCAATGCCTCGGTGAAATGGCGGACCACGGCTGTATCCGTGAGCTGTCGCGCCGACACGTTGATCGCGACGCGCAGGTCATAGCCGGCCGCTTTCCAGCGGGCCGCCTGTTTCGCTGCGGTTTCCATCACCCAGCGGCCGAGCACGCCGATCAGTCCGGATTCCTCGGCATAACGGATGAATTCCGCCGGCATGATCTGGCCGCGCTCCGGCGAATTCCAGCGCACCAGCGCTTCGGCGCCTTGCACGGCGCCCGTCGCGAGGTTCAGCTTCGGCTGATAGTGCAGCGCCAACTGGCCTTCGTCGAGTCCGCGGCGCAGATTCGTGTCGAGCCACATGAACTCCGCGACGCGGCGATTCATGTCCGGCGAGAACACGCGATGCGTGCGCTTGCCTTCGTCCTTCGCGACGTACATTGCCGTGTCGGCCGAACGGATCAGCGATTCGAGGGTTTCGCCATGCTCGGGCGAACGCGCGATGCCGATCGAGCAGCCGGTATAGACCTCGACGAGCCCGACAGCGAACGGCATGCGCATACGATCGAGAATGCGCTGCGCGGTGTTTTCCAGCTCATGCGCGGAGCCCTTCGCCGCGAGCACGATGAATTCGTCGCCGCCCAGACGCGCGAGCGAGTCGCCCGGATTCAGGCAGTCGCGGATCGCGTCCGACACGTCGCAGATCAGGCGGTCGCCGAACACGTGGCCGTAGTGATCGTTGACCTTCTTGAAGTTGTCGAGATCGAGAAACAGGATGCCGACGGTTTCGCCCGGCGCGGCCAGTTCGATCGCGATCTGGATGCGCTCCTGGATCGCGTTGCGATTGGCGAGGCCTGTGAGCGGGTCGGTGGTGGCCTGCTCGATCAGGCGGTCCTGCGCGAGCCGTTGTTCGGTGATGTCGGTGCCCGAGCAGATCAGGAACTGCTCTTCGATGCCGCTGCCGCTGCGCACGAATTTGTTGCGAAACAGGAACAGCCGTTCGCCGTGCACCGTTTTGATGCGCCGTTCGATCTCGTACGGTTCGCCACGATTGAAAAAATTCGCGCTCACCTCGTTCGAGACCCGGTCGTCGTCGGACGACATGAACAACGTCCAGACGCTGCGGCCGATGATGTCCTCTTCCCTGAGCCCGGTCAGCTCCTCGGCTAGCCGGTTGAAGCGCTGTATCCGGCCGTTCCGGTCGACGATCACGACGACCGAATTGACCTCCGAGACGACCTGTTCAGCGAACGACAGACCGTGCAGCAGCGCTCGCGCGACGGATTCGGTGTCGCCATCGGCCGACGCGGTGCCGCCCCAGCGATGACAATCGAGTTTCTTGCCGACCAGATGCAGCCGCAGCGGCGCGGCGTCCAACTGAACGTCGACGACGACGTGGGAGGTCACGCCGCTCAGCGCGCGGACCTGGGAAGCTTGAGAAGAGGTGAGGGAAATGGCGACGCCGACAGCCGCGTGGCCGTGCGCAGGCACGAGTTCCAGTATGTTGCTGGCCGCCGCCAGGCCCCAGCGAGGGCTGCTCGTGCCGAACCGCGCGTGAAGCACCTGGTCGTGTAGCTGGTCGCTCATGGAATCCCCGGAGTGTGCCGGCGGTCCCTATCAAGGCGGGCGGCGGCAGACAGTCTTCCTCATACTAAAATGAAACTGCCTCATTGTATCTAAGCGTGACAATTCGAGCGAAGAATCATTAACGTTTTGCTAAGCATGAGTATGGGCCGGCGCGGCCGCGCGCGGCGCGATTATTACCCGCCAGAACGACGCCACGATGACGTCGCTAGAGGCGGCGCGCCAGCAGCGCGCGGGCGCGTTCGCGTTCGGGCGGGTTGGCGTCGAGCGCCGCGTCGAACCGGAACTTGCCGGCCACCAGCGTGGCCGCCACCACGCCGTCGCGATACAGCACGCGGTTTCCGGTCACGGCCGGCACCTTGTCGCCGACCAGCAGCGTGCCGACGAGATTCAGCGGATCGGTCCCAGCAACGCAAATAAGTGCACCGTCGTTCGGCTGCCGGCGCACCTCGCGCAGCAGCGGAATCGCCTCGGGCAGCGCGAACTGCTCGCCCGCGAGTCCGTTGACGAACCGCCCGCCGCGGATCACGCCGCGCGCCTCGAGCCGCTGCAGAACGCGCAGCAGATCGCGCCACGGCGGAAGCCATTCGGCCTCGCGTTCGAGCACGCGCCAGAACACGACACCGTAGCGGCGCAGCAACGTCATTGCGACGTGTTCGAGCGCCTCGGGCGGCAACTGGCGCCGCCGTTCGGGTGGATTTTCCGGCGCGACGGCGGACGGACGGCTTACGAGCGCCCAGCGCCCCGCGTCGTCCATGCCGCCGATCAGCGCGCTCGCTCGCGCGCGCCGGCTGCTGGAAAACGCGTTGCGTTTGGCGACCGGCTTCAGCAACGCGCGCAAGCCCGCGAAGCTGTCGGAGTTCGCGAGGCCGGCCGCGACCAGCTCGCCGAGCGCGTTTTCGAGCTCCATGCGCAGCACGCGCACCTCGGCGAGCAGTTCGTCGAAGAACATCGCGCCGTGTTGCGCGAGGGTGTCGTGCACGCTTTGCGCGAGCGCCGACAACTCGACCTGGCGCGCCGGATCGAGCAGCGCGCGCCACGCACGCAGCTGGGCGCGCGGCAGCAGCACGATCGGCGTGCCGCGGACCGGACCGGCGGCGCCGCGCGCCCGCTCGGTCAGGCGGGTCCAGACGAGCTTGCCGGCGCGGCATAGCTCATCGAGCGAACTGCTGGTGTAGGCACGCACGCGCGCGGGCAGGATGTCTTCCTCCCACGCGCCGGCCGCGGCCTGGAAGCCTTCGAGCTGGTCGAGCGCGGCGGCGAGCGCGTCGCGGCCTTCGGCGCGTGTCGTCGGCGTCAGATGCTGCCATTCGAACAGGAAGCGCATGAAGTCGTGCCGCTCGACCGGCTCGATCTCACGCCGCAGCCGCCTCACCGTGTAGCGGTGGATGCGTGCGAGCAGGTGTCGTTCGCACCATTCCTCGTCGCTCGTGTGCGGCGTGAAGCGGCCGCGCAACAGATAGCCTTCGGCTTCGAGCCGGATCAGCGCCTGTTCGATCCGGTCGGCCGGCAAACCGAGCGGGCGCGCGATCGCCTCGACCGTCAGCGGGCCGAAGCCGGTCAGCCGCGCGCGCAACACGTCGACGAGCGCGTCGTCAGCGCTCCAGCTCTCGGTGTAGCCCTTCGGGGCGTTCAGCGGCGGCATGTAGCGATTGCGCGCGATGCCGGGGTACAGCGCTTCGAAACAGGTCAGGCGTTCGGCGGGCAGCCACAGTGCGTTGTCGCTGTCGCTGTCGCTGTCGCTGTCGCTGTCGCTGTCGCTGTCGCTGTCGCTGTCGCTGTCGCTGGCGCTGGCGTTGTCGTTGCCCGTGCTCGCGTTGGCTTGCGCGGCCAGCGGCAAGCGCGTCGCCCGGCCGGCTTTCGCCAACGCCGCAAGCAGCGTCGGCCAATCCTCGTGCGCGAGCGCCTCGGCCCCGGTGATGCACGCGAGGCCCGTCAGCGCTTCGTGCATTTCGTCGGCGTTGCGCGCCTGCGGCCACGCCTCGTCGCGCACGCTGTCGATCGCGGCGGCGTCGAGCGCGCCAAGATCGTCGGCCCTTTCAGGGTCCGTCCAGCGGCGGTTCAGCACCGCCTGGGTGCGGCGCTCCTCGATCGGCGCGTCGTCGAGATACGCGTAGGGCTTCGCGGTCAGGATTTCGGCGGCGAGCGGTGACGGCGCCGGCAGATCACGCGCGACGAGCCGCAACTCGCCGCGCTCGATGCGGCGCAGCAGCGCGAGCCAGCGTTCGCTGTCCATCGCGTCGTGCAGACAGTCGTCGATGGTTTGGTCGACTAAGGGGTGGCGCGGCACCTCGCGTTCGCCGACGACGTTCTCCAGACACGCGGCCTGCTCGGGAAACACGCTTGCGAGCAGATCTTCGCTGCGCATGCGCTGCAGTTGCGGCGCGGTCTTGCGGCCGCCCGTGTAGCGCGGCAGGCAGAGCGCGGTCGTCGCGTTCCAGCGCCAGCGCACGCCGAACAACGGCGCATCGAGCAGTGCCTGGATCAGCAGACGTTCGGCGCTGTTCGAGTGCAGATAGCGCCAGACCTCGTCGAGCACGAACGAGTGGCTGCCGGTCAGCGACAGCACGATCGCGTCTTCGGTGGCGGCGGCCTGCAACTCGAAGTTGAAGCTGCGGCAGAAGCGCTTGCGCAGCGCGAGCCCCCACGCGCGGTTCACGCGGCTGCCGAACGGCGAGTGGATCACGAGCTGGGTGCCGCCCGATTCGTCGAAGAAGCGCTCCATCACCAGCGTGCTCTGCGTCGGCAGTACGCCGAGCGCGGCGCGCGCACGCGCCAGGTATTCGACGATCTGGCGCGCGGCGGGCTCGTCGAGCGCGAGCTCGTCGGCGAGCCAGGCGATGGCGTGGTCGAGGCGCGCGGTCGTGGGTTCGGCTTCGCTCGCGGGCAACGTGGCTGCGGCGGTTGCGGACGCCGTTGTGCTCTGCGTCGCGCTCTGCGCCACGGCAGCTTTCGCTTTGCGTCCTCTCTTTGCCGCGGATTTCGCGGGCGTTGCGGCTGCTTCGAATTGCGCCGCGGCGATTGGCACCGACGCAACCGCGTGTGACGCCGGTTCGCCCTCCGTCAGCAAACGCTCGATCTGCTCCCGCAATCTCGCGACCGCGAAAGACAGCTCGTCGCTGCGCCCCGGCGCCTCGCCGAGCCAGAACGGAATGTTCGGCGGTTGCCCTTGTGCGTCCTCGACCCGCACCCGGCCACTCTCGATTCGCAGAATCCGGTACGACGCGTTGCCGAGCTGGAACACATCGCCGGCGAGGCTTTCGACCGCGAAGTCCTCGTTGACGGTGCCGATGTTGATCGCCTGCGGTTCGAGCACGACGGCGTAATCGGCGTTTTCGGGGATTGTGCCGCCCGACGTCACGGCGACCAGCTTGCCGCCGCGCCGGCCGCGCAGCGTGCCGCTTACCGCATCGCGATGCACGTACGCGGCGCGCGGACCGTGGCGGCTCGTGTAGCCCTCGGCGAGCATGCGCAGCACCGCGTCGTATTGCTCGCGCGACAGATCCGCGTACGGCGCTGCGCGCAGCAGCATGTCGAACAGCGCATCCTCGCTCCACTCGGCGCTCGACACTTCCGCGACGATCTGTTGCGCGAGCACGTCGAGCGGCGCGCGCGGGATGCGTAGCGCATCGAGTTCGCCACGCCGCACGCAATCGAGCAGCGCCGCGCATTCGAGCAGGTCGTCGCGCGAGGCGGGAAAGAGCCGCCCCTTCGGCATGCCGCCGACGTGGTGGCCCGAGCGGCCGACGCGTTGCAGGAACGGCGCGATCGCGCGTGGCGACCCCATCTGGCAGACGAGGTCGACGTCGCCGATATCGATGCCGAGTTCGAGCGAAGCGGTCGCGATCAGCACGCGCAGCTCGCCGCGTTTCAGGCGCTGTTCGGCGTCGAAACGATGTTCTTTCGCGAGACTGCCGTGATGCGCAGCGACCGCGTCCTTGCCGAGCCGCTCGGTCAGATGACGCGCGGCGCGCTCGGCCATCCGGCGCGTGTTGACGAAGATCAGCGTGGTGCGATGCTGCGCGACCAGTTCGGCGAGCCGATCGTAGACGCGCTCCCACACTTCGTTGGCCATCACCGCTTCGAGCGGCACCGGCGGGATCTCGAGCGCGAGGTCGCGCGCGCGGACGTGGCCGACGTCGATCACCGCGCACTCGGCCGGTACGTCGCTCTCGAGGCTCGCGCCGCCGACCAGAAACCGCGCGACCGCGCTGACCGGCTTTTGCGTCGCCGACAGCCCGATGCGCGGCAGGCGCCGGGCGCAGAGGGCGTCGAGCCGTTCGAGGCTCAGCGCGAGATGACTGCCCCGCTTGCTGCCGGCGAGCGCATGAATCTCATCGACGATCACCGTGCGCACCGTTGCCAGCATGCGGCGGCCAGAATCCGAGCCGAGCAGCACGTACAGCGACTCGGGCGTCGTCACGAGAATGTGCGGCGCGCGCTTTTTCAACGCATTGCGTTCCTGCTGCGTGGTGTCGCCGGTGCGCACCGCGGTGCGAATGTCGAGCGGCGGCAGGCCGAGCCTGTCGAGTTCGGTGGCGATGCCTTGCAGCGGCAGTTGCAGATTCAGGCGGATGTCGTTCGAAAGCGCCTTCAGCGGCGACACGTAGACGACCAGCGTTTCGTCGGGCAGCGTGCCGCCGTTCGCGAGGCCTTGCGAGACCAGCTCGTTCAGCGCGGACAGGAATGCGGTCAGCGTCTTGCCGGAGCCCGTCGGCGCGGCGACCAGCGTCGAGCGGCCGCTCCGGATCTGCGGCCACGCGGCGGCTTGTGCGTCGGTCGGGGCGGCGAAGGTTTGCTGGAACCAGTTGGCGACGGCTGGGTGAAAACCGTCGAGCGCCTGCTGGGCTCGCGGTAAGGCTGGCGCGGCGGCGCGCGCCGCGCTCGCGGAGGAGCGGGTCTTGCGGGAGCGGGGCGCCGCGTCGAGTGCGGCGGAAGTCTTTGCCGAAGTCATGCTTGTGCAGATGAGGGCGGCGCGGGGGATATCCAGTCGGTACCGGGCAATGTCGACCGTTTTGGCGGTTGTGGGTCATTCCACGCTGACGGCGCAATAGCCGCCAGTCTCGCAGGTTTTCGCCGCTCGTGCGCGGCCCATCGGGCGTCGCGCCGCTGCTGGAATTCGTAGTCTTTTGCGGCGTGTGCGCCACTCCTACCAACCTCCGCCAATTGCAGTACGCTTGACGACTCTTCCTGCACCCACGATGGAGCGTCGACGATGCGATATAACCAGTTGGGCCGTACCGGTGTGTTTGTTTCAGAGTTGTGTTTGGGCACGATGACCTTCGGCGGTGGCGAAGGCATCTGGCGGCAGATCGGCGATCTGCAGCAGAACGACGCGGAGCGGCTGGTCGGCCGGGCGCTCGACGCGGGCATCAATTTCATCGACACCGCGGACGTTTACGCGGGCGGCCTGTCCGAGCAGATCACCGGCCAGGCGCTGAAGAATCTGCAAGTACCGCGCGACAAGGTCGTGATCGCCACCAAGGTGTTCGGCCAGACCGGCGAGTTCGCAAACGCGCGCGGCGCGTCGCGCTATCACATCCTCGACGGCATCAAGGCGAGCCTGAAGCGTCTGCAACTCGATCACGTCGACCTGTATCAGATCCACGGTTTCGATCCGGCCACGCCGATCGAAGAAACCGTGCGCGCGCTCGATACGCTCGTGCAGCACGGCCACGTGCGCTACGTCGGCGTGTCGAACTGGGCCGCGTGGCAGATCGCGAAGGCGCTCGGCATCGCCGAGCGGCTCGGCACCGCGCGCTTCGAAACGCTGCAGGCGTATTACACGCTCGCGGGCCGCGATCTCGAACGCGAACTCGTACCGATGCTGCAAAGCGAAGGCCTCGGCCTGATGGTGTGGAGCCCGCTCGCGGGCGGTTTGCTGAGCGGCAAATACGGACGCGAGCAGCAGGCCGAGGCGGGCAGCCGTCGCACGAACTTCGATTTTCCGCCTGTCGATCGCGAGCGCGCGTATGACTGCATCGACGTGATGCGCGAAATCGCTGCAGCGAAAAACGTCTCGGTCGCGCAGATCGCGCTGGCGTGGCTGCTGCATCAGCGTGTCGTCAGCACGGTGATCGTCGGCGCGAAGAAAATCGAGCAGCTCGACGACAACATCGCGGCGACCAACGTCGCGCTATCCGCCGATGAGCTCGCGAAGCTGGCCGAAGTCAGCGCGCTGCCGGCGGAGTACCCCGGCTGGATGCTGGAGCGGCAGGGCGAGCAACGCCGGCAGCAGCTGGCCGAGGTTCGGCACGTCGTGCAGCGATAACGCGACGGCGTACTCGCGTTCGCCCTGGAAGCCCGAATCTTCATCGATGGGCCGCGCGAGTTTCATGCTCGCGCGCGTGGGCCTGAGGCGGTCGACTGGAAAAACCGCCAACTCGTGAAGACGATCCACCGCTCTCAGGTTCTGCGCGGCCATTTCGTTTCGGCACTCGCTCAGGTCTCGACGTCCGCGAGACTGAAAGTCTCCGTCTTGTCGTTGTACGAGAAGATCTCCGCGTAACGACCCCAGTCGATCACCGCATCGAGTGTCTCCTGCGCCGCGCTGTCGGACAGCAGGTCCTCGAGTTCCTGCTCGAAGCGCACGCGCGGCGCGCGATGTCCGGGCCGTTCGTTGAGCACCTTTCTGATTCGCGCGGCGAGCGGCACGCGCTGCAATAGATGATCGGCGAACATGATCTTGCGCTCCTGCGTGCTGCCCTCGGCGAATCGATGCGCGGGTGGCGTCAGGAACACGTCACCCTCGCTGACTTCGGCAAAGCCGAGGTACTGCAGCATCTCCGCGATCGGGAACAGTTCGTCGACTTCCAGCTGCAGTGTGCGCGCGATCTCGGGCATGTCGGCGCGGCCGTTGTAGGGCGCTGCAGCGAGCGTTTCGAGCAGACCGGCCATCAGGTTGGTCGACACGTTCGGCAACCAGCTGCCGGGTTCGAGTTCGCGTTTGGCCGCAGTGTCGCTGGGGCGCGCGGTCATCTTCGCGTAGATTTCGTCGACGAGCGCGCGAAAATCCGGGTCGAGCCGGTTGCGCGGATGCGCGAACGGCACTACGGTCTGGGCCACCACGCGCCCGGGGTTCGACGACAGCACGAGAATGCGATCGCACATGAACACGGCTTCCTCGATGTTGTGCGTGACGATCAGCACCGACTTGATCGGCATGCGGTCCTGGTTCCACAGGTCGAGCAGGTCGGTGCGCAGCGTTTCGGCGGTCAGCACGTCGAGCGCGGAGAACGGCTCGTCCATCAGCAGGATGGTCGGATCGACGACGAGCGCGCGCGCGAAGCCGACGCGCTGCCTCATGCCGCCCGACAGTTCGCGCGGATACGCATTTTCGAAACCATCGAGGCCGATCAGATCGATCGCGGCGAGCGCGCGCGTGCGCCGCTCCTCGACGCCGACGCCGAGCGCCTCCAGCCCCGCTTCGACGTTCTGCAGCACCGTCAGCCACGGAAACAGCGCGAAGGTCTGGAACACCATCGCGACACCCTCGGCGGGACCGTCGAGCGGCTTGCCCAGGTAGGTCACATTGCCGCTCGTCGGCCGGATCAGACCGGCGATGATGCGCAGCAGCGTCGACTTGCCCGAGCCCGAGCGGCCGAGCAGTCCGACGATTTCGCCCTCGTGCAGCGTCAGATTGACGTCGTCGAGCACCAGCAGGTCGCTCTGGTTTTTATGGAAGCCGCGGCTCACGTGCTCGATGTTCAGCAGTTGCGCGCCCACGGGCGGCGGCGACTGGAGCCGGTCGGCGGGAATGGCTTGAATGACGTTTTGCATGGGTTCACTCCTAGTCGAGTCACAGCCTGATTTCGGCAAAGGCATACAGGGGGCGCCACAGCGCGCGGTTGAATAGCGTGACGAATAGCGACATCACGGCGACGCCAAGGATGATCTTCGGAAAGTCGCCCGCGGCGGTCGTCTCGGCGATATAGGCGCCGAGGCCGTGCGCGACCACATTGGTATCGCCCCACTGGACGAACTCGGACACGATGCTCGCGTTCCACGCGCCGCCCGATGCGGTGATCGCGCCAGTTACGTAGTAAGGGAATACGCCCGGCAGCATCAGCTGGCGCCACCATTGCCAGCCCCGGATGCGGAAATTGATGGCCGCCTCGCGGTAGTCGTTCGGATAGGCGGTCGCGCCCGCGATCACGTTGAACAGGATGTACCACTGCGTGCCGAGCACGATCAGCGGCGACAGCCAGATATCCGGATTCAGATGAAAGCGCACGATCACGATCACGAACACCGGGAACAGCAGGTTCGCGGGGAACGCGGCGAGAAACTGCGCGAGCGGCTGGACCTTCTCGGCGAGCGCCGGACGCAGGCCGATCAACACGCCAATCGGTACCCAGATCACCGAGGAGATCGCGATCAGCACGGCGACCCGCAGTAGTGTGATGAGCCCGAGCACGAACACGTGACCGACCTCGTCGAGCGTGACGCCGGCACGCACATAGGCGACGACGCGATAGATCGCATAGACCGTCAGCACGAATACGAGCACGCCGCACACGATGTCCCCCACGCGCGTCGATTTCTCGCCGCGCGGTCCGCTGGCGCGTCGCGCGCTCGCGAAAGGCACACGGAACGGAATGCGTGCGGTGGTCGCGAGCATCACGCCCGCCGGCGTCAGCAACTGATGAATCAGACGTGTGCGCCGCATCGTGTCGAGCAGCCAGGACTGCGGCGCGTTGCCCGAAGTCGTGGTCTCCATGCGGAACTTGTCGGCCCACGCGACGAGCGGACGGAACAGCAACTGGTCATAGGCGAGAATCACGACCGTCATCGCGAGGATGACCCAGCCGATCGCGTGCAGGTTCTTGTCGCTGATCGCCTGCGCCAGGTAGGCGCCGATGCCCGGCAGCGTAACCGTATGATTGCCGACCGTGA